>CBFHMY010000077.1:0-10432 GCA_965657055.1 uncultured Aliarcobacter sp. | reverse complement strand
ATAATGAGCAATCCTTATCAAGAAGCAATTGAAAATTCAAATATAGTATCAAAAACTGATACAAATGGAATTATTACTTTTGTAAATGATGAGTTTTGCAAAATTTCTGGATACTCTTATGATGAACTAATTGGTCAAAATCACAATATCGTAAGACATCCAGAGGTTGCTACTTCAAACTTTGAAGATTTATGGCAAACAATACTTTCAAAAAAACCTTTTAAAGCAACTGTTAAAAATCTGTCAAAAAATGGTTCTACTGTTTATTTAAATACTACAATTACTCCAATACTGGATAAAAATGGAAATATAATTGAATTTATTGCAATTAGGTACGATGTAACTGCTGAAGTTGAACTCAAAAAAAGCCTTGAACAAAAAGAAAAAGAGCTTGAGCAGTTAAATCAAAATTTAGAACAAAAAGTAAAAGAGCAAACAAAGCAGTTAAAAGAATTAAATAAAACTTTAGAGCAAAGAGTTCAAGAAGAGATCAATAAAAATGAAGAAAAACAAAAACTTCTTTTTTGGCAATCAAGAATGGCAAGTCTTGGACAAATGTTAGCAAATATAGCCCACCAATGGAGACAGCCTCTAACGGAGCTTAATCTTACACTTTTTAATATGAAAAAAGCTTCTATAAATAATAATGAGAAAAAAGTAGATGAATTATACAAAGAGAGTAAAATTTTGATTTCAAGTATGTCTTCAACAATTGATGATTTTACAAACTTTTTTAATCCACAAAAAGAGAAAAAGAGTTTTGAAATAAAAGATGCAATAAATGAAGCTTTGATAATTTTGAGAAAAATAATAGAATTAGAAAACATTCATATTCAAATAGATGTTCCAAATAATTATAAAGTAATTGGCGTATCAAACGAGCTTTCACAAGTAATCATAAATCTAATTCAAAACTCAAAAGATGCATTTATTCAAAACGATATAACAAATAGAACTATTATAATTACACTAAAAGAAGAGCATATTTTAGATAAAAAATATGCCCTACTTGAAATAAAAGATAATGCAGGGGGAATAAGTAAAGACAATATTGATAAAATCTTTGATCCCTACTTCACAACAAAACATAAATCCCAAGGAACAGGACTTGGTCTTTTTATGTCTAAAATGATTATAGAAAAAAGTTTAGATGGACAATTAAGTCATAGAAATACAAAAAATGGCTCTATTTTTACTATAAAACTAGTTTTATAAATAATATATATGGAACAAACATGAATTACGAACTATTAAAAACCTTGAAAATCCTTATTGTTGAAGATGAAAAAAGACTTGCACAGCTTTTAAAAGATGCTATATCTGATCATTTTTTTTCTGTGATTATTGCTAAAGATGGAAATGAAGGTTTAAAAAAATTTAAAACATTTAAGCCTGACATCATAATAACTGATATTATGATGCCCTTATGTGATGGATTAGATATGACTATTAAGATAAAAGAATTGGATAGTTTTATTCCTATTATTATTTTAAGTGCTCATTCTGATAAAGAAAAGCTTCTAAAAGCTATAGATGTGGGGATTAGTAAGTATTTTATTAAACCTTTTGATCCAGATGAGGTAATAGAGCATATAAATAAAATCGCTCCAAATTTGCATAAGCAAAAACAGGTTTTATTAAAAGAGAATTTTATTTTTGATAATAATACTATGTCTTTATACAAAAATAATTCTTTGATAGTTTTAACAAAAAGAGAAAAAGAGTTTCTTTTTTTACTTATAAAAAATAAAAATACAATAGTAAATAATCAATATATTAAAGAAATGCTTTGGAATGAAGAGGTAAATGATGAGAGATTAAGAACTTTTATAAAAAGACTTAGATTAAAAACATCAAAAAATTTAATAGAAAATATATCTGCTCAAGGATATTTAATTTCTATATTGGATACTTAAGTTCTGAGCATTTATTTTATTTTTATCTATATTAGAAGATTTAGAAACATTTCCAATATTTGATGAGGTTTCTAAAAAATTTTGTAAATAATAGGTATTTTTATATCCTAGATCTGAAATAGTTTTTATCATACTATTTATATCATTTTCATCCAACAAAGATTTGTTTATTGTAGTTCTCAATTCGAAAGTAAAATCTATATTTATAAGGTATTGTATAGTCTTAATAGTATTATCATACATATTAATACCTACTATTTCTTTAAATTTATACTTTGGTGCTTTAAAATCAATAGCAATATAATCCAATAAATGTAATTCAATAAGCTTTTTTATTTGTGGTAAATTTGTAGCATTTGTATCAAGTTTTATTTTTAAACCTAATTTTTTTATCTCTTTGCAAATTGGTATAACATTATGAAGTGTTGCTTCTCCACCTGATAAAACTACAGAATCAAGAAGTCCAACTCTTGTTTTTAGAAAATCAAGAATTTCATTTTGAGTGTAATTTCCTTCTTTTGTATAAACTATAGTATCATTATAACAATACAAACATCTAAAATTGCAAGATACAAACCAAATTATGCAAGACAAGTGTCCCACATAATCTGTTGTTGTAAATTTTGTAATATTATATACAATCTTTTGATTCAATGAATTTAATTCTTTGATTGTGCTCACCTTTTTTTCCTATATTAAAACTTTCAACTGGTCTATGGTAACCCATAACCCTAGTATATACCATACACTTTGTTCTTTTCTCACTATTTCTTTCAAGCAATTCTTGTTTTTTCATCATTTTTTATTTCCTTTTCTAAGATTTCTTCATCACATTTTGGGCAATACTCATGTTCACCATGTAAGTAACCATGAATCTCGCAAACAGAAAACAGTGGTGTCACTGTAATATAGGGTAATTTAAAATTTGTAATTGTATTTTTTACAAACTTTCTACAAGCATCTATCGAAGATATTCTTTCATTCATGTATAAGTGTAAAACTGTTCCTCCTGTATATTTACATTGTAGTTCATCTTGCAAAGATAGTGCTTCAAATGGGTCATCTGTATAATCAACAGGAAGCTGTGAAGAGTTTGTATAATAGATATTTCTATCCTTACCTGCTTGAATAATATCTTTGTATCTTTTCTTATCTTCTTTTGCAAATCTATAAGTTGTCCCTTCTGCTGGTGTTGCTTCAAGATTGTATAAATTTCCAGTTTTTTCTTGGAACTTAATCATTTTTTCTCTCATAAAATCTAATATTTCTATACAAAAATTATTACCAACTGTTGTAGATATATCAATATTTTCTCCGAAATAGTTTTTTATCATTTCATTCATTCCATTTACACCAATAGTTGAAAAATGGTTGTTAAAGCTTGGTAAATACCTTTTTGTATAAGGAAAAAGTCCTCTTTCATACATATCTTGTACAAATACCCTCTTTTTTTCTAGTGTTGATTTGGCTAAGTCCATAAGCTCTTCAAGTCTTAAAAGTAATCCATTTAAATCATTTTTATATAAATATCCAAGTCTTGCCATATTGATTGTAACTACTCCAATACTTCCCGTCATCTCAGCACTACCAAAAAGACCTCCTCCACGTTTTAGAAGTTCTCTTAAATCAAGTTGTAGTCTACAACACATAGATCTTACATGCCCTGGTTTATAGGCTTTTTCATTCGGAACTAAATTACCATTTTCATCTTTTTCATATTGACTACCTATAAAATTTTGAAAATATGAACTTCCTATTTTTGCTGTATTTTCAAATAGAATATCAGTATTCTCACCATACCAGTCAAAATCTTCAGTTATATTTACTGTAGGAATTGGAAAAGTAAAAGGTTGCCCTGTTTTATCACCTTGAGTCATAATTTCATAATAGGCTTTATTTATTTGATTCATCTGCTTTTGGAAATCTTTATATGTTAAGTCTTCAAAAGAGTTATAACCTTTTTCTTTTATTTTTTCTAATAACTCATCATTTACAAAATCTTTTAAAAGATGTTTTTGATTTCTTGTTGGAATTTGATCTTTTAAATCAGTTGGAACTGTCCAATCAATAGTAATATTTGTAAAAGGGCTTTGTCCCCAACGAGCAGGAACATTTAAATTGTAGATAAAAGATCTAACAGCTTTTTTTATTTCACTATAAGATAAATTGTCTTTGAAAACATAAGGAGCTAGATAAGTATCAAAACTACTAAAAGCTTGAGCACCAGCCCACTCACTTTGTAATATTCCTAAAAAATTTGCCATTTGTCCTAATGCTTCTCTAAAATGATTTGGGGCTGTACTTTCTACCCTTCCTCTTACACCATTAAATCCTTCATCTAATAAAACTCTTAAGCTCCAACCTGCACAATATCCACTTAAACAATCTAAATCATGAATATGATAATCAGCATTTCTATGGGCATAGCCCTCTTCTTTTGAGTAAACCTTATCAAGCCAATAGTTTGCTATTACTTTTCCTGCACTATTGTTTATAAGCCCTGCATGAGAATAACCTGTATTTGAATTAGCTTTTATTCTCCAATCATTTCCATTTATATACTCTTGAATAGTTTGTGTTGAATTAATATATGTTGTATCACTTGCGATTTGTAATACTTGTTCTCTTTGCATTTTATGTAAATGTCTATATAAAATAAATGATTTCATAACATCAAAATATCTTGCTTTAAATAACTCTTTTTCTATAATATCTTGTATATCTTCAACAGCTACTAATCTTTTTTGTTTTATTTCAAACAAAACATTAAAAAATATAGAAATATCATATTGAATATTTACACTTTTAAATGCTTTTTTTATTGCGTCTTCTATTTTGAATGATTCAAATTTTTGTTTTGTACCATCTCTTTTTAATATATTATCAATCATTTATACTTCCTTTTTAAAGATTTTGTAATTGTAGGAGAGATTTTCTTAATAAATAATGAGTGTATTTGTCACAAAAGTGTCATAAAATGGGCTTTTGTAGATATTTATAAAAAAGAATTAATTAAAAATGACTAAAATAAATATAATAAAACTATCCATTTTAAGTATTTATAAAGTTAAATTAAATAGAATGTTTGTTTTTATTAATTTACAGAGGAAATAAGATGAGACATTTCTTAACATTAGCAGACTATTCTAAAAATGAAATTTTAGAAATACTAGAACTTGCGAAACAAATCAAAACTGAAACTAAAGCAAAAGAGTTTAAAAAATACATGCCTAATCAAACATTAGGAATGATTTTTGAGAAAAGCTCAACAAGAACTAGAGTATCTTTTGAAACAGGTATTTATCAGTTAGGCGGTATTGGTTTATTTCTATCATCAAATGATATTCAATTAGGACGAGGTGAGCCTATGAGCGATACTTCAAGAGTAATTACAAGAATGGTTGATATGGTAATGATTAGAACTTTTGAACATACTAAAATAGAAGAATTTGCAAAATATTCAAAAGTTCCTGTAATAAATGGTTTAACAAATGAATTCCATCCAGTTCAATTAATGGCTGATTATATGACTATACAAGAAGCAGGTCTTGATAAAGATTTAGTTGCTGCATATGTTGGTGATGGAAACAATATGGCACATTCATGGCTTAATATGGCTGCAAAACTTGGTTTTGAACTTAGAATTGCAACACCTAAAGGTTATGAAGTAGATGCTAATATTTTAGCAAATGCTCTTGAGATGGCAAAACTAAGTGGTGCAAAAATCACTATAACAAATGATCCAAAAGAGGCAATTGCTGGTTCTACTGTTGTTACAACTGATACATGGGTATCTATGGGGCAAGAGTCTGAAAAAGAGAAAAGATTAAAAGACTTTGATGGATATATTGTTGATTCAAACATGATGAAACTAGCACAAACAAAAGCAATTTTCTTACATTGTTTACCTGCTTATAGAGGTTATGAAGTTAGTGAAGAAGTTATGGAAGGCTCTCAAAGTTTAATTTTTGAAGAAGCAGAAAACAGATTACATGCACAAAAAGGTGTAATGGTTTGGTTAGATAGAAAAAGAGATGAAAAATAAATGATAGATTTTAAAAAATTTGAAAAGTATTCAAGACCTGGCCCTAGATATACTTCATATCCAACAGCGCCTGAGTTTAGTGAAACTTTTACACAAGAAGATCTAAAAGAGTATTACAAAAATCAAAGTGATGATAGAGCAATATCTTTATACATTCATATGCCTTTTTGTAGAAGTGCATGTTATTTTTGTGGATGTAATACAATTTTTACTTCAAAAGAAGATAAAAAAGTATCATATATTGAATATTTAAAAAAAGAATTAAATATTTTAAAAAATCATCTAAATACACAAAGAGTTGTAACTCAAATGCATTTTGGTGGAGGAACACCAACATTTTTCTCCCCTGCTCAACTTGAAGTTGTAATTAATGCAGTAAAAGAAATTTTTCCAAATTTTGCTACTGATGCTGAAGTTTCATGTGAAGTAGATCCAAGACACTTTACAAAAGAGCATATGGACGTTTTAAAAGCTGGTGGTTGTAATAGACTTAGCTTTGGAGTTCAAGATTTAGATGAAACTGTACAAAAAACAATACATAGAATTCAACCATTTGAATTAACTCAAAATGTAATTAAAATAGCAAGAGATGCTGGAATTCATTCTGTAAATACAGATTTAATATATGGTCTTCCACACCAAACAAGAGAGAGTTTTAAAAAGACTTTAGAAAAAATGATAACTTTAGATACTGATAGATTTGCAGTATTTAATTATGCTCATGTTCCTTGGCTTATGAAAACTATGAGAAAGTTTGATGAAACAACTTTTCCAAAACCTAAAGAAAAACTAGAGATGCTAAAAGATACAATAGATTTCTTTACATCAAATGGTTATAAAATGGTTGGAATGGATCACTTTGCAAAACCAGAAGATGAGCTATTTAAAGCTATTTCAAAAGGTGAATTGCATAGAAACTTCCAAGGTTATACAACTAAAGGTGGAGCTGATTTAATAGGAATTGGACTTACATCTATTGGAAATGGAGTTGATTATTATGCTCAAAACTTCAAAGAATTAGATGAGTGGGAAAAAGCTTTAGATAATGGAGATTTACCTGTATTCAAAGGTTATAGATTATCTTTAGATGACCAATTAAGACAATTTGTAATTATGGAATTAATGAGTAATTTCTCTTTAAATATAACAAGAGTTGAACAAGAGTTTAATATAAACTTTAAAGAGTACTTCTCTGATGCCTTAGAAGCTCTAAAAGAGTTCGAAGAAGCAGAACTAATAACAATTACTGATGAAAAAATAGAAGTATCTCAAACGGGAACTATGCTTATTAGAAATATTTGTATGCCATTTGACGCATATTTAAATAATATCCCAGAAGATAAAAGAAGATTTTCTAAAACAATTTAATTATAAAGTAGCTTTTTTGCTACTTTATTCTTTGGGATCTTCCAAAAATCAAATATAAAAATGCACCCAAAACTGGGAAAAAGATAAGAACAAGAATCCAAATAATTTTATTATAACCGGTAAATTCATGTTTTAGAATATCAATTAAAATATAAATATACAAAACAAAAGTAAAAATTACAAATATCATTAAAAATGAAGACAATAATAAACCTGTCATTTTAAACTCCTTTATTAAAACTATCTATATATTCATTCATCAAAGAAAAATCAACTTTATTATCAATTTTTATATCTAAATCCATTAGATAAAGATTTTTTAGATTAAACTTTTCTAATTTTACAAAATCTTTTCCAGTGGTTAAAAAAGAGTAATCTTTATATTTTTCTTGAATATCTTTTATATCTTCATTTGTAAAATCATAATGATCAGGAAAAGAAATCATTTTTATATTTTTTGGCAAATACTCTAATAATCTTTTAGGTTTTGAAATAGCTGTTATTAAAACTGTTTTAGAAGGAATTTCTTTTTCAAGACCATCTTTTTTTATGGTAATTACTCTTTTAAAATCACTTCCTTCAAGAAGTTCAATATTAGCTTGGGCATAAAAACCTTTTGGCTCTCTATATCCACCACTTGGCAAACAAAAGATATTTGTAGGTTCATCTTTTGGTCGCAATAAAATATTGAATTTTGATATTTGATATTTTGAAAATCCATCATCTAAAAAAATTATTCTACATCCAAGCTCTTTTGCTTTTAAAATAGCTTTTATTCTATTTTCACTAACTATAATCGTAGCTTTTGGTAAAGAGTTTGCTAAAAGCATAGCTTCATCTCCACTTGTTTTTACATCTACTAAAATTTTACCACTTTGTGAGACTATAAATAAACCTTTTGAAGTTCGTCCATAACCTCTTAAAATTACACATGCATTTTCATACTTTGATGCTAGTTTTATAGTAATTGGTGTTTTTCCACTTCCACCTACTATTATATTTCCAACTGAAACAATTGGTATTCCAAACTCTATTTCTTTTGCCATTGCACGTTTAATTAGGATAATTAACATATAAATAAAAGTTAAGGGAAGAAGTAAAAAAGAGATTATTCTTTGGAAGCTATTTGGAAAGAAGAGATAATCTTCAATCCATAAATATAGTTTTTGTTTCAAGTTGATTTATATCCACTCAGATGCAACATCAATTACTTGATCACAAACATAATTAACATCTTCATCACTTAAACTAGCATATATTGGTAGTGAAAGTATTTGTTGATAGTTATTTAAAGCATTTGAAAATGCTGTAATTTTAATAGAATATTTTGTTTTATAATAAGATAAAAGATGTAAAGGAATATAGTTAAGTCCTGTAGAAACACCTCTTTCTTTTAAAGCCCTTGCAAAAGCATCTCTATTTCTTGAAACTTTTATTATAAAGTGTGTAAACAAATGCTCATCATTATGTGAAGGAATTGTAATGTGTTTTACGCCTGTTAATCTTTTAGAGTAAAGTTTTGCTATTTCTTTTCTTCTTTTTATAAATTTTTCTGTCTTATTTAATTGTGCTAGAGCATAAGCTGCATCAAGTTCTGATAAATCATATTTATGACCAATATCAACAACATCATATACATAATCTAAATTTCCATAACTATCATAAGTTGTTGTAAGTGCATGTGTTCTTAAAAGTTTTGCTCTATTTGCGATATCTTCATTATTGGTAACAATAACTCCAGATCTAGAAATTGCATATTTAGAGTTTGATGGATTTGTTGAAAAAATAGTCATATCAGCTCTTAGATTTCCTATTTTTTTACCCTTATAAGTTCCACCTAAACTAGATCTACAATCTTCAATTAAAATAATTCCATATCTTTTTGCAATATCATAAATTCTATCTAAATCAGGAGCTTGACCTGCTACAAAAGTAATAATAGCACCTCTTAATTTTTTTGAATCATTTGAAGCTAATGCTTCTTCAAACTTATTAATATCTATATTCATATCTTCCATATTAATATCAATAAAAATAGGTTCAGCATCAAAATGTCTTACAACTTCAGGTAAATTAACAAAAGAGTTTACAGACATTAAAATCTTATCACCCCTTTTAAGTTTAATTGCACTTAATGCTAAATGAATAGCAGCAGTTGAAGTAGCAGTTGCAACTGCATACTTAGCACCTATAAAATTTCTCATACTTTCTTCAAACTCTAAAACTTTTGATAAATCATTTTTAGATTCTAAAACAGATCTAATTTGATTTAATTCTTCATTATCAGTACTTGCTTTGTATATTGCTATATTTTTACTTGCCATTAATTCCACCTAATATTTGCTATTACAGGTAATTTACCCTTAAATGCATTTGATTTTACTCTATAATCTATTTTGTTAATAAATGCTTCTTCAAAACCTAAATTTACTAGTTCTTCTTTAGATTTTTTTTCATCAATCATTGCTTTTAATAAATCATCCATTTCTTTATAAGAGTGACCTAGTTCTTCTTCATCACTTTGACCTTCCCATAAATCGGCACTTGGAGCTTTATTTAAAATAGATTCAGGAACACCTAATAATCTTGCAAATTCAAACTCATCACTTTTATATATTTGACCTATTGGATTTATAGCACATGCAATATCTCCAAAAATTGTTCCATAACCTAAAAGGATTTCACTTCTATTTGAAGTTCCAACTACTATTGATTTTTCCCTTGAAGATACATCATATAATACAGACATTCTCATTCTTGCAGAAAAGTTACCAATTCTTAATTTATCACTATCCATATTTTTTATAAAACCACTTACCATTGGTTCTATTGAAATAATTTCATATTTGATGTTAAACTTTTCACAAACTTCAATGGCGTGATCTGTTGAACTTTGTGATGAAAATTGTGAAGGCATTAAAACACAATTTAAATTATCACCGAAGGCTTCTTTACATAAAATTGCAACAACAGCTGAATCTAAACCACCAGAAAGGCCAAGAGTAACTTTTTTTAATCCAGTTTTTTCAACTTCATCTTTTAAGAATTTTATTAAATCTAACTTAATATTTTTCCAGTTTATCATTTTTAATCCTTTATTAAG
>CBFHMY010000076.1:0-10569 GCA_965657055.1 uncultured Aliarcobacter sp. | reverse complement strand
ATTATCAATACTATACATAAGGTTATTATCACCAATATATTTTATATTTCTTAACATATATTTTTTAAATTTATCTGTTTTATTTTCAGAATTGGTAAGCTCGATAAGATTTTCCAAAATCTCATCACCAAATAAAACAGAATAATCTCTTGTGTCAAAAAGTAAAAATTTTATTTTATTAGCTGATTCTATTTGTTTTAAATGGGGTTTTAATAGTTCGATATCAAATTCATTATTTACTGTCATTTTAGCTTTTATAAAACCTATTATTTCGTATATATAATTACCTAGGTCATTTTCTATATCATCAAAGCTTGTACTTGTATTATATTTTATACTTGCAATATAATTTTTTAATACATCATTTTTATAAAAATTTTCGCTTTGAATTAAATTATCAAGTTTATTTTTCTTTTCATACTCTAAAAAGAAATAGATTGAAGTGAATACAAGGATAGAAAGTAGAAATATAAATATTAAAGGTGTAAAAACAATTTGATTTTTTATATCCAAAAGAGTGTAAAATTTCTTCTTATTAAAAAACATTTAATACCTTTAATATTTTATTTTTGCTAAATAAAGCCCATTTGCCTTTGCTGGAAGTTTGAATGAGTGCATTTCTAATCTTAGCTGTTTTTTTAAATTTTCAATAGTTTGTTTATTATCATTTATTGCTAATAAAAATCCTACCATTAATCTAATTTGAGAACGCAAATAAGAGTTTGCTGTAAATTTAAATACATATATATCTTTATATTTATAAAAAAGAGTATCAAACACTTCTCTTGTTGTAAGCTCTTTATCACTTCCTGTTTTATGGAAATATTTAAAATCAAAAATACCTACAAACTCTTTTATTGCAGTTTTTATTAGCTCTTCATTTACATTTTGTACATAGGTAATAAATTTATCATTAAAAGGATTTGTGGGTTTTGTAGTGATAATATATCTATAAACTCTTTTTTTAGCATGAAATCTTGAGTGAAAATCATCATTAACTTTTGAGATTTTATTTATTTTTATAGAACTTGGAAGATTTCTATTTAATACTTCTTTTAATTTAGGGAAATCATCCCAAAAATCAGGAACAATACAGTTAAAAACTTGCCCTGTAGCGTGTACTTCTTTATCAGTTCGTCCACTTAAAACTATATTTGTATCTATGTTTATTCTTTTAAATGCAAATAAGAGTTTATTTTCAACGGTTAAACCATTTGGTTGCTTTTGACTTCCTTGAAATAAACTTCCATCATAGGCAATTACAAATTTTAAATTCATTAAAACTAATACTCTTTTTTTATAGTTTGAGAATATAAAGTATAAGTACCAATTATCCATACTATTGGAATAACATATAAGGCATGCAATAAAATTTTATCTCCAATGATTTTTATTAAAACATAATATGAAACAACTGCAACTAAAGAGAAAAACACTGCTCTATTTTTTTCATATCTTGGATTAAAATATCCAAAAGTAATCACTAAAAATAGTGAAATCAAAGGAAATAATGATGTTAAAATAAAAAATGTTAAATCATCAATATCAATATTCTTTTTAATATTATCTCTCCAATAACTATAACTATCTGTAAAAACACCTATTTTAGCATCTGCAATAGAATCATTGATATACATAGATTTATAATCAATTTGATTTAACTCTTTTTCATCCATAATAAAAGCTTTTCCATCAATTAATTTAAAACTTAAATTACCTTTGTCATTATCTAAAACAGCTGTTTTACTAATAATAAATTGATCTTTTTTTTCTTCTGTTTTAAATAGTTTTACATCATAATAAGTTTTATCATTTTTATCATTTATATAAATTAACCAATCTCCAAATTTTTGTCCAAATTCACTGGCTTTTATATTAAAATTTGCTTCTTTTTTCTTTGTTTCTAAAAATTGTTTTGTTAAGAACTTTGTTTTAGGAATTAAACCCACAGATACCACTAATAATAAAGCAGATAAAAGTAAAGTAAGAGGTAAAAATATCTTTAAAACATTTACAGGATTTAAACCAAATGATGTGATAACTGTTAATTCATACTCACCTGCTAATTTTGCAAGGGTAATAACCATTGATAAAAAAAATGAAATAGGCATAGTATAAAATATGATTTGTGGTACAACATAAGCAAAAAGTCTAAATAATTCAAAGAAATTTATAGTAATAACTGAAGTTAATGATGCGATTTTTACTAAAAAAACAATAGATGTAATAAAAAATAATCCTAAAAAAATGGGAAAAAAAGTAATTGCAAACTGAGAATATAAATAATGATTTAATTTCAATAAAAGGCCTTTGTAAATGTTTCTAATTTAAAAAAGTATTCCACGTAAAATCCTAAAACTAAATAAGGAATAAATGGTGTTTGAATATCTTTTTTTACTATATTTGAATAAATTGAAGGTATTATAGCAAAAAAAGCAGCTAAAAATATCCCAATTACTCCAGAGCTTAGTCCAAGAATAACCCCCATCATTGCAATAATAGGAATATCCCCCTCACCTAAAGCTTCTTGGGTTTTTAAAGTTTCATTTTTTAATATTCTTGCTTTTATGTTTTGTATATAAAAAGTTATTACAAAATTAAGTAAAACAAGTGCCCCTGAAAATAAAAATGCATTTTTAAAAGATTCAAAAAGAGAAAAACTTGTAGCAAAAAAAGATAAAACTAAAGCTATTAAAAGTAAATAATCGGGAGCTGCCTTATATTTTAAATCAATAAAAGATAAAACTATTAAAACATAAGATAATAAACACATAAAAACAAACTCAAAACTTAATCCTATTTTTAAAAACAAAAATAGTGTTAAAGCAGCACTTATACTTTCTACTAAAAAGTATTGAAATGAAATTTTAACACCACAATAAGAGCATTTTGCTTTTAAAAATAAATAAGAAAAAATAGGAATATTATGATACCAGTAAATCAAATGACCACAAGAAGGGCATTTACTTCTTTTATTTGAAAGTAGTGATTCACCAAGGGGAAGCTTTAAAATTAATACATTTAAAAATGAACCAATACAAGCTCCAAAAATAAAACTAAACAGCTCCAAATCTTCGCTCTCTTTTTGAAAAGTCACTTATAATATCATCAAGTTCAGATTTCGTAAAATCAGGCCAATAAGTTTGTATAAAAAACATCTCAGCATAAGCATTTTGCCATAATAAATAGTTTGAAAGTCGCACTTCTCCACTTGTTCTTATCATAATATCAACAGGGGGAATTCCAGCTGTATCAAGGCATGTTTCTAAATTTTCTTCACTTACTTCAAGACCTTTTTCATTTAACTTTTTTATGGCTCTTATTATTTCATCTTTTGAACCATAATTTAGTGCTAAAACTTGAGTAAGTCCAGTACAAGAAGAAGTTGCTTCTTGTGTTTTTAATATTCTATTTTGTAAAGATTTTGAAAATTTTGATAAATCTCCAATAGCTCTAAATTTAATATTATTTTCTAAATAAACTTCTAGTTCTTCTTTTAAATATTTTTCTAAAAGCTTCATAAGATATTCAACTTCTAATTTTGGTCTTTTCCAATTTTCTGTTGAAAAAGCATATAAAGTCAAATACTTTATTCCAATTTTTGCACAATATGTAGTTATTTCACGTACAACCTCAGCACCTTTTTTATGACCTGCTGTTCGTTTTAAGCCTCTTTCTTTGGCCCATCTTCCATTTCCATCCATAATCATAGCAATATGTTCAGGTATTCGTAAATCACTCATACTCGTTAAACTCTACTTTCAATTTTGCTAAAATATCTAATGAAATATCTAGTTTTGAACCTTTAAATTCATAAGAGTTATTTTTTAAAATTAGTTCTATACTATTATTATCACTTCCAAAACTATTTTCTTCATTTATAATATTTAAGCAAACCCCATCAAGATTTTTTTTCTCAAGCATAGTTGTAGCATTAGAAGATGCTAGGTTTTCATCCATTTCAGCTTTAAATCCAATAGAAATTAATCCTTCTTTATCAAGAGATTTTAAAATATCCATATTTTGTTTTAACTCTAAGTTCCATGAAGTTCCAATTAGGTCTTTTTTTAGTTTGCCCTCTTGTGGAAAAGATGGAACATAATCACTAACTGCTGCTACCATAAATAAATATGGTTTTTTTAATATCAATGTTGGGCTTGAACTATCCATTAAAGTAGGTTTTGTTAAAACACCTTTTTTAGCAACTCTTATTGAATCAACTAAATATTCATACATTTCAGATGAGCTTTCAACTTTTATTAGATGAATACTTGCAGGTAAGTTCTCATAACCTCTAGTGCTTACTAAACAAACATCTGCACCTTTATAGTATAAAGCTCTAGCCAATGATGAAGCCATTTTCCCTGATGAGAAGTTTGATAGATATCTAACATCATCAATTTTTTCAATAGTTCCACCACCACTTAATACTACTTTTCTATTTACCCAATACTCTTCTTTTAAAAGTTCTTTACAAGTTGCATCAAAGATATCTTGGGGTTCTGCCATTGCACCATCACCAACATCTTTACAAACTAACTCTTTAGTAACAGATGAAATAATCTCATAATTACAAAGTTTTAGCATTTTTAAGCTTGCTTGTGTAATTGGATTTTTTAGCATGTTTGTATTGGCTGCTGGTGCTATTAATTTCATTCTAGGATATGCCAAAGCTGTTTGTAAAAGTAAATTATCACCTAAACCATTTGACAATCTATTTATTGTGTTTGCACTAGCAGGGGCAATTACAAAGATATCAGACCATTTTCCAATATCAATATGATTATAATCTTGGCTTTTATCCCAATTTTCACTATCTTCACATAATACTTTGTTTTGAGATATTGCTTCAAAAGTAATTGGATTTATAAATTTTTTTGCACCATCTGTCATAATAACTCTTACAATGGCACCTGCTTTTATATAAAGTCTTATAAGCTCTAAGGCTTTATAAATGGCGATTGAACCACTTACTCCTACTAATATCTTTTTATTTTTTAGTAACATATTTTTCTACTTTTTTTTACTTGAAAAATGTTTGTAAAAGTAAGCATCAATAGTTTTAGCTTTTGCACGTGTTAGAAACAATTGACCTTTTTTCACATTTCCAGTTACAGTTGAACCAGCTCCAATTAAAACATCATCTTCTATATTTACAGGTGCCACAAATTGAGTATCGCTTCCAACAAATACATTTTTACCAATAATTGTTTGATGTTTATTCACACCATCATAATTACAAGTTATTGTTCCACAACCTATGTTTGTTCCTTCATCTATTGTACAATCTCCAAGATATGATAAATGACCTGCTTTTACACCATTTAAAATAGCTTTTTTGGTTTCTACAAAGTTTCCAATATGTGTTTTATTTAAATCACTTCCAGGTCTTATTCTTCCCATTGGACCAACATCACTATCTCTTACAATTGAGTCTTCAACAACAGAATTTGTTTTGATATGTGAATTTATGATTTTTGAGTTACCTAAAAGAGAAACACCATTTTCAATAATACTTTCACCCTCAATTTCTACACCCTCTTCTATGTAAATAGTATCAGGTAATCTCATAATAACACCAGCTTTTAAGAACTCTTTTTTTATTCTATTTTGGTGAATTACTTCAGCATCTGCTAATTCTACTTTTGAGTTAACACCTTTGAAGTTTTCAACATTAACAGCAAGTGGTTTTAAAACTTTTCCTTGCTCTATTGCCATTTCTATTAAGTCTGTTATGTAATACTCTTTTTGAGCATTGTTATTATTTAATTTTGCTAAATTTTCAAGTAAGAATTTTGTTTCAAATTGATAAATTCCTGCATTTGCAGTTGTAACTTTTAGTTCTTGTTCATTTGCATCTTTTTGCTCGACTATTTTTTTAACATTTCCATTTTCAATAATAACTCTTCCATATCCATCAGCACTATCAAGTTCTAAAACAGACATTACAATAGTTGCGTCGATATCGAATTTTTCTAATTCACTTGATTGAATTAAAGGCATATCACCATTTAGAACTAATACTTTAGGATATTTTGGTGTGATATTCATAACAGCTCCACCAGTTCCTGGATAGTTGGCATGGTCTTGAATAACATAGTTTATATTTTTAAAATATTTTTCCATTTCAGCTTGTACACGTGAAGCTTGATGAAATAGAACAACTGTAATATCATCACTTAGTTTTAAAGCCTCTTTTATTGAATAATACAACATTGGTTTTCCAGAAATTCTATGTAATACCTTTGGAGTATCTGATTTCATTCTTGTACCTGCGCCTGCTGCTAAAACTATAATTGATTTATTAAACATATTTTTCTTCCTTTTTTATATTAGTGCTTCGTTAATTTCTTTTTTTAGATTTTCTACTACTTCTTCTAATGCTTTTTGCATTTTTACGTCGCTTGTATTTGTAATTAACAATTTATCTAAATTTTTCTCTCTATCTTTAAAAAACTGTGCTACTTTTCTATTTTTTGAATTTCTATTATACATAAGAACTCCAGATGCAATCAGTGCAATTACAAGTCTAACATGACCAAAAATAGCTGCATAATTTAATAGTGTAAAGCCACTATTATCCAGCTGGTTCATATCAGCACCAGCTGCAATTAACCATCTTGCAATTTTATAATTTCCATGCCATTGGGTATGATGAAGAGCAGTTCTACCATGAATATCTTGTAAAGTTAAATCAGCTTTTTTTGTTAAAAGTTTTTCAACAACTATTAAGTCATTTGCAATTACGGCTTTATGAAGAACTGTTCTTCCATCTATATCTTGTATATCAATACTAACTCTATATTTTAAAAAATAAACTAATCTTTCAATAAAAGATTCTCTTTCTTTTTTATCTTTTATTTTTAGGCCTTCTTCAACCATATACATCAAAGGTGTTGAGCCTCTTTTATCTTTGGTATTTAAATTTACACCATAGTTTATAATCATTTTTAATGTATCAAAATCATTGTATGTAACTAAATCAAATAAAATATTTTTACCATCTAATCTTTGAGCTTCAATATTTGGCCTATATGTAAGAATTTTCTTTAAAAGAACATCATATTTTTCATTTTCTTTTGTAAAAGCTGCTAAGGCTGGATTTACTCTTTTAAAACCTTTTGAAATAGCTATTATTTCTATAATATCATCAAAAACTGTTTTTTCATCTAAATCTTTTGCTTCTAAATTTGCACCCTTTGAAACTAAAAAATCTATCATTTGATAGTTTGAATAACCTTTTAATATTTCTTTATAAATTATATTCTTATCATTTTCATCAGTAACATTTAATTCAGCGCCACAATTAACCAAAAACTCTACATTTGCAAAGTTTTTATTTTCTATTTCTAATTGAAGAGTTGTTTTTCCATCTTCATGGATTTTATCTATATCTAATCCATTGTTTATAAACATCAAAGCTAAAGGCAAATACTCTTTTTCAGGTGTGATTAATTTGTATTTACCCTCCAACTCTTTTGAAATATTTTTTTGTAAATCATAAACATATAAAAGCTCATCCATAATATTTTTATTGTTATTATCAACAATATTCATATTGATATTTTTCTTCATTAGAAGTTCTATTATAGGAATATTTTTAGAACCTTGTAAAATGGTATTAAAAAGTACATTTTGACCATCTTTATCTAAGAAGTTTACATTTATTCCATGGAGTATCAAAAGTTTTGCTATTTCAATATTTTCTTTTAAAACTGCTTTAAAAAGTGCTGTTTGGTGATTCTCGTCTAAGATATTTAAACTATCAATATTATTTACCACATCTTTTAAAATATAAATATTTTCACCCTCAACTGCATCAAATAATACAGTTTTTCCATAGCTATCTTTTATATTAAAATCGGGTCGATAATTCATTAAAACTTGAAATATCTTATAATCACCTTCTAATGCTACATCTTGAAAAATCGTTCTTCCACTACTGTTTTTGCGATTAATATCAAAACCATTATCAAGAAAAAACCTAAGCATTATTCCATCTGATCGTAAGGCAGCTTCATCTAAAACTGTTCTTCCATATCTATCTTCTAAATTTATATTAACATTGTGTTTCAATAAAATTCTTATTGCATCTATTTTTCTCTTTGCACTAAGCATGAAAAGTACACTTCTGCCCTTTTCATCTTTTTTATTTATGTTAATACCTTTTTCTATATATTTTTGAATTTTATTAATATCAATATCGTCTGATAGTAGTTCTTTATAAAAAAGCTCCTCATTAACTTTAAAAAATCCAAACACTATAGATATTCCTTTTATATTTCTTTTATTAAGTCTAATATTTTAGCTAATTTTTTATTAAATTGCTTTTCTTCTTCTTGGTTTATAATTTTTTTTATCATTTTTTTCATTTTTATTATCACTATTAGGTTTTCTTGAAAAAGTTTTTCTAGGCATTTCTTCTTGAATTAAACTTCCTCTTAATGATTTTTCAATAAATGAGTTAAAAGAGTTTCTTAAAATATATGCTTTATCATGATCAGGAAAAAGTTGGGGAAACTTATATGATAACCATAAATACAATGATATTTTTTTTACCTCATCCTCTACTAGTAATAAATCCCTTTGAGTTATAGCTTTTTTAGGCAAAGTAATAGATGGTTTATAATGGCAAACTCTTTTTTTAATAACACTTGCAATATATGCATCATAAGCTTGAATGATGATATTTGATTTTGCAGTAATTGGAGCTTGTGCTAAAAGATATTTTTCATCAAGTTTTAGATTAAATTTTGTATCAACTATTTTTGCAGCTTCTATCATAGAAGAAATATTTGCAGCTATAAATGGTCCTGAAAAGTACATATTATCAGCAAAAAACTTTAATACTTTTGTTAAAGAGTTTGTTTTAATATGAGCAGCCAAGGCTTCAAGTTGATTTGCATTTATTTTTACTTTAAAAGGTGGTTTTATAGTTTTTATAGGAGCTTCAAACTCAACTTTTATATGCTCTAAAACATCTCTTCTAGTGGCACCTAAAAATCCTGCTTCAAAGTGACCATATCGTCCAGCACGACCTGCAATTTGTGTGATTTCATTTACTGTGATTTTTCTTTTACTAACTCCATCAAACTTTGTATCTGTTGTAAATAAAATAGTTTTTATAGGAAGATTTAATCCCATTGCAATTGCATCTGTTGCTATTAAAATTTGGCTTTTCTTTTCTCTAAATCTTTGTGCTTCGTCACGTCTAACCTCAGGAGATAAATTTCCATAGATAACAGATACTGTATAGTTTTTTTGAAGTCTGTGTTTTAGTTTTAAAACATCTGCTCTTGAAAAGGCTATTAGAGCAGTTCCATCTTCTAGTTTATCTAATGATGTCCATTTTGGTAAAACTTTTAGTTCATTTTTTCTTTGATGTTTTACTATCTCTAAATCTTCATCTAAATATGCTGCAATTCTTTTAACAGCATCCAAAGCATTTACACTTCCTGTCATAATGATTTTTTTAGCAGGGCATCCAATAATCGCATTTACCCATGCCCAACCTCTATCTATATCATCAAGCATTTGCACTTCATCAATAACAGCCACATCAACATCTAAATCAAAATCTAACATTTCAATTGTAGAGCAAACATGTGCTGCATCTTCATTTAACATTTGTTCTTCACCTGTGATTAGTGAAGCTTCAAGATTTGAAGCTTTTAAATCTTCATAACCTTCAAGCGCCAAAAGTCGCAATGGTGCTAAATAAAGTCCAGAGTTGGCCTCTTTTAATTTTTGCATTGCATTATATGTTTTACCACTATTTGTAGGTCCCACATAAAACTCTAGCTTTCTGTTTAAACTTCGGGCTAATGGATATAAGGTTTTTAAATCACAGTTTAATAGTGATTGTAGTTGTTGTTGCCAATTTTCTTTCATTTATTAATAACTTTCTTTTCTATGTAAAATTCTACCTATAATTATAATATTTTCTTCAACATCAAAAAGAACTCTATAATCACCAATTCTAAGTCTATATGCTGGTTCAAAATTTGTAAGTTTTTTTATATTTTGTAGATTTGGAAATTTTTTAAGTTCTAAAATTTTTTCTTTTCTTCACTTCTTGTCTCTTTTAAAAGTTTCAAATCTTCCATATCTTCTTTTGATACTATTTCTAATCCATCATCTTTAAAATGCTCTAACATCCATAAAACTTTATCGACAATGGTGTCATCTTTTATATTTATTACTAATGATTTCATAAATTTCTCCCCATTCTAAATATTTTTAAATTATATCTAAGAAGCTTGATTTTTTACCTTTAATAAAACAAATACCATTCATTCAATATAATTCCAAATAAAAGAAGTAGAAAAAACAATGGTTCTAATAATTGTAGAACCTAATTTCAAGGAAGATTATGAATTGTGAATATTTTGGTAAATGTGCTTCATGTACACTATATGATAAAAACTACGAAGAGCAACTAAACTTCAAAGTACAAAGGGAAAAAGAAAGATTTTCAAACTTTACATCTATGGATTTTGACATTATAAAAAGTAGTGAAAAAGCTTTTAGAAACAGAGCTGAGTTTAGAATTTGGTGGGAAAATGATGA
>CBFHMY010000075.1:0-10725 GCA_965657055.1 uncultured Aliarcobacter sp. | reverse complement strand
TTTGTATGAGAATTATCTGTTACGATTCCCGCTTGTCTACCACTCATAGACATAGCTTTTAAACCCATTTCATTTAATGCAATTGATAAAAGTGCAGAGGTTACTCGCTCCCCTGAGCTTAAAAGCATATCAATTTCATCTAATTTAGGAGTTTTTGAATAATATTCAGCATATTCAATTAACTTATTAGTTTCACCACTCATCGCAGAAACAACAGCAATTACATCATGACCTTCGTCTTTTATTTTTTTAATGATATTTGCAACATTTTGAATTCTATCAAGTGTACCAACACTTGTTCCACCAAACTTAAGTACTTTTAACATCTAATTTTTTATCCTTTTTAAATATAACCTTCAGTTTTAAAATATTGTAAAACTTGCTTGTAAACAGTTCTTTTGAAGAAAGTTATATAATCATAAATATTTTTAGTAGGCACAAACTTATATTCGCTAAATTCAGGAAGCTCTGTGTTTATATTTACTTTAGCGCCTTTTTTTAATTTTACTAAATAGTATTTTTGTCTTTGACCATCATAAGGATACATCCTTTTAGCGATAGCAGGAGGAAATTCATAAGAAACCCATGTTGGGTATTCAGCAATGATTTCTATTTCCTTTGTTCCAATTTCTTCTTCTAGTTCTCTAAAAAGTGCTTCTTTTGAAGTTTCACCCTCATCAATACCACCTTGAGGAAATTGCCAAGCATTTTCCACATCAGTTCTTGAAGCAATAAATATTTCACATGTATGAGGATATTTTGCTGATAATACAATTGCGGCTACATTAGGTCTAAATTTTTTTTTCTCGTTATTAATTGTTATTTTAGTTTTATCAGTCATAAATATATTTTCCCTTATAATTAGCCAGATATTTTACAAAAACTAGGATTAAAAATTGCTTTTATATATACATATTCCCTTTTGTGACAGTAAATGTTTTTACTGCGCATTTAATTCATATACAGATAGATTTCATTTAAAACATGAATATATGAATGCATTAAAAATACAATTAAAAAACGACATAGAAAATTATATTATCAAAGATAATAAAAAGATAGAAACTGTTTTCATTGGAGGTGGAACTCCTTCCACAATTAAAGCTTTTGAATATGAAGAAATATTTAAAATAATAAAACCACATCTAGAAGAATTTGCTGAAATAACAACAGAAGCTAATCCAAATTCTGCCTCATATGAATGGCTTGAAAGTATGAATAAATTAGGAGTTAATCGTGTAAGTTTTGGTGTACAAAGTTTTGATACAGCGAAGCTTAAATTCCTAGGCCGAGCACATAGTAGTAATAGTGCTATAAATGCTATACAAAATGCCAATAAGATAGGATTTAAAGGGATTAACTGTGACATAATATATGGCGTGCAAAATGACACATTAGAAAGCATGAAAAAAGATTTTGATATGGCTTTTTCTCTTCCTATTACACATTTAAGTGCTTACTCTTTAACCATAGAAGAAGGTACAAAATTCTTTGATAGATCTAGCGTAAAAATTGATGATGAAGAATTGTCTTATGAGATATTTGACTATATAAATAACAAAGGTTTTCATCAATATGAGATTTCAAATTTTGCAAAAAACAAAGTTTCAGAGTCAAAACACAACTATGGATATTGGCAACATAAAGAGTATTTAGGAGTAGGAGCAGGAGCTGTTGGTTATGTTAAAAATCAAAGATATTATCCATCAAAAGGCATTGAAGAATATATAAAAAATCCTTTGATAAATGAAAGAGAAGATATAAGTTTAGATGATATTAAAACAGAAAAAATATTACTTGGATTTAGGTCTTTAAATGGTGTTGAAAAATCACTATTTGATGAAAAAGAGATGAAAAAAGTAGATGATTTAATAGAAAATGACAAACTTTATATGGAAAGTGAAAGAATTTTCAATAAAAATTTTCTATTATCAGATGAAATTGCATTATATATTTTAGATTAATCATCTTAATAAACTTTATAATATAATCAGCACTTTTAAAAGGTAAATAAAATAATGACAATAAAAGATACTATAAGAAAATATACAAATGAACTAAAACTTGTAACTCATATTCCAGCAAAAGAAGTTGAAATACTGATGTTACACCTTTTAGAAAAAAATACAATATGGCTTCATTTAAACTATAACGAAGAGTTTACAAAAGAAAAAGAGCTTGAAGTATTAGTTAAAAAAAGAGCTACTAATTATCCTATAGAATACATTATAAATAAGGCTTCATTTTATGGAGAAATGTTTATTGTAAAACCAGGTGTTTTAATACCAAGACCTGAAACTGAGATTTTAGTAGAAAATGCCCTTGAAATTCTAAAAGATAAAAAAGAGACTATAAAAATTTTAGAAATAGGGACAGGAAGTGGAATAATATCTGTAATGCTTGCAATGTTAATTGAAAATATAAAAATCATTGCCGTTGATATAAATGAAAAAGCTTTAGAATTGGCAAAAGAAAATGCCATAAAACATGGTGTTGAAAATAAAATAGAGTTTAGATTAAGTAATTTGTATGAAAATGTAAACGAAGATGATATTTTTATGACTATTTCAAATCCTCCATATATAGCAAATGATTATAAACTTCCAACAAACGTAAAATATGAACCTTCAAATGCTTTATTTGGTGGAAATATTGGAGATGAGTTATTAAAAGATATTATAAAAGAGACAAGTATTAAAAAAATCCCTTATTTACTTTGTGAAATGGGTTATGATCAAAAAACTCCTTTAGAAAACTATTTTAAAGAGTTTAATATTGACTCATATAGCTTTTATAAAGATTATGAAAAATTTGATAGAGGATTTACTCTAAAATTTAAAAAATAAAGAAATTAAAAAAAGGAATAAAAATGTTTAAAGAATTTAATTTAGAAAATTTAGAAAACTCAAAAGAATTAGTTGAGAATTTATTAAATGAAAATAGAGAAGAAATTAACAAATTATTAGAAATAGAAAATAAAACTTATAAAAATTTTGTTTTACCATTTCAAGAAATAGGGGAGAGAACTAGTGAATTCTTAACTCCAATATTTCATATTGACTCTGTAAAAAACTCAGAAATAACGACAAAAGTATATGAAGAATGTATTCCTGTTGTGTCAAAATACGATACAGATATTTCTCAAAATGATAATATTTATACAGCTTTAAAAGATATACAGTCTAAAGAAAAAAGTACTTTAAATAATATACAAAATAAAGTATTAGAAAATGAAATTAGAGACTTTAAATTGTCAGGTTGTCATTTAGATAATAATAAAAAGAAAAGACTAGAAGAGATAAGTTTAAGACTTAGTGAACTATCACATAAGTTTTCTCAAAATCTTTTAAATGCAACAAATGAATTTGAAATGATTATTGATGACTTTGAAGATGTAAAAGAAATTCCGGCTTCTGATTTAGAATTAGCAAAGTTTGAAGAAGATGGAATTACAAAATATAAATTTACACTTCAAGCCCCTTCTTATTCTGCATATATTACTTATGGAACTTCAAGAGAAAAAAGAGAAGAACTTTATAAGGGATATTGTACAAGAGCTCCACAAAATGGAAAAATTATTGAAGAACTTCTAGCTTTAAAAAATGAAAAAGCTAAAATACTAGGTTTTGATTCTTATGCACAATATTCACTTGCTACAAAAATGGCTTCTAAAGAAGAAGATGTTATAACTTTCTTAGAAGAGTTAGGTGAAAAAGCAAAGATCAAAGCAAAAGAAGAATTAAATGAGATAAAAGAATTAGCTATAAAAGATGGAATAAGTGATTTTAGATCAAGTGATATGTCATATTATTCTGAAAAACTAAAAAAAGCACAATATGATTTAGATGAAGAGTATTATAGACCTTATTTTGAACAACAATCAGTTCTAAATGGATTTTTTGATTTCTTACATCAAATGTTTAATATCAAATTTACGAAAGTAGATGTTCCTTCTTGGGATGAAAAAGTTAAAGTTTATGATTTAAGTGAAAATGATAAAACAATGGCAAGAATTTATATTGACTTAGAAGCACGAAAAGACAAAAGAGGTGGTGCTTGGATGAATAACTGGCACTCTCACTATAAAACTTCTGATGGCGACATTAAACTTCCAACAGCATACATAGTAGGTAACTTCCCTCAATCTACAAAAGATACTGCTTCATTATTAAGACATTCAGATGTTGTTACACTATTTCATGAAATGGGACATGCTTTACATCATTTATTAAGTAAGGTAGAAGAACCATTTGTTAGTGGAATTTCAGGTGTTGCATGGGATACAGTTGAGTTTCCATCACAATTTTTAGAATATTTCTCTTATGATAAAGATGTTTTAAAATTATTTGCAAAACATTATAAAACAGGAGAAGTTCTTGATGATGAAGCAATAGAAAAAATTATAAAAGCAAAAAATTTCCAATCTTCATTATTTACTGTAAGACAAGTAGAATTTGCACTGTTTGATTTTAAACTATATCAAAAGTTATACAAAACAGAAGATGAGATACAAAATTTACTTGATGGCATTAGAGAAGAATTTTCAGCGATGATTCCACCTCGATATAATAAGTTTCAAAATGGATTCTCTCATATCTTTTCAGGTGGGTATGCAGCTGGATATTACTCATATAAATGGGCAGAAGTACTAAGTGCAGATGCTTTTTATATGTTTATAGATTCAGGAAATATCTTTAATAAAGAACTAGGAATAAAATATAGAGATACTATTTTAAGCCAAGGTGGATCATATGATATGGACAAATTATTTTTCGATTTTGCACAAAGAAACCCAAGTGTTGATTCTTTATTAAAAATTGATGGAATTATTAGCTAAATTTTGCAATAATACGATAATAATAACAATACCAACAAGGATTTGATAATCATGACAAATGCAGAAACAATTACGAAATTAAATAACGCTTTAAGTACTTTAATTAAGGCATACGAAGAACTTCAAGAAGACAATAGTAATTTAAAACTTAGAATTAATGAATTAGAAGATGAAGTACTAGAATTAGAAGGTGCTAAAGAGGATTTAGAGAAAAATGTTGATGAATTTAAAAATCATACACAAGAAGATAGATCAAACATTAGTACTATGCTAGGTAAAATTGAGAGTATATTAAATAGAAAAGCTTCAGATAATAACAATTCTTCAAATAATTCTACATCAACTTCTTCTGAAAAAGAAAAGAGTGAAGAGAAAAAAGATGATGTTCTTGTTTTAGAAAGTACGCCTTTAAGTAATTCAAGTTCTTCAACACCTGTTGCTCCTCAAAATGTTTTGAAAAAAGAAGAGGAAGATGTAAGTAGTAGTAATAAGATTGATTTAAATAGAATGGCATCATTATTAAATGGATTTAATCACTAAAAAAGCTAAGTAAATAATGATTACTTTAGTTAATAAGGACTCTTTGTATAACATATTTGGAGTTCAGGATTTTGATTTGTTAGAAGGGGCTATAGATAATATGGCACCTTCCCTTGTAGAGTACTATTTATCTAGCTTTTGTGATAGTGCAGATGAAATGTATTTTAATAAAAGAGATGTTGAAGAATCAATCTCAATAGGGGATTATAACTTATACATAGATTATAGTAAAAATATCTATTTAGAAGTACTTCAACTAAATGATGATCATACTCAAACTCTTTGGTGATATAGTTTATAGAGAAGATTAAATATTAGATAATATTAAATTTTCTATACCTTTACACTCACCAATATGCGGTAATAATATAAATTCTATTTCAGGATATCTTTTTTTAAATTTTTTTATTTCTGCTGGAATATCTTCTTTTACATGTTTTCCTGCTGCTAAAAAATATGGAAATATTTTTATAACTTTAGATCCATGTGTAATAGCTTTATTTATAGAAACAAAAATTGATGGTTCTGCTAATTCTAAAAATGCATAAAAAACATTTAATTGTTCATCTTTTAAATTTTCTTTTATATTGTTAACAATTTTTTTAATTTCATTATTAGAACTCTCTACTTTACTTCCGTGTGCAACAACAATTAATGCTTCCATTTTTCTTCCTTTTTATTTATTATTTTAGTGATTTAATTATATTTTAGTATTTGAAAAATGTCAACTCATTAAATCAATTGTTGCTTTTAATCTTTCCTTGTCAAAATGTGTATAAATTCTTGAAGTATTAATGTCAGCATGTCCTAATGCTTCTTGGACTAAAATCAAATCATGATGTTTTGCATAAAGTAGGGTTGCAAAACTATGTCTTAGCATATGAGCACCATTTTTTTCTTTTCTAATTCCTGCACTTATTAGAATATTTTCAACTATTCTACTAACATATGCTTGTGTTAATCTATTTCCTTTTTGATTACAAACTAACAAATCACTGTTACAAACTCTTATATCTAACCAATTTCTTAATTCGTTTTCAATTATAGAAGATTTAATCATTACAATTCTTGGTTTATTTCCTTTTCCTTTTATTTGTAAAACATAAACATTGTCTTCTTTAAACATATCTTTTAGTTTCAAATTTAGAATTTCACTAACCCTGATACCTGTGTAAATAATGATTTTTAAAATAAGCCTATTTCTATAAGCTATATTTTCACTAAATTCAAAATCATCAATTGCAGTTAAAAATCTATCTATTTCACTTTTATTCATATAAGAGGGGAGTTTAGTACCACTTTTCCCACTTAATCCACCCCAGTTTTTTAACTCTATTTTGTATAAATAAGAACTACCGTCTTCATTTTGATTTTGTTTATCTATATATGAAAATAAAGCAAGTAGGGCAATTCTATGATTTTTTTTTGAAGCATCTGATAATGAACTAGTTTGTGATGCTAAGAAATCACTTAGCAATTCTTCATCAATCTCTTTCATTGAAGCAAGTCCTAGATTAGCTATGAAATTGTATAGCTTTAAAAGAGGGTTAAAATATGTATTTATTCCACTTAAGCCTATATTTCTAGCATCTTTAACTATAATAGCTAAGTCATCTATACTTTTTGTACCTTTTACTAATGATTGAATAATAAAAGCTAATCTATCTTTGTCAGTTACTTGTCTATTTGATAAGGTTGTTAATTTGTTCCTTATAAATCTTTCAATCCAAAATAAAAGAGTTCTATCAAAACTATTTGTAAAATCTAAATCATATCTCATATATTATCCATTTGTTAAGTATTATGTTAAATTGAATATAAAAGGTGATTTTATCATAAATATATTTAATTAGTATTGAAAACTATAATTTTCAAACTAATTTGTATAAAAGAGAAAGTAGCTCTATTTTCTTTTCCCTTTTGCAAAATCTATAATATAATCAGCTATTTGGTCTAAATGAACTATATCTTTTACAGCTCCTGCTTGTATAGCTTTCATAGGCATTCCAAAAACAACACAACTTTCTTCATTTTGTGCAACTGTATATGCGCCATTGTCAAAAAGTTCTTTCATAGCAATTGTTCCATCATCGCCCATACCTGTCATCATAATTGCCATTGCAGAAGAACCCACATTATTATTAACAGATCTAAATAAAACATCAACACTTGGTTTATGCTGACTTACTTTTTTTGTATCTAACAATTTTGTTCTATATTCATTTCCTATTTTTTCAATAGTTAAATGCATATTTCCTGGTGCTAAATATCCATGCCCTCTTTCCAAAATCATTCCATCTGTTGCTTCGCAAACAATTACTTCTGAATAATCATTTAATCTATGAGCAAAAGAATTTGAAAATCCATATGGAATATGTTGAGTTATCAATATTGGAGGTAAATCTGATGGTAATCTTTTAAAAACCCTAAGTAAAGACTCAACACCACCTGTTGATGAGCCAATTGCAATGAGTTTTATTCCTGCTACTTGTGAGGGTCTTGAAGGTATTACTTCATCTGGATGAATTCTATATTCAATATTTAAATTATTTGTAGGAGCTTTTTTAGTTCCTTTTGGTTTTTTTAATGTATATCTTTTTAATAAAAATGTTAAGTTTAATAATGTGTCTTTAACTCTATCTTGAAAAGATTGCATTGATTCACCATTAGATGGTTTTGGAATAAAGCCTACTGCTCCATCATCAAAAATATCATTTCCCCTAACACTTTCACCTGAGATAATTACAGCAGGCATAGGGTGAAGTCTCATTAAATTTCTTAAAAAAACAACTCCATCCATCTTTGGCATATTTATATCAATAGTAACTAAATCAGGTTCATACTCTTTGATTTTTTCTCTAGCATCAAAGGCATCTGTAGCAACACAAACAACTTCGAATTCATCTATAGAGTTAATCATATCCTTGATAATTCTTCTCATAGAAGCAGAATCATCAATAACTAAGACTGTATACATTAATATTTACCAACTTTTTTCTTGATTTTATTAGAAAAGTTCTATTTCCATTTGCGGTTCAGTCTCTTTTGTATCAAAACCAAACAAATCAACTCCACCAACATACTCTTTAAGAACAGGTGCTTTTGTAATCTCTTGTTGTAATGATTTTTCTTCTGAGAAAATTCTACTATCTGTTTCTGATTTTTGCGTAACTTTTATAAAGGTATCAAAATCATTGGCTAAAAGTATAAGCCGACCATGTTCACCTCGTGTGTGTTCACTTAGAAGTTTAAATCCTTCTGATTTACAAAAATCTTTTGCAAACTCAACATTTCTAAAACCAATAGATTGAGCAGATAAATTTATTTGCATAATATCAGCACCACCTGATATTTTTGCAACCATATTAGTTTTTTTACAACCTAATTTATACATTTCATTTAACATGGCTTCAACTGAATATAGACCATATTTCATATCATCATTTGTATTACTTGTTTTTGGTAATAAAAAGTGATTCATACCTTTT
This sequence comes from uncultured Aliarcobacter sp., assembly GCA_965657055.1. GTDB lineage: Bacteria > Campylobacterota > Campylobacteria > Campylobacterales > Arcobacteraceae > Aliarcobacter. Next base: position 1,860 of record CBFHMY010000075.1, on the reverse strand, counting down.
ATTTTTGCAACTTTATCATAAAACATAATAGCCACACAAGAACCTAATAAAGTTTTAAATGCTATTTCTTCAATATCATTTCCAACTGCAAACTCTCCACCAATTATTGTATGAGTTGAATAACCTTTTGTTTTTTGAGTAAATCTAACAGCTGAGGCTTTTTCAATACTTCCATCTTTATGACCAATAACAATCATATGATATCCTTTTCTTTTACAAAGATATTTTGCCCTACTCTTTTTACATAATGAACTAAATCTTGAGGATTTTCAGAATGTCCTAAATATAAAGTACCACCAATTTTTAAGTGTTTAAATAATTTCTTTAAAATTTTATTTTGATCTTCTGATGAAAAATATATCAAAACATTTCTGCAAAAAATAACATCAAATTGATTAGAAGAAAAAGGATATGTATTATCATTTAAATTCATAATTTGAAAAGTAATCATTTTTTTTAATTCATCATTTACTTTAATTAAAACTTCTTCACCCGCAAGATTTTTTTGGACTCTTCTTTTGAAATATTTCTGAGGTTTTATCCACGAAGGAAATTCTTTTGATGATTTTGAATATCTATAAATTCCATTTGCAGCATACTCTAGTACACTTGTATCAATATCTGTGGCTATAATTGAAGCAGAAATATTTTTATTTAATTCTTCTTTTGCTTCAAAAACACTCATAGCCATAGAGTAAGGTTCTTCTCCTGTAGATGAAGCAGAACAATACATTTGTATTTTATTGCCACTATTTGCAAACATAGGAAGAACTCTATCTTTTAAATCTAAAAAATGGAAATCCTCCCTAAAGAAATGGGTTTTATTAGTAGTAAAAGAGTTTATAAACTCTGTTAAATAATTACCTTGTTCAATAGATTTTAATAAATCTGAAATGTCACCATTATAATTACAATTTCTTTTTAATTTATCAATTCTATTTGAAATCATGATATCTTTATTATCAGCTAAAGTAATACCAGTTAAAGAATAAAGAAGTTTTTTTACTTTTTCATGAATCTCTTGTATTGAATTATTCATATAAATTATGAAGCCCTTTTTGAAGAACTCATATCTTTTTCAATTTTAATTTGGGCATTAATAATACCAATAACATCTAAAATCAATCCGATACTTCCATCACCTCTTACTGTTGCTGCACCAATACCTTGTACACTTCTAAAGTTTTTATCTAAAGGTTTTACAACAACTTGATGTTGATTTAAAAACTCATCAATTGATAATGCAACTTTAGTATTCCCAGATTTTACAACTATCAACATTCCTTCTTCAAGCTTATTAAAGCTTCTTTCTAGGCCAAATAATTGATGTAATTTAACAACAGGAATAAACTCTTCTCTTAACATTAATAAATCCTGAGTTCCATCTCCGATTTTTTTAATCATTTCAGAAGTTGGTTGTAAAGATTCAACAATAGAACTTAATGGTAAAATATATTTTTGATTTCCTACTTTTATATCTAAGCCATCTAAAATTGCAAGAGTTAATGGTAACATAATTGTAATAGTTGTACCTTTACCTATATTAGTATCAAGTTTAATAGCACCACCAAGTTTGTGAATGTTTGTTTTTACAACATCCATTCCTACCCCTCGTCCTGAAATATCAGTTATTTCATCCGCTGTTGAAACACCTGCTCCGAAAATTAACATTGCTTTTTCATTTTCAGTCATTGTGTTATATTGATTTTCATCAATTTGACCTTGTTCTAATGCTTTTAATGCAACCTTATCCGAACTAATACCTTTTCCATCATCTTGTATTGTTATAATCATTTGACCATTTGCCTGTTCAGCTGCAATACTAATAGAACCAATATCAGGTTTTCCTGTAAGTTCTCG
>CBFHMY010000074.1:0-10961 GCA_965657055.1 uncultured Aliarcobacter sp. | reverse complement strand
TAACAGATGTCATGATAAAATACGCAGATGGAGAATTGCCTCTTTTAACTAGTTAAAAGAGGCAATTCTCCATCTGCGTATTTTATCATTACATCTGTTACTTCTATTCTTTCATCACCTGCAAAATATACTTTTATGCTATTATTTAATAGTGCTGAAAATGGTCTTTCTCCCATATGTGAAGTTATAAGAGTATCAACATTTTTACTTTTTAGCCAATTTACAACTCCTTGTCCACCTGTTTGTTCATTTTTTAATATTTCAATTTTATTATTTTCTATAAAAGCAAAATATTTAGCTTTCCCAAAAAGTGTCGATACTGCTGTATTCTCTTTATTTGTTTTTACTGGTATTGCAATCATTTTATCTCCTTTGTTGCATTGATTATTGAGATTTTATATCCAAGATATATAACCACAGGCCATAAACTTAACCATAATAATTCACTTAAATATTCCATGTTTTAACCTTTTTTAATAATTATGTGAATCTTTTGATTCGATTTCTTCTTTTGTAATTTTCACTTTATCCATACTGTACCAAGCATATGTAATATATGCTAATACAAATGGAACCATTAATGAAACATAAGACATAGTCATTAAAGTATAATGACTTCCTGAACTATTTATAATTGTTAAACTACTTTGTAAATCAGTAGTTGAAGGATAATAAGCTGTGTTGTTTAATCCCACATTTAGTAAAACTGACATAACAGTTAAAACAATTCCAACTCCACCTGTTTTTATACAACAAGTTTTTTTGAATATTATAGTTACAAAAACTGCAACAATAACCATTAATACACCAATTAAGAACATACTTAAAACAATTGGCATATCAATAAAGTTTTGAAGATATTTAAATCTTTCAATAACAATTAAACCATTTTTTTCAACTGCATATCCATCTTTTATAAAAATCCAAGTCATAAATCCTAAGAAAAATATTAAAAAGAAAATCATATTTATTTTGATTGAATTAACTGCTTTTTCTCTAATTTTTTCATGATTTATATTATTTATAAAATATAAAGCTCCACTTATTTTTGCTAAAAATACAAGTGCAAATCCTAATAAATAGTTGTATGGATTAAGTAAGGCTTCTAAACCTCTTAAAGGATTTTGCCAATCTACAAAATTGTTAGAATCAATTATAAATTCACTTCCACTAAAAAATGTACTAATAGCAACTCCTAATAAAAATGTTCCAATATTTCCATTTATTTTTAAAAACATTTCATATGTTTTTTGCCCTAAAAAATTGTTTGGTTTTGTTCTATATTCATAAGAAACTGCTTGAATAATAAAACAAAATAGTATGCTTAGCCAAACCCAATAAGCCCCACCAAAACTAGTGGCATAAAAAAGAGGAAAAGCTGCAAATAAAGCACCACCAAATAAAACTAAAGTTGTAAAACCTAACTCCCATTTTCTTCCAATACTATTTATTAGCATAGTTTTTTCTGTCTCATTTTCACTTAATTTATCCATTAAAGTTTGTCCACCTTGAACAAACATAATAAATACAAAAAGACCACCTAATAAAGATATTATTATCCACCAATATTGTTGTAGTGTGATAAGTTCTAAGTTTCCAAATCCCATTTTAGTGCTCCTTACTTTCTGGACCAATTTGTATTTGTTTTGTCATAATTTTTATTTCAGCTATTAATAAAACAGTGAAAAGTATGGCAAAGATAAAAAAACTAATCATTACATTGGTAGTTGCTATTTTTGTTGCTGCAATTCCAACTGGCATTAAGTCTTGAATAGCCCAAGGCTGTCTTCCTACTTCTGCTACAACCCAACCTGCTTCACTTGCTATATATCCTAAAGGAATACTAAATAATGCTGCTTTTAAAACTATTGGATATTTCATAATGTCTCTTTTTAGAAGAAAAAATAAAACCATTGCAAAAAGTATTGTAAACCAAGTTCCAAGCCCCACCATAATATGAAATGAATAAAATGTAATAGAAATAGGAGGAAGAACATCTTCTTTATTTTTAATATGTCCATAACCAAAATATTTCATATTTTCATCAAGTAAAACTCTTGATTCATTTAATAATGGTTCATTTGAAGTTTTTTTAGCCTCTTTATAAGATTCTAAGGCAGAAACTGCAATTTTTCCCTTTTGCATTTTTTCTTGGGTACTTATTATTCCTCTTTCTTCATTTCCATAAACTAAATCTTTAATTCCTGGGACATAGGCATTAATATCGTGAAAACTCAAAAATGACAATGCATAAGGAATTGTAAAATCAAATAAAAAAACATCCTCATCATTTGTTATTGTTTTTTTAGGGTTTAAAACTCCAATTGCTACAATTCCAACTTTATCTTCACCTTCATAAAGGCCTTCCATTGCTGCTAGTTTCATAGGTTGTTTAAGTGCAACTTGATGAGCTGATTCATCTCCACTTAAAATCAAAAATATTGAAGTAATAAGTCCAAAAGTAGCACCTATTACCATCGATTTTTTAGCAAATAAAATATCTCTTTTTTTTAGTAAATACCAAGCACTAACACCTATTACAAAAAGTGAAGCTAAAACATAGCCATTTGCAACTGTATGCAAAAATTTACTAACTGCAACTGGTGAAAATAGTACATCCCAAAAATTATTCATCTCATTTCTTACAGTATCTGGATTAAATGTCATTCCCGTTGGATATTGCATCCAACCGTTTGCTACAAGTATCCATAAAGCTGATAGATTAGATCCTACTGCCACCAACCATGTTGATAATAAATGAAAGCCTTTACTAACTTTTTCCCAACCAAAAAACATAACAGCAAAAAAAGTACTTTCCATAAAAAAGGCTAAGATTCCTTCAACTGCAAGTGGAGCTCCAAAAATATCTCCTACAAACCAAGAATAATTTGCCCAGTTAGTACCAAACTCAAACTCCATAATAATTCCAGTCGCTACACCAATTGCAAAATTTATTGCAAATAGTCCCATCCAGAATTTTGTAGTTTTTTTCCAAAATTCATCATTTGTTTTTACATAAATTGTTTCCATAATAGCAACTATGAATCCAAGCCCCAAAGTTAATGGAACAAAGATCCAATGGTACATTGCTGTAAGTGCAAACTGAGCTCTTGACCAATCGACTAAATGCTCTTCCATGTTTATCCTTTAATTCTCTTTTGTTAGATTTTTAAATACAAAATCAACTTTTTCTTCATATGTCTTATATTCAGTTTTTATTGATTTATCATGGATAAAATAGTTGAGAAAAACTAATATAACCAATAGTTTTATTAATATGATTTTCCATAATGTTTTGCCAATTGTCATATTTTTAAAGCCATTTAAATAAAAAGAGTAAATATTTTTAACATTTAACATAAAATCTCCTTTTGTTGACATATGTTCAAAATAATATCACTTTAATGAACATATGTCAATAAAAATTAAACAAAAATTTGATATTATTTCAAACAAGGATAAAAATGGGAAGAGAAAAAACAAAAAGAAATCTTACTTATAAACCAGTATTTAAAGATTTTGTACCTGAAAATAAACCTTTTACTGGGGTTACATTATTATTAGATGAAGAAATGGAAGCTATTTACTTAATGGATATATTAAATTTATATCAAGAAGAAGCTGCTATTAGTATGGAAGTTTCAAGACCAACATTTACAAGAGTTCTTAAAAACGCAAGACAAAAATTAACAAGAGCTTTGGTTTATGGAAATAAAATTACAGTTCAAGATGATGATTTAGGTTATATTGTAGCTCTTTGTAGTTCAAGCTTAGAAGATTTCAATTCAATATTAGCAACTGATAAATATATCTTGATATATAAAGTACAAAATGATGATGTAACATTAATTAAAAGTTTTGAAAATGATGTTTTTTCAAAAAATCTAAAACCAGCAATTGTACTACCTCAAATATTTATTAAATTTAAAGTAAATGTTTTTTTATCTACTAGAATAGGGGAAGGGTTGAAAAATTCACTTTTTGCTAAAGGTATTCAAGTTATTGAAAAACAGATAAATAAAAAAGAGGATTTGATAACTTTATTAGATTCTTAAATATAAAAGTAAGAGAGACCTCTTACTTCTTTTTAATAACTTAGATTTTGATAATCTTTGTCTAATAAACTACTTGCAACTTCAGCAGGTTTTGCAACTGTAATACCTTCAAGTAATACTGATTCATCTTTTGAAGCATTTGGTAAGTATAAAGGACAAACTTTAACTTTTGCACCTTGTTTCATAAGTGCTTGAAGCATCATTTTAGGAGATTTATCTTGTGGTTTTAGAAGTGGGCTTTCCATTCCTTTAACAGCTAAATCACCGGCTTTTGAACAAAGAGTCATATTTACTTCTTTGTTTTGTTTTAGTGTCATCATTGATAAAACCATTCCCATCATTTGAGTTTGTGCATCTTCTGATGTGATAATTACATTTAATCCTTTTGCAGAATTCTCACTTGCAATTGATGCAGTTGTTAACAATAGTGATGATAATAAAACTAGTAAACCTTTTTTCATATTATATTTCCTTATATTTAATTGTTTTAATATTATAATTAAAACTTATTAAGTATAGATAAAATAAACTTATAATTTAATAAATTAATTTGATATTTAAAGAAGAAGAGAAATGAAGATTAATAAAAAAGAGTTTGAAAAAATTAAAGAATTGAAAAGAAGTAAGAAAAGTTTCTTACTTCTTTTTTTAGTAGCTTAAGTTTTGATAGTCTTTATTTAAAAGTTTAGCAGCACCATCAGCTGGAGTTGCAATTGTAATACCTTCTAATAATTCTGCTTTAGCATTTTCAGAGTTTGGTAAATAAATAGGGCAAAGATCAACTTTTGCACCTTGTTTCATAAGTGCTTGAAGCATCATTTTAGGTGATTTATCCATAGGTTTTAAAACGGGACTTTCCATACCTTTTACTGCTAAATCACCAGCTTTTGAACATAAAGTCATATTAACTTCTTTTTTTTGTTTTAATGTAGCCATTGATAAAGCCATACCCATCATTTGAGTTTGAGCATCTCCTGAAGTAATAATTACATTTAATCCTTTTGCAGAATTTTCACTAGCAATTGATGCTGTTGATAACATTATTATTGATGATAAAACTAATAAACTTTTTTTCATATTATATTTCCTTTTATTTGAGTATTTTATATTATAGATAGAAAAACTTATAATTATATAAATTATAAATTTTATAAATTAAAAAGAGAAGTATTAACTTCTCTTTTTTAGAAAGAAAACTTTTTGTAAAGTTTGAAAAAATAAATAATTGTTTTTATTTGAACATAAATAAATGGAATCATAATTATAAAATAAGCAATAGAGTATTTTGCAATAATTCCATTATATGTTAATCCAAAATTCACAAAAAACATACCAAAAACGAAAAATGCAACCCCTGGACAAATAAGAGCAAATGAAACAGATGATTTATCATTTGAGTGAATATATTTTTCAAAATAACCCATTTTTTTCATAACCATATATCCTAAAATTCCAAATATAATTTGTAATGATAAAACTGTTGATGTAAATACAAAAAGTGATGATTTAGCCAATGGTGTTGCATAGTTATGCTCTAACCCAAAAGAAACTCTAATAAATGTAATTCCAAGTAGTGTTAATATTGGAATTAAAATCCAAATAGAAGGAGCAGCTTCTAAATCTAAACCTTTTTCAAACATATTTTTAAAACCAATTGTAAGTTTTATAAGCATTAATAACATTGCAAGTGCTGCGAAAAATAAAGCTCCAAATATTCCAATTGAGTTTATAACTAAGTTATGACTCATAGCACCAGGTGCAGCAAATCCAACTGCAATCATAGAAAGTGCAAAAATAGAAATCATTTGAGATAGGTTATTATTTTTAGAAAAATCAAAGTCACCTTTGATTAAAAGTCTAGAAAAATATTCAAAAAATATTTTTAATGCAAAATAACCAACAACAATAAAACCAAGTAAAGCAAATGGAAATAAAAACTCAACAATACCCCAAAGACCAGGAACAAATACAGCTCCTAAAACAAAACATACATTTATAGTCATGGCATAAGTTAAAGGAAGAGTCATAAGTGTGATTTGAGAATTTGAATTTATCAACTCTTTATAACTTGCTGTCTTTTTGTATAAATTGTATTGTTTTGTATTCCAAATTAATAATTTAAAATGAAAAAATGCAAAAGCAATAATAAATACTAAAGAAATAGAAGCAACTAAAGATAACCAATCACCTTTTAGTAAAACTGGCATTATAAAATCAAATGTAGCCATTGGAGTATTTGGGTGTGGAACTAGAAACATAAGATACATAAAAAATGAAACAGACAAACCTCCTGATCCTAAAGATGCTAGAAAACACATGGGTGAGAATTTTTCTCTTAAAATCATATATAAATCCTTAATAATAATATTTTTTGTGATGTTACAGAAAATTATATTAAAAACTTATGAAAGTATTATAATTAATAATTATAATATATGTGAGCTATAAATTATAGTATTATTTAATAATTATAATTTTTTATTATGTTTAAATTATAATTTTATTTTATAATTTAAGGAGTAATTAATTTTTACTATTGTAGAATTCTTTTATCAAAGGAAAAATATTATCCTTTGTTAAGGAGAATAATATGGCTTGTGATACAGGTTCAAAACCAATTGAAGAAAATGAAAATATAATAATTGATGAAAATCAAAATAATGAAATAAAAAAGGAAAAAAATATGAGTTCAAGTTTAGTATTAAGAAAAGCACCAGAGTTTAAAATGGCAGCGTATGATTCAAAAACAGGTCACTATATAAATGTAAGTAGTGAAGATTACAAAGGTAAATGGCATGTTGTTTGTTTTTATCCTGCTGACTTTACATTTGTTTGTCCAACTGAAATTGCAGCAATGAATGCAAAATATGATGAATTTCAAGAGCTTGGAGTTGAGATTTTAGCAGTTTCTACTGATACTAAATTTTCTCATAAAAGATTTGTTGAAACTGAACCATTGTTAAAAGGTTTACAATTAACAATAGGAGCTGATACAACAGGTGCAGTTTCAAGAGCATTTGGTGTAATGATTGAAGAAGAAGGAATAGCTTTAAGAGGAAGATTCTTAATTAATCCAGAAGGAACAGTAGTAGCTCAAGAAGTACAAGCTCCAATGGTAGGAAGAAATGTACACGAATTCTTAAGACAAGTAAGAGCTTGGCAACATGCTGAAAAAACAGGTGAAGTTTGTCCAGCAGGATGGGTTCCAGGTAAAAAAACACTTCCAGTTAATACAGATGTAGAACAAATGACAGGTAGAGTTGGAGATTATATTACTATTGAAGAGATTATGTCTTAATCTTTTTAAACCTTTTTATTATAAATACTAACAATTTTTAAAAGCCCAAGGATTATTCCTTGGGCTTTTTTTATTTACACTTAACAAAACATTAACAATTAATTAATGAAAAATTAACAAAACTATTTTAATATCTTAAAAATTATTTTTAAGGAATGAAATGAAATTGAAATATTCACTTTTTGCATTAATCGCCATAAATGCCAACTTATTAGCAAGTGAAGTTGTAAATTTTGATCAAATGTCAATTACAGCTACAAAAGTTGAAACAGCCACAAAAGAAGTAACTCAAAGTATTGCAGTTGTTGATGAAAAAACCATTGAAGATAAAAATATTTTAAATATTCAACAAGCAATAGAAAACATTCCAGGTGTAATTGCTGAATCATCTTCAAATTCTCCAAGTCCAAAACTGATTATTAGAGGAGCTGGATTAAAAGCAAGATATGGTGTACGTGAAATCATGGTAATGAAAGATGGAGTTCCTATGACTGATCCTGATTCTTTTACTAGATTTGATTATATTGATATGCAAGATGTTTCGAGTATTGAAGTTCAAAAAGGACCTGGGTCTATAAATGCTGCTAATGCAACAGGAGGAGTAATCCAACTTGTTACAAAATCAGTATTTGATGATTCAAGTAATAGAATAAAATTGGGTATTGGAGATGATGGTCAACAAAATCTTAATCTAAAAGTAGGGGATGAAATCAGCGAAAATGATTTTGCTTCTATGACTTTTAGTAGTAGAAAAATTGATAACTCTTGGAGAGATAATAATGATTTTGATTCAAGTCAATTAAGTTTAAAATATGGGCATATATTTAAAGATGATTCAACAATAGAATCTGAAATTGCATATACTAAATCAAATATGAATTTACCAGCGTCAATGACAAAAACTGAATTTGAAGAGTTTAAACAAACAGGAGAACAACACAATACTTCTGATATTTGGCAAAATAGTGCAAGAGATTCAGAAATATTATCTTTAAATACAAAATATGAAAAAGAGTTTGGAAATTTCACATTTAAACCAAGATTTTACTTTAATACATGGGATCATTATCATCCTGTAACTGGAATGATAAATGATAGTGATGATAACAATGTATTTGGAACGGATTTAGAATTAAACAATAATCATGAACTTTTTTCAAATGATGCAATATTTGTAACAGGACTTACTTGGAAAAAAGATAAAACAAATGATGCTAAGAAATATACTTATAGAGATTTAGACACTACAACTACAACATCTTGGGGTGGAGCTACTACAACTACAATTAATAGAACTTTATCAAATGAAAAAGGTGATTTAGCCAGTATAGAAGATACAGATACAACTTTATATGGTATTTACGCAATGGAGTCTTTTAAACCAAGTGATAAACTATCAATTGATATAAGTGCAAGATTAGATAAATTGGATTTTGATATAAGTTCAAAAGATTATATAACTTATAACTATAGTAATGATTCATATAACTATTTAACATCAGCAGAAGAAACAAATATTGATAAATCTTACACTCTTTTATCAAATAAACTAGGTCTTTCTTATGCACTAAGCGATACTACAAATATTTATACATCTATATCAAGAGCAAACCAAGCACCAACAACAAGTGAATTAGAAACAAATTCAGATTTAGATAAAACAAATAGTATTAACTATGAAATTGGGTTAAAAAACAGATCTACTGATTTTGCCTATGATTTAGCAATTTATCAAAATAATGTAAAAGATGAAGTTGTTCAAATAATTAATTCAGATAGCGAAACTGATTATGCAAATGCAGGAGAAACACAAAAAAGAGGTTTAGAGTTTAACTTAGCTTATAATTTAACAAAAAATCTTCAAACAGGTGGAGCATATGCATATAGTGATTATGTATATAAATCATTTACCGAGACTTATTATAGTTCAACTTTAAGAGCAATGACTGAAGCTTCAAGGGATGGTAATTATTTACCTTATGTCCCAAAAAATCAATATTCAATATTTTTAGCACTAAATTTAGACAATGGATTTAAATCTAGAGTTACGGCAAAAACATATGGTAGTTATTATATGGATAATGCAAATACTGAAAAATATGAAGGATATGATTTAATAACTGATTTGATGGTAGGTTATGAGAAAAAAAATCATAATATTCAGTTAAATATCAATAATGTGTTTGATAAATATTATGCAATGGATGCTTCAAAAAGTACTTCAGGTGAAGAAACTTACAAAGCAGCAGCTCCAAGAAGTACAATGCTTACTTATTCTTATAAATTTTAAGGATTAAAAATGGTAGATTTTGTTAATAGAGATAAAAATGATATTTTTGGAATGCCAGTTTTAAGTTTGATTTTTAAAGAGAAAGTATTTTTAAGAACTATTCAAGTAATTGTATTTGCATTATTTTTATATGCAATTTATTTTGGATTTATAAATCCTACAAAAGAGGAAAATTTATTTACAACTGGCTTTTTTTGGGGTTTGTTTTGGCCTTTTTTTATGGTTGTAAGTTTAAGTACCTTTGGACGAATATTTTGTGGAGTTTGTCCCCATGGTTTTATTGGTAAATATATCACAAAATTTGGTTTAAAAAAGAAAGTACCAAAAAGCTTGGCAAATCCTTTTATTGGAGTATTTTTACTATTTATTGGTTGGTGGCTTACATATTACATGTATCCTGAATTTTTCAAAACTCCATATGCAACAGCTTTGTTATTTGCAATTATGACTTTAGTGGCGGTTGTTTTTTATTATATTTACGATGAAATGGCTTATTGTAAATATGTTTGTCCAATTGGAACAATGACAAAAGTTTTTTCAAAAGTTAGTTTTACTAAACTTGAAACATATAAAGAACATTGTCAATCTTGTAAGACTTTTGAGTGTGCAAGTGCTTGCTCTTATGACTTAAAACCTTTTACTTTTGCTAAAAAGAACTCTATGGAAGATTGTACTTTATGTATGGATTGCAGTAGTGCTTGTGAAAGTGTGGCTTTTAAATTTAAAAAACCTTCAAATGTATTATTAAATAAGTTTAAACCTTCTAAAGCTGAAGTTTGGGCTTTGATTTTTATAACTGCTGCTATTAGTATAACTATGGGATTTCATCACGCTTTAGGGCGAAGTGCTATTGTGGAAGAGTTTTTTTGGAGTAAAACAGCTAGATATTTTGAGTCATTTATAAATTTTGGAAGTATTGATACTGTTGGACTATTTGCTTTTTTATATGCGGTTGTTATTTCAGTGTTTTTAAGTGTAGTTGGAATGTTTATAGCTTCAAAGATTATGAATGTTACTTTTGAAAAAACATTTTATACTCTTGGATATGCTTTTGCACCACTATTTATAATTGGTGGATTATCTCATATTGGAGAGTTTTTCTTTTACTCATATGCTTCAAATATCGTAAATGGTTTTAATCAGGCTTTTGCTTTAGGAATGGAAACTATGCAGCCACTTGCTAGTAGAAGGGACGAGTGGGTTCATATATTTAAAGCCTTTACTCATATTGGATATATTTGGGCATTTATTTTAATGATTATTAGATTTAAACTAATAGAGAGTAAAAAATCATTAAAAGTTTTGGCATTTCCTTTTG
>CBFHMY010000073.1:0-11757 GCA_965657055.1 uncultured Aliarcobacter sp. | reverse complement strand
AATCAACAGTAACACCTTTATTATCTGTTAATCTTCCATCATCTAAAACTTGTAATAAAATATTAAATACATCAGGATGTGCTTTTTCAACCTCATCAAAAAGTATTACACTATAAGGTTTTCTTCTAACAGCTTCTGTTAATTGACCACCTTCTTCATATCCCACATAACCAGGAGCGGCACCCACAAGTCTAGAAACAGCATGTTTTTCCATATATTCACTCATATCAAATCTAATAAGCGCTTTTGGGTCATCAAATAAAAATTTTGCTAAAGTTTTTGCACTCTCAGTTTTACCAACTCCCGTTGGTCCTAAAAATAAGAAAGATCCAATAGGTCTACTTACTTCACTTAATCCTGCTTTATTTCTTTTAATAGCTCGAGAAATTGCTTTTAATGCTTCATCTTGACCAATAACATCTTTTCTCAAAACACTTTCTACCATTAAAACTTTTTGTTTTTCAGAATCCATCATTTTATTAACTGGAATTCCAGTCCATCTTGAAACAATACTTGCAATTGCATCTTCATCAACAGAATTTCGTAAAAGAGTTCCCTCTTTTTGCATTCTGTCCCATTTTTCTGTATTTTCTTTTACTTTAGCTTCTAAAGCTGGTATTTCACCATACTCTATTTGTGCTGCTTTTTCAAAATTTGATTCACGTTTTGCAATAGTTGCTTTTGTTTTTAATTCATCAATTTTTACTTTTAATTCACTTGCTGCATTAAATGTTTGTTTTTCGTTATCAAATCTAGCTTCTAGGTTTTGTTTTTCTTCATTTTTATTTGCTAATTCTTTATCTATTTGAGAAATTCTTTCATCATTCTTTTTTGTTTTTTCCATTTTAAGAGCTTCTTTTTCAACGTTTAATGTTTGAATTTCTCTTTTAATTGTTGATAAAACTGTTGGTTCACTCTCAATTTGCATTTTAAGTTCAGCTGCTGCTTCATCTATTAAATCTATTGCTTTATCAGGTAAAAATCTATCTGTTATATATCTAGAAGATAATTTAGCAGCTGCAACCAGTGCACTATCATTAATAGTTACATTATGATGAGTTTCTAGTTTTCCTTTTATACCTCTTAATATTTGTAAAGCTTCATTAACACTAGGTTCATTTACATTAACAGGTTGAAATCTTCTTTGCATTGCTGTATCTTTTTCAAAATACTTTCTATACTCTTTTAATGTAGTTGCTCCAATAGTATGTAATTCCCCCCTTGCAAGAGATGGTTTTAAAATATTTGCTGCATCCATAGAACCTTCACTAGCACCTGCACCTATAATAGTATGAATCTCATCTATAAATAAGATGATATTTCCAGCTTTTTTAACTTCATCAATAACTGATTTTAATCTATCTTCAAATTCACCTCTATATTTTGCACCTGCAATCATGGCACCCATATCAAGAGTTACTACTCTTTTATTAAGTAGGCTTGTTGGAACATCTTTATTTACTATTCTTTGAGCAAGACCTTCAGCAATTGCTGTTTTACCAGTTCCTGGTTCTCCTAGTAAAATAGGATTGTTTTTTGTTTTTCTAATTAGAATTTGCATCATTCTATTGATTTGTTCATCTCTTCCAATTACAGGATCAAGTTCTCCATCAATGGCTTTTTTGTTTAAATCAATTCCATACTTTCCAAGTGCTTCAAGATTTTCATCTCCACTTGCACTATCTATTTTATTTCCAGCACGCATAGCTTCAAGCTCTTTTTTTGCTTCTCTTAAATCTATATATTTACCTAATACATCTTTTAAAACTTGTGAATCAAAATTTGCGATTAATAGTGTATCAACTGCTATAAATTTATCTCCAAAACTAGTCATTAATCCTTCTGCTTTTTGTAAGCTTGCAAGAAGATTTCTTGATAGTTTTATATTCTCTTTTGTTACACTTGATACGCTTGGTAATTTATTTGCATATGATTTTGCTTCAAGCTCAATTGCTGCTTTATTAACATTCATTTTATTTAATAATTGGTTTAATACTGAATTAGTATTTGTTAATAACGCCCAAAGTAAATGTATCATCTCTACTTCTTGATTTTTATTATGCATTGCTAGGGCAACACTTGAATCTATCGTCTCTGTTAGTTGATTTGTCATTTTTTCAAAAATATTATTACTCATATTAGCACTCCTTTAGTTTAACTGCTAATAAAATTATAGCACCTTGAGTGATGATTTGTCAAGTTAAATAATATAATTTTTAAAATTCTTTTTATAGATTCTTGAATTTTTCTATAAAAAAAGAAATCTGATAAATGCTATAATTTACCTTTTTAAAGGATTTAAATATGTTATGTGGAATTGATGAGGCTGGACGTGGACCAATTGCTGGACCGTTGGTGGTATCAGGTGTTGTATTATTAGAAAAAATCGATGGATTAAATGACTCTAAAATACTAAGTGAAAAAAAAAGAGAAAAACTTTTTGATGAAATAAAAGAAAAATCAAAATACCATATTGTATTTACTTCTGCAAAAACTATTGATGAAATAGGATTAAGTGCTTGTTTGAAAAACTCTATACTAGAAATAATGGAAAAACTAAAATCTGATTGTGATGAATTTTTAATGGATGGAAATACAAGTTTTGGAATTTCTTCTTTAAAATGGAAGATCAAAGCAGATGCTACAGTTCCACAAGTTAGTGCTGCATCAATTTTAGCAAAAGTAAGTCGAGATAGATATATGTGTGAAATTAGCGAAAAATACTCAAAGTATAATTTTGAAAAACATAAAGGATATGGAACAAAAGCTCATGTTGAAGCTATTAAAAAATTTGGTAGAAGTGATGAGCATAGATTTTCTTTTAAACTAAAAGCTTTAGATGAAAACATTGATAATAATTTAAATATTCAATCTATTATCAATTTCTAGATTATTATTTAAATGTATTCTTTAATATAAGCTTTGTTAAAGTAGAATTGTTGCTCACTTAAACAAGGGGTCTAGATGGAAAAAAAGATAATTTATCAGTTTATTATAATCTCTTTTTTATTGATTTGCACTATTAGTGCTATAACTATGTACAGTACAAAAAATAATTCAATAAAAGCTTCTATTCATAATGCAGAACTAATTTCTAGAATTGTTAAAAACGATTTAACTTCTTATATGGTAAATAATAATGTACAACAAATAGATGGATATATAAACTCTATGGCTAGTATAGATAATATTAAAAACTTATGGCTAGTTAGAGCAGACTCCGTAACTAATCAATTTGGAACAAATCCAAAACTAAAACCAAAAGATGGCATAGATAAGAAAGTTTTAAAAACAGGAGAAATAGCATATGAATTAAATGAAAGTTTATTATATTCTAGTATGCGTATTACTGTTCCTTATAAAGCAACCTTTGATAATGGGATTGACTGCTTAAGCTGTCATAATGCCTCTTCTGGTGATACATTAGGTGCTGTTTCAATGGAGTTAGATATAAGTGAACTAAAAAATATAGGCTTAGAAACTATTTATTTAATTCCTATAATCATGATTGTAGGTATTTTATTAATCTTTTTTATTTTTAGAAATAAATTAGAGCAAGATAAATCAATTTTTGACAGTATTTCTAAAAGTTTAAACTCTTCACTAAATGGTAATCTTAGAAAAATATCTTACTCTAGGGGCTTATCAAAAGATATGATAATTTTGATGGAGAAATTTAATAGATTAATGGTAACTTTTAAAGATACATCAACAGATATCGATAAAAAATTAAAAGGTTTTATTGGAAGTAAAACAAATAAACATATTAGTCCTTTAGAAGATTCAAAAGAAATAGTTCAAAATTTATCTAATTTATATCAATTTAAAAAAGAGATTGAACTTGATAATACAAAAGAAGAGATTTATAATAGACTAGCTGAAATATTTACTAATCAATTTAAACTTACAAGTTTTACTTTTATAGAAATAGATTTATTAAAACAAAAAATGACAACAGTAAAAGAGTTAGGAAATACTTTTTATTGTAAAAAAAATATTGAAAATGAACCTCATTTATGTAGGGCTGCAAGAACTGAAAATGATGTTGTTACAACAGAGTATCATCATACTTGTCCATATTTTGAGAAAGTTGATAAATTTCACTATTGTATTAGTACAAGTATTAGTAAAAATATTAATTTAATTATAAATTTTGTATTTGATGAAAAAGATAAATTAGAATACTTAAAAGAAAAAATTTCCTTTATCAAAAGTTATATAAATGAATCAGCTCCTTCTATAGAAGTTAAACTTCTAATGGACGCACTACAACAATCGGCATTTAGAGATGGATTAACAGGATTATATAATAGAAAATTCCTTGAAGAACATACAAAAAAACTTATTCCTCAAGCATTAAGAGACAAATTTAATATTGGAGTATTATTATTAGATATGGATCATTTCAAAGCTGTAAATGATGAGTATGGACATGATATTGGAGATAAAGTATTAAAAGAATTAGCAAGAATCTTAAATGAAACAGTAAGAGAATCTGATCTTATTATAAGATATGGTGGAGAAGAATTTATTGTCTTATTAGTTAATGTTAAAACCGAAGAACAAGCTATTGCAATTGCTAATAAAATTAGAATTAAAGTTAGTGAAAATGAAATAGATGTATATGCAGGAAGTAAATTAAGAAAAACTATAAGTATTGGATTATCAATGTTCCCTGATGATTCTAGGTCATTAGATTCAGTTATAAAAAATGCAGATATTGCACTTTATGAAGCAAAAAGTAAAGGAAGAAATCAAGTAATAAGATTTCAATCTGAACAAACCTCTAGTATTGATTTATTTTAGAAATTTTTAACTTAGCCTATAAAAATCATAATTTATAGGCTTCTTTAAAAACTATTTTGATACTTCTCCTATATACCTTTCAACAGTAGCTATTTTATTTTTCAACCTATTTTCATGACCTTTTCTTATATCAAATTTTAATGTTGCATAAACTCTATTGCATCCTAATTCTTCTAATCTTGAATAACATTTTTCTGCTAATGCAAATGCTTCACCTATAGTATTTGTTTCTATAATCGTAGCCATTGAGGTAAGTTGATAATTCATACCACTATCTCTAATAATTTTAATAACTTCAGAAACTTCTTTACTTTTACTTTCACTTTTATCAGTAGGGAACATAGACATTTCTAATAATACACTCATAAACTAACCTTTTTATCTATTTATTTAATAATACATAAACTATTATAAAAAGTTTAATAAATAGACAGCAAAAGAAATATCTAATATATTTCTTTAATTACAATTTAAAATTATTTTGATAACATATCTACTAATAAATATTAAAATAAGAAGGATTAAAATGCAACTAGATGTATCTGCAGAAGTAATATTATCTCAACTAGGATATTCAAAAAGTGATGCTTCATTACAACAAGCTGAAAAAATAATAAATTCAACAAGTAACTTTGATAAATTCTCAAAACATATTTTCACACTAAACGATCACTTAAAAAAAATGAACGCATATGTGGCATTATCAAATAAATCTGATTATTTAAAAATTAAATGTGACGAAAATGATTCTAATGAAATCTTACAAGAATTTCATGACGAAGTTTCACACTGGGCAGATAAGTACAATGTAAAACTTGAAAAATTAGATAGTAGACATATATATTATATTTTAGGTACTCACTAAAATATTTTTCTATAGCTATGACAGTAAGGCATCTTCTGATGTCTTTCATAGTAATCTTGATGATAAGCCTCTGCTTCATAAAACTTAGCTAATGATCGTAATGAAGTAGCCATTTTAAAACCTCTATTTTCCAACTCACTAATTAATTTTTCACATACTTTTTGTTGTTTTTCATCAACGCAAAAAATTGCAGATAAATATTGACTCCCTATATCTGGACCTTGTCCATTAGTTTGAGTAAAATCATGAATCTCAAAAAATAGTTTTGTTAATGTTTCAAAAGAAACAATAGTTTCATCATAAGTAATTTCAACAACTTCTAAATGACCTGATAATCCACTACATACCATCTCATAATTAGGATTTTCGATATGTCCTCCCATATAACCAGAAATTGCAGAAATAACTCCTTCTAGCTTTTCAAAATGATATTCAACTCCCCAAAAACAACCCGCTGCATAATATGCTTTTTTAATACTCATAAACTAAACCTTTATTTTCATTTTTCATACAAAATATTATATGATTAAATTCTATTTGAGTATACTCATTTCTACTCTTGTATTTTTTTTAAATCATATTCTTCTATTTCTTTTTTTAAACTATCTAAATATTCGTTAATATTCTCTTTTTTAACTAAATAATTATCAACTTTTATTTGTTGAAGCATCCAAGTATTTATTTTTTCATGATAATGATATAAATCTTTATAATTATTCAAATCATAAATTATATTCTTTTCTGATTGAAAATCATAGATTTTTACATTGTCATATATTAATAAACTATTATAAATATATTTTTTGAATTCCAATATATCATTTGTTAATTTTCTTTCTTCAAATGTTTTAAAAGCTAATATTGAATATGGGGGAAAGAATATTTTAAAATTGATTTGAGGATTATTCTTTATAATTGAGAAAAAATTTGCATCAAAGTTATTCTTTAAATATTTAAAAGTTTGTTTATTTTTTTCATAATTAATAAACTCTTTTCTATTTTTCCATCCTAAATAAACATTTTTTAGTGTGAAATTTTCATCATTAGCATGTTGCCATTTATACATTGAATTATAATCATAAATAGTTTTTTCACTATTATCTGAATAATTACTCATAATTGCTCTTAATGAGTCTCTTAAGGTATCAAGTGAAAGAACATATTTGTAATCATTGAATTTATTATTGTCATAAAGATAAAAAGGAAAAGTATTTTCACCATATCTTAGGCTATTAGTTTCTCCAACAAAAGCAAAGGTATCTAGACCCCATAGAACATTTTTTAAACTTTTATTATTATCAATTGCTGTTTGCATTGTAATACTTTGCTCTTTTGCAGAACCTCCTGCAACACTTAATTTTATAACTTTTTTAAAATCTAAATATTTTTCTACTTCATCTATTACAAAATTCTCTGTCATTGAAGTTCCAAGAATTATCGAGTCATATTTAAAATTTTTAGATAATCCAGCATTTTGGTATCTTTCATTAGTAAAAGCTATTGGATAAAAAGTTTTATCTCTATATTGTTGAAGTGGATCAACAATATAATTAAGAGTACCCACAAAAGCAATACCTAAGATAGAAAGTATTAAAACTATTATAATCCATTTTTTATTTTTCATAATACTTTCCTAAAAATTAAAATATAAAAATTGTGATATTTTATTTAATGATAAAATTCCACAAATTAAACAAATTGCTACTAAAAAAATAGTTTTATAGTTAAGTTCAAATTCTTTTGCTTTTTCTATACTATTTTTAAAAGCCAAAATAAATATAAATGCAATAAATATCCAAAGTATTGTCTCAAATGTTCCATTTATATGATCCAACCATGTTGAAAAAGTCACACCATAAGCACTAAGGAAATGTAGTCTTTCACTAAATGTTCCTGATAATACAATATTATCTAAGCTAAACATAGAACCTAAAACCTTAATAGCATCGTCCCATTCCTTAGCTCTAAAAAATACCCAAGCAATATTCACAAAGTTAAAAGTTATAAACCAAGCTAACCAAGTCCACATCTTAAATCCAAGGTTTGACCAAAGTCTATGAATTATTAGTGCAATTCCATGAAGAAAGCCCCAGAACAAAAATGTCCAGCCTGCTCCATGCCAAAATCCTCCTATTACGAAGGTAGCTAGAAGGTTTGAGTATGTTCTAAAACTTGATATTTTATTTCCACCTAATGGAATATAAATATAATCTCGCAAGAAACGAGAAAGAGTTATATGCCATCTTCTCCAGAAGTCTTGTATATTTAAGGCTTTATACGGGCTATTAAAGTTAATAGGAAGTTTTATATTAAATAAAAGAGCAATACCTATTGCCATATCTGTATAACCTGAGAAATCAAAGTATAGTTGGAAAGTATAAGACAAAGACGTTACCCATGCTTCAAACAGATTTAGAGTTACAGCTATATCAAATCCTTGGCTTGCCCAAACAGCAAAGGTATCTGCGATTACTACTTTTTTAAACAATCCCATTGAGAAAACAAATATACCTAAAGCTATATTTCTATAATTTTTTATCATATTTCTTTTATTATCAAATTGAGGCATCATTTCTTTATGATGAACAATTGGACCTGCTATTAGTTGAGGAAAGAAAGTTACGAATAATGCGTAGTTTAAAAAATCATATTCTTTAGTTTCACCTCTATAAGAATCTACTAAATAAGCTACTTGTTGAAAGGTGAAAAAAGAAATAGCCAAGGGTAGAACTAAATGTAACAAGTTTACATTTGAAGAACTAATAAGATTAAAATTCTCTATAAAAAAATCTGCGTATTTAAAGTATCCTAGTAATGCTATATTAGACACAATACCAAATATTAAAATAGATTTTTTTGAAAAAGATTTTTTATTAGTTTCAATTTCTTTATTTAGACTATTACCAATTAGATAATTAAAAAGCATACTTATTAATATTAAAGGCAAATAAGCTATATTCCACCAAGAATAGAAAAATAGTGAGCTAAATACCAAAAAACCTTTTGAAGCTATTGTTAATCTTTTATAATTCAGATAAAAGTAGATAAAAAAGGTTATTGGCAGAAATGCGAAGATGAATTCGTAGCTATTGAAGAGCATCTAATCGTGGTTCCTTCTGTATTTAATAAATTGCCGAAGTATACCGCAATATTTTATTATTTCATTATTTTTCTTTTTTAAAATTTAAAGATATTGAGTTAACACAATGTCTTGTATTTTTTGAAGTAAGTCTTTCACCCTCAAAAACGTGTCCTAGGTGTCCACCACAAGATGCACATACTATTTCTATTCTTCTTCCATCTGCATCTGGAACTCTTTTAACTGCACCTTTTATTTCATCATCAAAGCTTGGCCAACCACATCCTGAAGAGAATTTATCTTTTGATGTATAAAGTTGGGCATCACATTTTTTACATGTGAAAATACCCTCTTCATAAAAATCATTGTATTTCCCAGAAAATGGATATTCTGTCCCTTTATTTTCGATTACTCTTTTTTCTTCATTTGTTAATTCATTATATTTCATAATTATTTCCTTTTATAAAACTTTAAAAGTTTCTTCTATAATAACTTCATTATCAAGTAATATTTTTCCAACAAAAATATCTCCTATTTTAAAAGAACCAACCCCTGATGGTGTTCCACTCATTAAAATATCTCCGTCTTCAAAACTTAAAAAACTATTTGCTTCTTTTATAATATCAGAGGGTTTATTTATCATCAAAGAGTAATCACCTTTTTGTTTTAATTCACCATTTATATAAAGTTCAATTCCTAGTTTTGAAATATCTCCATCAAAATTCACAAATTTTGAAAAAACAGCGGCACCATCAAAAGATTTTGCTCTTTCCCAAGGAAGTCCTTTTTCTTTTAATTTACTTTGTATTTCTCTTAATGTTAAATCAAGTCCAAAAGATACAGCACTTATTTTATTATCTTCAATTAAAAAAGATATTTCTGCTTCATAATGACAAGAATTTTGATTTTTTGGAAAATTTAATTTATCTGAAATTGCAGAATTTGGTTTTATAAAAAACACCATATCTTCTGGAATTTCATTATTTAATTCTTTTATATGTTCCATATAATTTCGTCCAATACAAACAACTTTCGATGGAAATATCTCTTTATCTTTTAATACTATTCTATTCATTTTTTACCTTTAAAAATTTTATTATATAATCATGGGAAAATTATAACTAAAGGCTTTTTAAATGAAAGATAATTTACTAATTGTTTGGACAAATGGTGATATTGAAGTGGCTAATAAATTCCCACTTTTATACTCATCTGTAATTTTAGAGCGAGAATATTGGAAAAGTGCACATTTAATGCTTTGGGGTCCATCAATTTTACTTGCAAAAAATAATACTCAAATTCAAGAGCAGTTAAAAAAGATACAAAATACAGGTGTGAAAATGAGTGCTTGTGTTGTTTGTGTAGAAGATTATGATGCAGTTTCTATATTAAAAGAGTTAAATATAGAAATCATACATACGGGTGAACTTTTAACAAAAGCTCTAAAAGATGATACTTGGTCTGTAATGACTATCTAATATTTTTCTATAACATCTCTTATTAAAACTGAAGTAATTCCCCAAATTACTTCACCATCATATTTATAAACCCAGATTTTGTGTTGTTTGTTTCCCCAAGGTTTTTTGTAAGCAGAAGGAAGTCCTAATTCTTCAACTGGAAATAAAATCTCTTTTTGTCCATCTTTATTATATTTATAAGGTTGTATTTCATGGGATAAAGTATATTCTTCAGGTTCATTATCTTTGAAAAAAGAAATAGGAATAACAATAGTTTTTTCAACTTCATTTTTATCAATTTGCATATTTTTATAAGCTTTTTTCTTAATTCTTGCAACAAAAGATTCAATGATTGTGCCAATAGGAGCCATATAAGTATCAAGCTGTCCTAAAATTTTTATATCTTTTTTATCAATTCCTAACTCTTCTTTTGTTTCTCGAAGAACAGTGTCTCTAAAATCTTTATCAACACCTTTTTCAAATCCACCACCTGGAAAACAAATATCTCCACCTTGTCTTATATGTGCTGCTCTTTTTTGAAATAACAAATGATATTCCCCTTTTATTTTTACAAGAGGAATTAATACTGCACTATTAAAAAGTCGTTGTCGTCCCAAAATATTCGGATGTTTTGGTAAATTTGATACTAGTTCTTTTAAATTATCTTTTTTCATTTTCTTTCTTTATTGATTTTATAGCTTCATACATTGTTCTTACTATTTTCTTTAAATCTTCTTCATTTATAGTATAAGCAACTATTGAATAAACTAATTTTCCAAAAGGTCTTATCCAAACACCATTTTGTACACAATAATCTTGAATCTCTTGGGCATAACAATCATCTTTTAATTCAATTATTCCAATAGCTCCAATATTTCTAACATCTCTTACTAAATCTAATTCTTTTATCTTTTCAAGTTCACTTGCAAAAATATTTTCAATATTATTTACATTTTTTTCCCAAGAAGAATCTATTAATAAATCAATACTTGCATTTGCAACACTACAGGCAAGTGGATTAGCCATAAAAGTTGGTCCATGCATTAAAACGCCAATTTCACTATTTGAAATAACATCACTTACATTTTTAGAAGTAATCATAGCAGCCATAGTCATATAACCACCGGTTAAGCCTTTTCCCACAGTCAGAATATCTGGTTTTATACAGGCCCATTCACATGCAAACATTTTTCCTGTATGTCCAAAACCTGTTGCTATTTCATCTGCAATTAATAAAATATCATATTTATCACAAAGTTCTCGTGCTTTTTTTAGATAATGAGGATTATATATTCTCATACCACCTGCTCCTTGAACTATTGGTTCAAGTATAAATCCAGCAATTTGCTCATTATATTTTTCAAAGTTTTTTTCTAACTCTATTATTGATTCACTGCAATCACTATCAAATCCCATCTGGGGTGCTTTTGTAAAAAAATGTTCGCTTAAATATGTACCATAAATACTGTGCATAGAATTATTTGGATCGCATACACTCATAGCTCCTAAAGTATCACCATGGTAAGCATTTTGTAAAGCTAAAAATTTAT
>CBFHMY010000072.1:0-11830 GCA_965657055.1 uncultured Aliarcobacter sp. | reverse complement strand
AGACATATTAATCGAATTGAAAAAAGATTTAACAGATATTTATGAAAAAAAATCTTTATTAAAAGAGATTATGGAAAAAGCATTTGATAAAAAAGTAGATATTGCAAGGGAAAAATACTTTAAACCTTTTGTAAAAGATGAAGTTCTACGAGAAGTAAAATATGTCTAAAATAAAATTTTCACTTTTATCGATTATTGAAGTTTTGATTTAAAATCAAAATTCCGGGGACATGGTACTTAATTAACTAATCAGTCAATAAATAAACTGTGACTGGAATTCTTAAATTATTTAAAAAAACTTTATCAAAAGGCTTATGCCTGAATTTCTAAGTATAATACTACACCTCTCTTTGAAATTCCAAGTACTGGTAATCAAATTATTTGATAAAGCTTTTACTAAAAATATTATCTTTAAAATTTAAATTCACTATTATATTTCAAAATGCATTACTTTTAACCTTAATTTGAAAATTAATCTATAATAAATTATATTATTTAAAATAGAGGAAAACATTATGCTTAAATTGACAAAAGTTAACATATATGTTAACATATTATGAAAGAGATTTTATTTTATAAAAACAAATCAGGCAAAAGTCCAATTGAAGTCTTTTTAGACTCTTTATCTCAAAAGTAAGTAGAAAAAGTCACTTGGGTTTTACAGTTAATTGAAGAATCTCACAGTGTATCTACAAAGTTTTATAAGAAACTTGTGAATGCGGATGATATTGTTGAAATTAGAATTCAGCATTCAAACAATAATTTCAGATTTTTAGGTTTTGAGTATAAAGGAAATTTTATTATTCTAACAAATGCCTTTAGAAAAAAAGACCAAAAAACCCCTAAAAAAGAAATTGATTTAGCCCAAAAAAGAAAAGAGGAGTATTTATCAAATGAGTGATTTACAAAAATATATAGAAAAGAGAAAAAAACAAGATAGTGAGTTTGCAAAAAACTTTGATAAAGGTTACGAAGAGTTTAAAATAGGTGAGATATTAAAACAAGCAAGAAAAGATATGGGTCTTTCACAAGAAGAAGTAGCTATAAAACTTCATACAAAAAAATCAGCAATTTCAAGAATAGAAAATCATGCTCAAGATATAAAATTATCTACGCTTCAAAATTTTGCAAATATTTTAGGAAAAGAATTAAAAATACAATTAATTTAATTTTAATTAAGAAATTAATATATCGTTTTCATGACTTCGGGAAAACGATATATGTCCAAGAAAGTATCAAAACTTGAAACAAAATCTAATCTTTCTTAATATTTAATATAGTTTATTCTACAAAAAATCACTCATAAAAAGAGTCTATATTTTTCTTATGTCTATCCGCCCATTCTTCAAAACTCAAAGCAGCTTCTTTTTTCACTTTTTCTTTACACTCTTGATATATTTCTTCGGCTCTATCTTTTGGAATAACAGCGATTCCTTCTTCATCTGCAACTATTATATCACCAGGATTTACGTTTATTCCACCTGCTGTGATTGGTGTGTTTACAGGAACTGCTTGTTTTTTAGATCCTGGCATTGCTAAAACACCACGTCCAAATACTGGGATTTTATTTTCTCTAATTTCTGCAATATCCCGAACAACTCCATCAATTACAAAACCTACAATTCCTCGCTTAAAAGCTATCATAGCTACATTTCCACCAATTACTGCGTAATCCATTGTATTTGATTGTGCTACGATTATAGATCCAGATGGTGCTTCATAAATAGCTCTATGAAGTGCTAGATTTTCCCCTGCAAGCATATTTACTGTAAATGCAGGTCCTGAAATTCTAGGAATATTTGGCCATAGCTCTTTCATTCCAGCATCCATAAAGCTTTCTCTTTTTAAAGTCCCTGCATAATCACAAGGTGAAATTTCACTAAATTTTTGATAATCCACATATTCTCCTTATTTTTTATATCTAATATTATATTATTAAAATAACAATTCAGCTAAAAGTTTCAATGAATTTCCTAAATAATCAAAGTTTTAAAAAAAATATAATTTAATTTTAATTTGTTATAATCAACTTATAAAAAAATTTAAAGGTATTTTATGAGCGTAGTTTTCGAAGCAAGAATAAAAAATAGGGGAGAGTCTCCTCATGATTGGTTTATAGAATTAACAGATATTATAAGCAATAAAACAGAAGTATGTAACAACCTAGAAGAGTTTTCAAAAAAGATTGAAGAACTTGGAGCTGAATATAATGGAAAGATTGACGAAGTTAAGTGGTCAAAAGATGATAATGTAACGCAAGATCAATACTCAGATATTAACGCAGGTATGAGAAAATATCAAGAGGAATTAAATAAATAATTCTAAACAATCAAATCAGCTTAGTGATGATATAATCCTTTTTTATTACTCGTTAATCTAAAAAAGGAAAATATCTTCGTATAATGAAAAAATTATTATTCTCAAATATTGCATTTAATAAAGAAGTTAGTGAAAGATATAATAAATCAATACAAGCTTTTACTCTAATTCAAATAAGAATAATAACTATACTTACAGGAATTTTATATATTGTTTATTCTCAAATAGATCCATATATTCTTCCTTTAAATCTTATAAATATTGCATCGTCAATTCACTTATATATTATTGCACCATTTGGATTTTTTATTAGTGTTCTTACATTTTTTCCAAAATACTATAAGCATATGATATATTTACTAATGTTAGCTCCAATTTTTGCCACTCTTGCAAATCTATTTTTGGTTAAAAACTTAGAGTCATTTCCCATATATATGACTGAAATTTATTTGATAATATTTTGGACTTTTACAATTTCGGGTTTAAAGCTTAAACAGTCATCATTAAGTATATTTTTTCTATCTATGATTACTTTTCTTTATTATTATTTTATTTTGCCTTTGCCTAAAGAACTCTTTATTATGCATACTTTTTGGATGCTTAGCACTATTTCCTTTGGTTTTGTTGGGGCTTTTTTATTGGATAGATTAAGCAAAATAAATTTTATAAATTATGAAAAACTTCAAAATTTAGCTGTAACTGATAATCTAACTGGTTTATATAATCGTACAAAATTAGATGAAGTTTTAAATAACGAGTTAGATAGAAGCAAGAGATTTAATTATTGTTTTTCATTTATGCTTATAGATATAGATTATTTTAAAATAGTAAATGATACCTATGGCCATCAAGTAGGCGATGACTTTTTAATAGAATTTACAGAACTTATAAATAATAATTCTAGATCCACAGATCATTTCTTTAGATGGGGCGGAGAAGAGTTTGTTATGATATGCCCAGAAGTAGATAAAGAAAATATTTTAATACATGCAGAAAAGCTACGTCAAAAAATAGAATCACACAAATTTCAGTCTATAGGATACAAAACAATTAGTATGGGAGTTACTTTATCAAGAAGTGATGATAGTATAGATTCTTTAGTTAAAAGAGCTGACGAAGCACTATATATGGCTAAAAATAGTGGAAGAAATCAAATAATTTTTGCTTAAAGCAATGTTAGATAAAAAACTTCTGCCATACTTGAAATGCTAAAACAATTATAGACGTTATAAAACCAAATAGCGACACCCAACGAGGAAATGAAATTTTACCCTCTGAAACTTCATTTTTTCTTCCTTTAATACGCCAAAGTGAGAAATTTACGATAGCAAAAATTATCAATATAATAAAGCTAGTAGATTCAGCTAAAGCTTGCAAGGGAAAGAAAAGTGCTAATGAAAGTACAATAAAAGTTATTATTGCAGTTGCAGCTAGAGGTGTTTGTGTTTTGGAATTAATTTTTCCCAAAACTGCAGGTGCTTGATCTTCTTTTGATAAACCATAAACAACCCGTGAAGCCATAATAATCTGAACTAATGCTCCATTTATTCCTGTTAACAAGCTGACAACTCCAAGCATACTCATAGAAAAAGCTCCATGCCCTTGCAAAATTTGTGCAACTGGTGTATTGCTACTTGATAGTATTTCTGGTGTTACTGTTAAAACTGCAATTGTTGATACAAGAATATATAAAATAGTAGTTAAAAAAATACTTACTAAGATGGCAATAGGAAGATTTCTTCTTACATCTTTTACTTCTTCTGCCATATTTACCATATCTTCAAAACCTATAAAAGCATAAAAACCTAAAAACGCTCCAGAAAATACACCAAGCCAAACGGTACTGTTTGTAGGAACAATTAACTCATTCCATCTACTTGGTAACAAAGCTAAACTATCTCCTGCAACAAAAATAATATAAACCAATGCTCCTATTTCTATGACACTGATAACTCCAACAAAAGCAACTGATTTTCCAATACCCCATCCTGCAATTACTCCCATAATAAGTACTAAAATAAGTATGGAAATAGATTGAGGTACGCTAATAAAATCTTGTAAGAAACCAACAGTTGCAACTGCCAAAGTAGCAGCAGAAACAATACCTGTTAATATAACTAACCAACCAACAATAGTAGAGAAGTTTTTGCTGGAAAATCCTTCTTCGGCATAACGAGCTTCTCCAGCACTAAAAGGAAATCGTGAAGATAATTCAGCAAAAGAAGTTGCACTTATAAATGCCAAAAAACCAGCAAGAAGAAAAGCCAATGGTGTAAAAAGAGCCGCTTCACCTGCAATCTCTCCCAGTAAAGCATAAAATCCTGCACCAATCATAGTTCCTAATCCATAAAGAATAAGCATAGGAAGTGATATTGAACGACGAAGTTTTGTTGTTGCCATTTAAGAACCTTTAAGTGTATAGAGTATGTATAGTGTAATTATATAAATAAATAAAACGGCTATTGAATCAAGCCCCATTTTTAAATATGTTTTTGATTTTCTTACAATTAGTCCAATAACATAAACAGCAGTAACTACTATTCCTGAAATTAAAGCAAATTTTGCAGAATCATTGGCACTATTTAATATAGCTCCTTCAAAGTAAAACATATCCGCTGGTAAAAGTAAAAATATCATAATAAGATTACTTCCAAAAATATTTGATATTGCCATACTTTGAGCACCTAAACGAACAGCTGCAATGCTAGCACTGAGCTCTGGCAAAGAAGTACTAGTTGCAAGTAGTGTTGCTCCAATAAAACTAGAACCCAATCCTGATTGTGTAGCTATAGCTTCTGCTGTTTGTACAAGTATTACTCCTGAAATAAGTATTGCTAAGCTTGTAAATCCACTATACAAATAGAGTCTTTGGGTAGTATGTGAACTTTTGTCCAATTTTTCCTTTGGATTTGCTGTTTGCTTTATCTCATCAGGTATATTTGCAACACTCCAGCCATTATTTTTTCCATAATTTAAAAATATAAAGATTGAAAAGATATAGGCGAATGCTAATAAAATAGTGCTTATTCCTATATGCCAAAATATAATAGTATCACCCAATGTTGTTGCTACTAAAACCAATGATAGTAGTAAGATTAAGACCACTCCTTGAAGTAAGTTAATTGACTTTCTTGCCGCATAACTTAAAGTCATAGAACCAATAACAAAAATATCTGCAATAGCAAGAACAGCTGTTTGCATAGTCATTCCACCAAACATGGCATTTAAAACAAGTTCTCCATTACCATTTAATGCACCTGTAGTATTTGTTACTATTTCTGGAAGTTGCGTGGCAAGTGCTAAAAATATAAATCCCACACTTGCTTTATCCCAATTTTTCCTATCAGAGATAATATCTGCATAGGTAGTCAATCGTGTTCCTGCAAGCCATACAGTAACTCCTGCTAAAAAAAACAGTGTTAGGTTTAGCCACAGAGAAAATGTCTGAAGATTAATCATTTTTATCTTTTATTTTCATAAATACCCCTATTATAATCTAAGAGAGAGATGAACGACGTACATAAATTAGAACTATGAGTAAAAATAATGTTACTAACCATCCTAATATATATACGACTTTTGAGCGTTTTGCTTTCTCTTTTTCTTTCCAACCTAGTGGGCGAATACCTTTTATGTCAAATACAATTTTACTAGCTAAGTTAATACATACAATATTTACAGCCAATAATAAACCAGCACCAGTTGCCAGATCTGTGTTTCCAGAGCCAAGCATAAGTCCAAGTGCAGCTGCTGGTGGAAGAAGTGCAACGGCTACCATAACTCCCACTAAAACACTTGAAAGTCCTGTTGTAATTGATAATGCAGCTGCTGCACCTGATGCTAAAGCAAGAATAGCCGAATCAATTCCAACAGCTGTTCTTAGTACAAGTTCATGATTTGTTATATCAAAAGTCCAAAACATACCTAAAATTGCTGGAGCTGCAACTGCTAATATCATTCCAGCAACAAGAGTTTGTACTGATTTTTTAATTAATGATAAGTCACCCATTGCTGTTCCAAAACTAAGTGCTAAATTTGGTCCAAGTAATGGGGCAATTACCATTGCTCCAATCACCACAGCAGCATTGTTTGTAATAAGACCAATAGCAGCAACCAAAGAGGACAATACAACTAGAACCATAAAATTCAAATCTAGTCGTACTCCTTTTTCAACTCCTTCATAGAGCGCTTCTCTAGCTTCAGTTGCCGCATCTTCTTGTTTACGGTCTTCTTCATCAGCTTTAGGCAATGACATTTCCACAGGAAGGACTACTATACGGGCAGTTTGCTGCTCACTTAAAAGCTTTTGAAGAGTATCAAGTACAGTTTGAAGCTTGTCATCGCTTATTAATAGCCACATTTGCTGCATACCGTCTTTTGCTACGACACCAAGCCTGAAATCCTGTACTTCTTCTTTTTTAGCTATTTCTAAAATAGCGTCTGAACTTTTAGCATTTGCAATTATTTCCACATATTTCATTGTAGTTTTTCCCTCATTTTATTTGCTATAAGTTAGATTCTTTTAAGTTTACTGATTAGATATAATAAAATTACAGCACCAATAGTGGCCATAATAATAGCGCCAATGATTCCACCTGTTGTTATTCCTAGTAAACCAAAAACAAACCCACCCAATACAGCACCTACTATACCCACGATAATATCACCTATAAGGCCAAATCCTCTGCCTTTCATAATGTTGCCAGCCAACCATCCAGCTAGCGCACCTATTGCTAAAAATATTATTAGGTTAATGATACTCATAATGTCTCCAATTTTAATTTTTTTAAGTCGAACTTTATTTACATTAAATTAAATGGTATAAATTTTAGATTCTAAACCAATGACCTATTTAATCTTGCAAAAGTATCATTTATTTTGTTTCTAGAGCTATCAATATCATTTTTGATTTGCTCCCAAGAATCTTTCATTTCAGTATTTAACTCTTTTAATTTATTCTTCATATCATTTGATATCTGTTCTAAACCTTCAACGTCTTTCATAACCTCAAGACGCTTTGTATCTGATAAGCTTCTTATTTTTGTTTTAAGGGCTACCAATTTCTCCCGTGCAAGTTCTAACTCAGCTTCAATTTCTTGTTTGTATATTTCTATTGTGTTCATAATATATCTCCTGTATTAAAATTGTTTGAAATCAGTCAGTTTTTTCCTCTATGTATTTAGCACCGTCATTTACTTTATCTTTACTCCATTCAGCACCTTTTGAAGTGTCTTCTTTCACACCTTTCCATGTTCCACTACAAGCACTTGCAAAGAGTGCTACAAATATAAATATTATAATTGTTAAACTTTTTTTCATTTAATATCCTTTTTTATTTCGCTATTCTCATCGGGAGTTTTTTTTGCATATGCACTAATTAAATCCCAAGTATGTTCAATATCTTTTTTTAAATGTTCCCATGTTCCTTCTCCAAATTCACTCAGTTTATGTAGTTTTGATTGCACGATAGCGTAGTTTTCTTCTATGCTTTCTATTTCTTTTAAGTAGCTGATTTGCATATCAGTAGTAGCAATTTTTGCTTTTGCTTTTAAAACTTCAAGATTAGCCTGAACCAATTCCAATTCAGCTTCTATTTTTTGTTTATACACGTCTTTTGTATTCATAATATTTTCCTCGTATTTTATTGAGAGTTTTCTACGACTTTTATAGCCGCTTGCCTTTAATAATGTGAACCTGAATAGCTACAATCAAAATGATTAAAGAATTTTCTAATATCTTAATATAAATCATTATTTTACTTAAAATAAAATATAGTAAGTAATTATATTATTTTTTATAAGCTGCAAGAATTTGTGTTACTTTCAAACCGATAAAACATAATAAAGTTCATACTGCGAAACTAATTCCAATTTTCTCATGTTGAACTTTTATACTCAAAAGAGATGAAATATTATTGCATTGCAGATTACACTACTATATCGTAATATTTATTTTTTAACATCTAAATTAATTTTTTATATTTTTTTCAATGTAGTTTGAAGGAAGTTATGAGTTGTTTTTGCTAAATATTCTTATTTAAATTTATAATTCAAATTAAGAAATTATCCGATGTTTATACAAAATTTCGAACAATACTCAAGATTAAATTCAAAAATCTTGAGTCTACCTTGGGTATTTTATAAGGAATCTATTGTTTTTTCTTAGTTAATTCTAGTAATATTTCTTTATATGTTTTTGTTTCACTAGCTCCCATTTGTGCTATTTTATTGTCAAATATCATAGTAGGAATTGCATAAACTCCTTGATCTCTCCAAAATTTTTCTTCATCTTCAACAGCTTTTATTGCTTTTGGGTCATCTAGTCTTTTCATCGCTTCTTTAGCATTTAAGCCAACAGCTTTTAGTTCTTCCTCTAAAACTTCTCTATTACTTACGTCTTTTCTTTCACCAAAGTATGCATTTTGTAATCGCACTTTTAGTTCAGTTTGTTTGTTAAACTCTTTTGCATATGCTAGTAATATATGAGCATTAAATGTATTTACTTTTTTCATTTCTTTAAAATAATCAAATTTAAACCCTGTTTCTTTACCTAGTTCTGTAACATTGTTTCTTGTTAGTTTTAGTTTTTCTTCACTAAAATCATATTTGTTCATCAAATACTTATCTGCATTTTCTCCTTCTCTTGGCATTTCAGGATTTAGCTCAAAAGGATGCCATGAAACTTCTACTTGGTCTTCTAGTTTTAGCTCGCTTATGGCTACACTTAGTCGTTTATAACCAATGGCGCACCATGGACACACAACGTCTGATATGATATCTATTTTGATTTTATCTGTTGGTTTTGTCTCTGCTGCTAATGAACTTATGCTTAGAAAACTCATTTGAGATATCATTGTTATTGTAAGTATAGTTTTAATTATATTTTTCATATTTCTTAACCTTTTATAATTATTTATAGATTTATATGATAATAGAATGAATGTTCTAAAATTTAACTTATAATAAGTGAAATATTTAATGAAATTATCTAAAAGAGTTAATTGGTAATCATTATTATAAACATAATCTTAATTGTAACTATTGAGATTATATATTACAAAGAAGTTTTTGAATAGAATAGGGTTATGAACAAAGTAAAAACACTATTATTAACTATTATTATATTCACAAGTATGGCTTTTGCAAGTGAGAATAACTTTAAAATATATACAAACATAAAAGAAATCCCTGCAAAAAAAGCTGCCTTAGTTTTGGGAACTTCAAAATATATAGCAAAGGGAAAAGAAAACTACTATTATACTTATCGTATAAAAGCAGCAGCTCAATTATGGAAAGCTAAAAAAATAAAAGCTATCGTTGTATCAGGGGATAAAAGTAAGTATTATGATGAAGTTACTACAATGTACAAAGATTTGATAAAAGCTGGAGTTCCTGCTCGTTATATTACTAGAGATTTTGGAGGTTTTAGAACTTTTGATTCAATTGTTCGAGCTAAAGAGATTTTTGATTTAGATGATTATATTATCGTTTCTCAAAATTTCCATTTAGATAGAGCACTTTATATTGCAAAAGAAAAAAATCAAAGAGCAATAGGCTTTGCAGCAAAAGAAGTAAAAGGAACACAATCTTATCAAAGAATGGAAGAGCGAGAAAACTTAGCTATGTTAAAAGCTTATCTTGATATAAATTTTTTAGATACAAAACCAAAAGTTTTAGGTAAAAAAATAAAAGTAAATTATCGAAAGTAATTAAAAAATTTAAATAAAATTTAATTTCCTTAAAAAAAGAGTCATTTGAGAGTCATTTGTTCGATAGAATTATTTGATAAATTCTTTTTTAAACAAAAAGTTTAATTAGATGCTCAAATAAGAGGTTTTATGATGAAGTTAGCGATATTTTTATTAATACTTATTTCAAATGTTTATTCAAGTTCATATATGTTTTTAACTCAAAAATATGATACAAATATAGAATTAGAAGCAAAGATTATATTAAATATTGCAAAAGCTTCAATTTCTGATAATATTAAATTATATATACCTAATATTTCCAATGAAGAAAAAGAAATATATTCTTCTTCTTTTACTTTAGTAAATAATTGCAATGATGCAAATTTTATTTTCGTAAAACATGGAAACAATACTGATAGCTCATGTACTTCAAATATAAATAAACTTTTTATCACCAATGATTATAAAAAACTTTTAAAAGATAATAAATATGCAGGTGCTTTTTATTGGAATAAAAGTAGACCAAATATTACCTTTATTAAAAATAGGCTGGAATATCAAAATATAAATTTAAATACAGATTATGAAATATTTGTAGAAGATATTTGATGAAAAGTATTTCATTTTTAAGAAATCCCACTTCTTTAATTTATTCATTTATACTTATATTTATAACATTTATTCTTTTACTTTATGGAACAATGAAACTAGAAGAAAAAATATCATTAAGAATGATGGAAATAACTACTTCAGATGTGATATCTATTATAAATAATAATGCCCTTGTAATTGAAAAACTTCTTAGTTCAACTTCATCAAATGATTATGTGCAAGCTATAAAATCAGATTCTTTGTTATATAAAAAAATCGAAGATAATTTGAGTTTATTATTAACTCCAAATATTAAATATGCATATTTATTATATAAAGATGAAAGAGGTATTTTCAGATTTTTGGTAGATGGAACAATTGTAAAAGATCAAAAAGCTTCTATGGATCAAAAATTTGATATTGATAATCCTCTTTGGTTGGATGTTTTTAAAACAAAAAAATCAATTGTATTTACAAATAATTATTTGGAAGAATTATCCACTACTTATTTAACTCCTATTTTAAAAAACAATGAAGTAGAACTTGTTTTAGTGGTAGATTTTTCTATTGAAAAACTAGAAAATATAAATGAAATTCTAGATTTGTTAAAACTTGTTCTAATCTTGATTATTTTTATAGTTTTAATCTTTTTAGTTCTTCTTATTATCCAGTCATATAAATATATTGCCATTAGAAAAACAGCTTATATTGATAAATTAACAGGTGTTTATAATAGAAATTATCTTCAAGAGTTTGGGAATTTTATTAATCTAAAAGATTATATATTAGCAACATTGGATATTGATCATTTTAAAGGTGTAAATGATAGTTATGGACATATTGTAGGTGATAAAATATTAAAAGAAGTTGCATCTATAATATTATTATCGACTAGAAACAAAGAAGATATTATCATTAGATATGGTGGTGAAGAGTTTATAATTTTGACAAAAATAAAAAGAGAAGATTCTCTTAG
This sequence comes from uncultured Aliarcobacter sp., assembly GCA_965657055.1. GTDB lineage: Bacteria > Campylobacterota > Campylobacteria > Campylobacterales > Arcobacteraceae > Aliarcobacter. The sequence goes on along the minus strand of CBFHMY010000072.1, from coordinate 254 downwards.
TGCTTTAAATGTAATTGAAAGAATTTTGATAAATATACAAGAACATAAGTTTTATTACAAAGCTAAAAATTATATTAATATAACAGCCTCTATTGGAATAAATCTTTATCCATATAAATCAAATAACTTTTCAGAAGCCTTTAAACTAGCTGATATATCTTTATATGATGCCAAAAATAAAGGAAGAAATAATATTCAAATTTATAATGATTTAAAGTTTGATAAACCCCATGAAATTATTTCGATAAATGATA
>CBFHMY010000071.1:0-12325 GCA_965657055.1 uncultured Aliarcobacter sp. | reverse complement strand
CAATTAGCAAATAGTGATTTAGAAGAAAAAATAAGTAAAACAAAAGAATCTTTAAGTTCATTAGAAAATAAACAAATATCAAAAGAAGAAGTAGAAATAGGTAAAATAAAAGAACTTTTAAATTCAGTAGAAAATAAAGAAGTACAAGAAAAACCAGAAGTAGATTTAAAAGAAGATGTAAAAGCAGTAAAAAAAGAACAATTAATAGATTTAGAAAAAGATTTATCTCAAGTAAGTAAAAATATTGATACTACAATTGTAAATACAGATAAAAAAATAAATATAACAAGTAAAGATACTACTACTTTGGATATTACAACAAAAATATCAATAGATGGTGAAGATAAAGAAAAAGTTAAAAGAGTTGAGAAAAAAATCGAAGAAAAGATAATATCTATTGATAATAAACAAAATCTTGAAACAGAGTTAAATATTGATAAAGTAATTACAGAAGTTGACAAAAATAAAACTGTAAACACAGAAGAAGAGATTTTAAATAATAGTAAAATAAATATTTCTAATAATATTTCTGTTCCTTTAAGTGATACTTTAAATTCACAAGAAAATGCTGATTCATCAAAAAATACTCAAGTAAAATCTTTGATGGATCAGTTAATTCAAAAAAATAGTGAAAGTATAGAATCTATTGCCCCTGAGAAAATTGATATGATGCAAAGAGAAAGTGCATCAAAAGATTTTATTTCAAATATATATTTAAGTACACAAAAAAACTCTATAAATACTCAGAATCTTTTTAATAAAAATGAAGCAATAAATTTATTAAAAGATGCAACAAATATTAAAGATGTTAAAACAAGTGCTCAAATACTTGATTTAGGTTTAGAAGACATTAGTGTAGATCAAATTACTGAAACACAAAAAGTTGCAGATATTCCTAGAAAACTAGAAATGGATTTAGTAGCGAAAAGAAATATTTTAGATAATTTAATGCTAAGCAAAAATATTATTGATACAGATATAAAAAATCTAATTACAAAATCTGTAGAGGCAAGTTCTGCTTTACTTGATGATACTTTAAAAATATCAGATGATACTGTAGTAAATGTAAATTCACCAATATCATATAATATTCAGTCTAAAATAATAGGTGCAAGACAGCAAATGTCAAATATGATGTCAGATATAGCAAGACAAATGTATGAAAACTATAAACCTCCAGTTACTGTGTTTAAAATTAATTTAAATCCTTTAGAGTTAGGAAGTATTGCTATTTTAATGAAAAATGATAAAAATAATTCTTTATCAATTAGTATGAATGTTTCTAATAATAGTACTTTAGATGCATTAATTGATAATCAAAATGTTTTAAAAACTTCCTTAAACAAAACATTTGATGAAAATACAAAGTTTAATCTTGATTTTAATTCATCAAATGAAAATAATAATCAGTCAAATAAGCAAAATAATCAAAACGAGCAAAGTAATCAAAATAAACTTGACCAACAAATAGATACTCAATCAATATTAGAATTAAAAGAAGAGAATAAAGACAGAGAAGAAAAAAGTATAGATTATATGTAATGGAAGCTTTTTTATCTTTATTAAATGAAGAGGTTTTATTTCAATTTCTTCTTTTACTTGCACGAATTTTAGCTTTCGTAGCTTTTATGCCTGTTTTTGGACACGCAGCTATTAGTCCAACTATTAGAATAGCTTTTGCTTTTTATATAACAATATTTATTTTTCCTTTAATTACTGTTGTTAACACTGTAAATCAAGATAATTTTCTAATGGCAATAGTTTCAGAGATAACTCTTGGTTTAGTAGCTTCAATGCTAATTAATATTATTTTTTCTGCAGTGAAAATAATAGGTGAATTTGTAGAGTATTCAACTGCCTTATCAATGGCTGCAATGTTTGACCCCACAACAGGTGCTCAAGAGGGATTAATAGCAAAACTTCTTTTTTGGATAGCTTTAATGCTATTTTTTCAAACAGGTATGTATGAAATGACTTTGGTTATTTTAGTTAAGAGTTTTACAATGATAAATTTAGGAACTTTTGATATTTTCTCATATGATGGAATACAATTGGCAATTAATGAAGTAAAAAGAATGTTTGCATTTGCCTTTGCTTTTGCTTTTCCTCTGTTTTTTATCGGATTTATATTAGATGTTTATTATGGATATGGAACAAGATCAATGCCTTCTTTTTCTCCTTTTGTTATAACTTTTCAGCTAAAATTTGCTTTAATTTTTATATTTCTTATCTTAGGAATGGAAACATTTACAGAAGCGTTTACAAATTATTTTATAGATAAATTTCAATAATTAGGAAATTAACAGATGGCTGATGAAGAAGAAAAAACAGAAGAACCCACCTCCAAAAAAATTGAGGATGCAAAAAAGGAGGGTAATGTCTCTAAGTCAATGGAAGTGACAGGGGCAGCCGTATTATTTTTTGGATCTGTTTATTTATTGTTTTTTTCATCATTTTCAACTATGGAAATTAAAAAGTTAATGATGTTTTCCTATGGTTTCATAGGACAAGAATTAGACTCATCAGTTTTTTATGCTATAACATATAGTGTTGTAATGACACTTTTAAAAGCTCTTGCTCCATTATTCATACTAATAGTTGTGCTAGTTCTTGCAAGTAATTTTACACAATTTGGTTTAGTAGCAATTCCTTTAAAGTTTGATTTACAAAAATTAGATCCAATAAAAGGTATATCAAATATCTTTGGTTTAAAAAAACTAATAGAAGCTTTAAAATTAACTTTGAAATTAATTGTGATTATAACAGTTATGTGTGTACTGTTTTTATTAACTAATAAACAATTTTTAGCGATGATGAATCAAGAAACAACAGCCACTATCTCTTCCATGCTTGAGTTGGCTGTTTATTTTATTTTTACTATTCTGTTAATTATTATTATTTTTGCTATAATAGATTTTTATTTTTCTAGACATTATTATATGAAATCTTTAAGAATGAGTAAACAAGAAATTAAAGATGAATATAAAAATATGGAGGGAGATCCTCAAGTAAAAGGTAGAATTAGAAGAATTCAAATGCAAATGGCACAAAAAAGAATGATGAGTTCAGTTCCAGATGCGGATGTTGTTATTACAAATCCAACTCATTATGCTGTTGCACTAAAATATGATAATAAAGTTGATGCAGCACCAAAGATAATAGCAAAAGGAATAGATTTCTTAGCACTTAAAATAAGAGATGTTGCAAAAGAAAATAAAATACCAATAATTGAAAATCCTGCACTTGCAAGATCTTTATATGATCAAATAGATATTGATAGAGCAATACCAAGTGAGTTTTATAAAGCAATGGCTGAAATATTCTCTTATGTATATGAATTAAAAAGAAAAAGGTAAAAATTGAAATTATTTATAACGCTATTTTTATTAGTAAATATTTTATATGCTAAAAAAGATTTTTACTATAGTTTTATAGATTCATCAGGGACGCAAATAAGTGAACAAAGAAAGCAATCTATCTCAGATGGTTTCGATATTTTACAAAATGCTAGGACTCTTGCTCGTGATGATAAAATAGATGAAGCTTATGCTGAAATAAAAAGTTTTAAAGAAAAAAACAAAATAAAGGTATTAACATCTGATATAAGTATTTTATATGCAGAACTATCCCTAAAAAAACAATCAAAAAGATTAATCCTAGATGCAGAAAAAGATCTTGAATCAGCAATTAATTCATCTTCTATAAATCAATCTGATTTAGCTAAGGCTTATATGCTTTTGGTTGAAATAAAACTTAATATAAATAAAATAAACGATGCCAAATATTTTTCTCAAATAATCATTGATAACTTCGATGATGAAGTAACTAAAACATATGGTAAAATTTCCCTTGCAAAAGTTTATAAATACCAAAAAGATTATCCAAAAGCAATAAAGTATTTATACGAAATATTAACAGTAACTCATGATAAAGTTGTAGCAACCCTTGTGGCTGATGAGCTTTTTGATATTTATATATTAGATGGAAAATTAGATAAAGCAAATGAATTAATATCACAAGTTTTAAAAACAAATATAGAATTTTATGCAAATGATTCTTATTTAGCTAATAAAAAAATAAATAAATTAATTGATGCGGGAATGCCAGAACACGCTTCAGAAATTTTAAAAGAGTTATTATTACGAACAACAAAAGAAGATTCAATTGAAGATTTTAAATATAAATTAGCAAATACTTATATGCTAATGTATGATAAAACTAATTATTATTTAGAAAAAGCAAAAGATTTATATAAAGATATAATAAACGATTTTCCTCAGGGAATTCATGCTCAAAATGCAAAAATGTTTATTGATGAAATTTTAATGAGACAAGGCTTTTTAACTCCAAGTGTAGTTGCCGCTAAATATTTAGACAGTGAAGCTATGCAGCAAAAAGCACTTTTGCAAGAATTAATGAATTATAAAACCGATAAAAAGTTTGAACTAATTATAAAAACAGAAAAAGTTTATAAAAAAATTTCAAATGAGATTACAAAAAGATTTGGTTATAAAACAATTAATGAAATTTTTGATGAGGTAAATATTGATTTGATTAAAGATTATTTAGCTCAAGGGAAATGCTTTGAATTAAATGATATATTAAAAACATCAAGAAGTGAAACCTTAGAAAAACTAATTGAAGATGAAACAATTAAATATACTTTTTTTGAGTGTTTAGTTGAAGTACCATACGAAAGAGCATACCTTCAAATAAAAGATACTTTTAATAAAACTAGAGATGCAAATATATATTTATATTTAGAAAGAATGGCTTTTGCATTAGACTTAAAAGATGAAGCATTAGATTATTCTGCAAAAGTTGAAATGGTAAATGATACTAATGTTCTTGCAAAAGAGTTTTTATATAGATATCAAATATTAAAATCTAAAGGAAATAGCATTGATATGGAGAAATTTTTCTCTTATACTCAATTAAATCCTGATTTTATAAAATTAAATGTGGCTAACCCTGTAATTATTGACTTTTATAATGATTACTATTTTTACTTATTAAAAAATGAAGATAAAACAAATGCAAATATTATATTAAAAAAATTATATGATAAACAAAAAGAAGTAAAAGCATATATCTATTCACCATTTGTTGAGCTTGAATTATCAAAATTGGAAAAAGGTTTAGATAATAAACAAAAATCAATTGATTATCTTCTTGAATCATTAAAAAATACAAGAAAAGTAAAACCAAATGATGAGGTTAAAATTTATTATGATATTTTAAATTTATATGATGGATTAGGTAATAAATCTAAAAAAGATGAATATCTTTTAAAATGTAAAGAAGTGAAAGATAGTGTTGATAGTTTGTATAAAAAAATGTGTGATGAGATGTAATGGATATAGATAAATTAATTAATAATATAGACTCTACCAATCTTTCAATAGCTTTTGGACGAATAGTAAATATATCAACTACTACGCTGAACGCAACTGGCCTTGAGGTTGCAGTTGGAGATATAGTTAGAATTGAATCAGTTCTACATACTAGCTCAGTTTTAGGAATGGTGGCATCAATTAATGATTCTTCATTTGCAATTGTTCCTTTTTCTTTTATTGATGGATTTAGAATACATGATAAGGTGTATTTACAAAAAGATGGATTATCAGTTAAATGTGGATACGGGCTTCTAGGACGAGTTGTAAATGCGTTAGGTGACCCAATTGATGCTAAAGGTAAAATAAAAGATCTAGAACAAAATGCGCCCATTAATAAAGTATCTATGCCTGCTCTTGAAAGAGGAATTATTGATGAGAAATTTGCAACAGGTGTTAAATCCATAGATGCAATGCTAACAAGTGGAAAAGGACAAAAAGTAGGAATTTTTGCTGGTTCAGGGGTTGGAAAATCTACTTTAATGGGTATGATTGTAAAAGGTTGTGAAGCACAGATAAAAGTTGTTGCATTGATAGGGGAAAGAGGTAGAGAGATACCTGAATTCATACATTATAATTTGGATAATAATTTAGAAAATACAGTAATAATTGCAGCAACTTCTGATGAATCAGCATTAATGAGAAAATATGGAGCTTTTACGGCAATGGCTATTGCAGAATTTTTTAGGGATAAAGGCCATGATGTTTTATTGATGATGGATTCTGTTACAAGATTTGCAATGGCGCAAAGAGAAATAGGATTAAGTACGGGAGAACCTCCTGTGAGTCGTGGATATCCGCCTTCAGTATTTGCTTTATTACCACAATTAATGGAGAGAGCTGGAAATAATAAAAAAGGTTCAATTACAGCATTTTTTACAGTCTTAGTAGATGGGGATGATATGAATGATCCAATTGCTGATCAAAGTAGATCTATTCTTGATGGACATATTGTTCTTACTCGAGAGTTAACTGAACAAGGATTTTATCCACCTATAAACCTTTTAAAATCAGCATCAAGGGTTATGGACAAAGTAGTTAACAAAGAGCATTATAATGACTTTTTAAAGTTAAAAAGAGTATTATCTCTAATAAAAGAGAATGAAGTTTTGGTTAGAGTTGGGGCATATAAAGCAGGTATGGATCCAGAACTTGATAATGCAATGGCTAAAAAAGAGAAGATAAGAGAGTTCCTTACTCAAGATACTCAAAAAATTGTCGGCTTTAATGAAACTGTTGCTATGTTTAGAAAGGTTTTACAATGATTAATTCAAGACAAGAGATGACTTATATCATTAGAAAAGAAAACTATATATTAAAACTTCAAACTAAAGTAAATCAACTATCATTAGTTAATTTTTTAAATTAACTAATAAAATAATAAGTAATAAATGAATTTTAAAAAATTATTCTCAAAAGATTTAATTGTTGTTGCATTATTTGTTTCAATACTTGCAATTATAATTATTCCTTTACCAAAGGGAATTCTAGACTTTTTCTTAGTAATATCTTTATCTTTATCATTACTTATTTTATTGATATCTTTATATATTCAAAAACCATCTGATCTAACAACTTTTCCAACAATTATTTTAATACTTGCCCTTTTTAGGCTTTCTTTGAATATTGCAACAACAAGATCTATTTTAAGTGAAGGACATAATGGTCCTGAAGCTGTTAGTTCTATTATTGCTGCATTTGGAGAGTTTGTTGTTGGTGGAAATATGGTAATTGGTATTATCGTATTTGTTATTTTAGTATTAATTAACTTTATGGTTGTAACAAAGGGTGCTACAAGGGTTGCTGAGGTAACTGCAAGATTTACACTTGATTCTATGCCTGGTAAACAAATGGCAATTGATGCTGATTTAAATGCTGGATTTATAGATGATAAAGAAGCTCAACAACGAAGAAAATCTTTAATCTCTGAAGCTAACTTTTATGGAGCAATGGATGGATCATCTAAGTTCGTAAAAGGTGATGCGGTTGCTGGTATTATTATTACCATGGTAAATCTTATTGGAGGTCTTTTAATAGGTCTTTTCCAACATGATATGACTGTTGCCCAATCAGGAGAAATTTATACAATTTTAACTATTGGGGACGGATTAGTAGCACAGCTTCCTGCACTTATTTTATCAACTGCAACGGCAATTATTATTACACGTTCTAATATGGATGAAGATAAGTTTGCAAGTCAAGCAGTAAATCAACTTATTAAAGATAGTAAATCTTTATTTTTAGTTGGAATGGGAATGATTCTTTTTGGATTTATCCCTGGTTTCCCAACTGGAATTTTAATGGTAATGGGTTCATTAATGATGTTTATTGGGTATGTAATAAGCATGATTGAAGCAGAAAAAGATAATGCAATTACCAGATTCTTTAAACCACAAGCGCAAAAAGTCAAAATTGATGAAAATGTTAATACTTTAAAAGATAAAAAGAAAAGTATGGCTGTTCCTGATGAAAGCAAATCTATTGAAACTATTATGAAACTTGAAGTTTTAGAATTGAAATTAGGAATAAGACTCTTACAATTAGTCCAAGGTAACTCAGAATTATTAGATAAAATTAAAGCTATTAGAAAAACAATTGCAAGTGAATTAGGTTTTGTTATTCCTCAAATTAGAATTTCAGATGATTCAAATTTAGCTGCAAATGAATATCAATTATATTTAAAAAGAATTCCCCTAGTAAAAGGAAAAGTTGAAGTTGATAAACTACTTGCAATGGGTGGATTAGCTAATGAAAAACTTGTTGGTTTAAAAGTAAAAGAACCTGTATTTAATTTAGATGCAACTTGGATTGCATCAACTTTAAAAGAAGAAGCTTTAATGAAAGGATTTACAGTAGTTGATGCTCCAACAATTATTTCAACTCATATTTCAGAAATCATTAAAAGACATGCAGAAGATATTATTACTAGACAAGATATAGTTGATATTATTGATAGATTAAAAAAAGACTTCCCTATTGTTATTGAAGAGGCTATGAAAGTTACTTCTTATGGTTCTTTATTAAAAGTTTGTAGAGATTTATTACATGAAAAAATCCCTATTATTGATATGCTAACTATCATTGAAGCAGTGGCAGACATTGCAGAGTTTACAAAAGCTCCCGAAGTATTATTAGAGCATGTAAGAGCTAAGCTTTATAGACTTATTACTCAAAAATTTAAAGATACAGATGGTATTTTACATATTATTACAATAAAACCTGAACTAGAACAGCAATTTATTGGAAAAATACAAGAACATCATGGAGTATCTCAATTAATGCTTTCTATTGCAGAGATTAATAATTTAGTTACTAAAACAAAAAAACTTCTTGACAGTATTGAAGTAAAAGGTTTTTCAAAAATTACTATGGTTGTGGACCCAATTCTTAGAAAAAGAATTTCTGAAATTTATGAGAAATTTGGTTTACAAATATCAGTTTTATCCCATGCTGAGCTTGATTCAAAAGCAAACTTTGCTATTGAAGGAACTTTAGAGTTTTAAAATGAAAATATTTAAATTTATAGGATTATTTTTTTTCTTTGTAAGTGCACTATTTGGAAATGTAAAATTATATCTTCCCTCACATAATGTAATTAAAAATGAAGCCTTTGTTTTTATTTTAGAAGCATATGGAAACAATATAACTTTCCCAAATATATCGTTGATTGATGGAGAAGCTGTTCAAGAAAATTCAACTTCGGCTGCAACAAATAGTATAAATGGCAAAGTAACAAAAGTCATACAAAAAACCTACTCTTTTTATCCAAAGAAGGATTTTACTCTACCTTCTTTTAAAATTCTTATTGATGGTAAAGAATATAAAACAAATGAAGAAATAATTACCATTGAAAAAACGTCTAAAACTCAATCTGATATTTTCGACTTTACAATAAAAACAGATAAAAAAGATTTTTATGTGGGTGAAAATTTTATTCTTACAATGGTTTTTAAATATAGAAAAGATTCACAGCTAGAAAATTTATATCTAGAGAAACCAAACTTTGAGAATTTTTGGTATAAACAATTAGATGATTCTAAAAACTTCGAAGATGGTGATTTTATTATTTCAGAAGTAAAATTTTTAATGTTTGCTTTAAAAGAGGGTAATTTAAAAATTGAACCCATAAAAATAAATGCTCAAATTATGGATAATAATTCATATTCAGTTTTCTCTTCAATAAGAAAAAAAAAGATATATTCAAATGAATTAAATTTTAGTGTTAAAAGTTTACCAGCAAATATTAATTTAATTGGAAATTTTGAAATAAGTGCTTCTGTTGATAAGCAAGTAGTAAAAAAAGGTGAGGCAATTTCTTTTAAATTAAACATATCAGGGACTGGAAATATAGATGATATTCCAGATATTAAAATTCCCATTGATGATGCAACAATTTATGAAAATAAACCACTTGTAAAAACTCAAGTACTAAATAATGAATATTTTGGGGAATGGGAAAAAGTATATTCAATTATTGCAAATAAATCTTTTACAATTCCAAGCGTTAAAATAGATTATTTTGATAAAAATCTATCTAAAGTAATATCTAAACAAACAAATAGTTTTAATATTGAAGTTTTAGGTGAAGAAATAAAAAAAGAAGTAATATTAGAAAAAGCAGCAGATAAAATATTAGTAAATGAAAACCCAAAAGAGATAATAAAAGTTGTTGAACAAACTTCAATTTTAGATAGAATTATTTTCTTCTTCTTAGGAATAGTTTTTTCTTTATTAATAATAAGTTTATATTTTTATGTTATAACTTCAAAAAGAAAAAAACAAGAAGACAAACCTTTAGTAAAAAAAGTTAAAGAGTCAAAAACAAAAGATGAATTACTAAAAATATTGGCTGTTTATTTAAAAATAGATGTAAAATTAGATAAGTTTATTTTTGAATTAGAAAAAACACAAGATATTGACTCTTTAAAAAAAGAGATTATCAAAACTTTAAAAGAATTAAAATTATAAGGATAAATTAATGAAAATCATATGGATATTATTATTTACAATTACATCAATTTTTGCAAGTGAATATTATGCAAAATTAGAGCCAATAGATAGCTTTCAAGTAAAAGCAGCAGTTTCAGGAAAAGTAATATACTCAAACTCACAGATTGAAGGCTCAAAGGCTAATAACTCAACAATAATTGAAATAGATTCAGATGTTAATAAAGTTGATTTGGAACAATCAAGAAATAAATTGAAATATATTGATGAAATGTTAAAAATAGAAAATAACAATTATAATAGATTAAATCAAGTTTCATCTAAATCTGCATTTGAAAAAGATACTCAAAAATTAAAAGTAATTAATCTAGAATCATCAAGATCTGATATGATAATAAAAATAGAAACTTTAAAAGATACTATTTCAAATAAAAAATTAGTTGAAAAATCAAATTATATTTTTAATATTGCAGTAAAAGAGGGTGATTATGTAAATGCTGGAACTTTACTTTATGAATCAAAAGATTTATCAAAAGGTAAGTTAGAAATATTTGTTCCAATTGCACAAATTGATGAAATCAAAAATAAAGAAATTTATTTAGATGGTATTAAAAGTGATATTAAAATTTCAAAAATTTATGATGTTGCCGATGCTGTAAATATCTCTTCATATAAAGTTGAACTAATTGTAAATAATGTAAAAACATTTTCAAGGCTGGTAAAAATTGAGTTTAAATAACAATAAAGTAGCATGTCCTATGGACTGCTATGATGCTTGTCAAGGGCAAATGATTGATGGGAATATAAAAGGCTCAAAAGATAACTTTGTTACTAATGGCAAACTTTGTATTAATTTTGCAAATTTATTAAAAGAAGAAAATATCCAAAGCTCATTATTTCAAGGCGAAACTATTTCTTTAGATGAGTCTTTGAATATCTTAGTTGATAAACTTAAATCGACAACACCTGCCAAAACTCTTTTTTATACTGGAAGTGGAAATCTAGGTCTTATGCAAAGCTCTACAAAAAACTTTTTTACACAATATGGTTCAACTTTAACAAAAGGGAGTTTGTGTGATGGAGGTGGAGGAGCTGGAATTGAAGCAGGAAGACAAAATATTATAAATCCTCCAATACAAAAGCTTATAGATGCAGATATTATAATTGTATGGGGAAGAAATTTCTCAGTAACTTCTTCTCATATGTACAATTTAGTTAAAGATAAAACTTTTGTAACAATAGATCCTATTTGTACAGATATTGCAAAAAAATCTAAAATTCATATGCAAATTAATCCAAAAACTGATTATGAATTAGCTTTATTATTTACACGATTTGCACATATGCAAGATTTAGAAGATAGAGATTTTATTGAAGAGTTTGGAAGTGGAGCTGATTGGTTTTTTGATATATCAAGAAATAGACCTGTAGTTTCTTATGAAGCGACAACAGGAGTTCCTCTTTCTCAAGTTAATGATTTCTTTGATTTAATTGAAGGCAAAAAAGTGGCTATCATGTTAGGACTTGGTATTCAAAAGTATTTTGAAGGGGCTCAAATTACAAGATGTATTGATTCCTTTGCTGCTTATATGGGATATCATAAACAAGAAGCAGGTGGAGTTTGGTATTTAAGTGATTCATCATATGGTTATAAAAAGCAGTTTGAAATAAAAGGAGCGAATAAAAAAATCTCTGTACCTAAAGCTGATTTTGCTTCATTTGACTTAGTATTTATTCAAGGTGGAAATCCAGCTGTTTCTGCTCCAAATAGTGCTAAAGTAATAGAAGGATTAAAAAAATCTTTTGTAGTTTATTTTGGAACAACTTTAAATGATACTTGTGAATATGCAGATTTAATAATTCCTTCAAGTTCTTTTTTATCAAAAAAAGATGTAAGATTATCTTATGGTCATGAATTTAAAGCAGTTTCAGATGTAGTTGTTCCTAAAAATGAAAATACTATTAGTGAATATGAATTATCAAAC
>CBFHMY010000070.1:0-12408 GCA_965657055.1 uncultured Aliarcobacter sp. | reverse complement strand
TTTAAATCAATGTTTTCATTTTTTAAAAACTGAATTTCGGTTTTTAGTTCTTCTATAAGTATATTTTGGATAAGCAACCTCCATGTCTTTATTTATTAATGTTACTCTTTCTAAAATAAAATTTATATAAATTTATAGATAAGATTGAATCCGAATTCCTCAATAAATCATGATATATACATAAGGGAGAAGTAACAATAATTCATACTTAGAATTAAAAGATTCTGAGATAAAATAAATGATCTGTCAACAAGAAATAAGATACGAAAAGATTAACCATCAAAACAAGTTCCACAACCTATTCATTTAGAAAAATAGCTATTACTTTACTGTATGAGATAAATAGTAAGTTCAATACAAAAGATTTATTATGAATGTAGGTTATGCAAGAGTTTCAACTTCCAGTCAAAATTTTGAGAATCAAATTGATCAACTAAAGAGTTCAGGTTGCAAAAAAATTTTCAGAAAAAAGGTCAGGAATGAATGAAGCAAATCATGAACAATTTAAGTTTATGATGGACTTCGTAAGAGAAGATGATGAAGAAAGTAAAAAGTTTAATATTATATTTAGTAAATTCTTTTATGCTAAATAAATTTTCCTTGGTTATAATTTTGTATTAAATAAATACTAGGTTATAAATTATGAATACATTATCAAATGAGAATTTAAAAGAAAAAAATATAAAAGGTGCTTTTTTTGGAGCACTTGTAGGTGATGCCTTATGTTTAGGAACACACTATGAGTATGATGCTAAAAAAATCTATGATGCCTATGGACAAAAACCAATAGAAAAGTTTATGAGTCCTGGTGAAATGATGGGTGGAGAAACTCATGGAATTGGATGGGGACAAAGAAATTATCATCCAGGGAAAAGTGCTGGTGGAACTACTGATTATGGAGATTATAATATTGTAATTCTTGAGCATTTAGCAGCAAATTCAAATCCACCTAAAACATTTAGCGTACAAGATTTAATTCCCCATTGGATGAATAGACTTGAAAATGGTTGGGGTTCTTGGATTTGTACAATGACTAGAGAAACATACTCTCAAGTAAAGCATGGTACAAAAGTAGAGAATTTAGGTGGAATATCAAATGCAATGGCAATACGTCATGTGGCAGCTCACGGATACTATGAAAATGAAGATGAGTTAGTTGATGTTGCAAGAAAAGCTATGTTTACTCACAAAGATTTCTCAGCTTTAGGTGGAGGTGAATTTTTTGCTCGTGTAACCCACAGAGTTTTAAGAGGTCTTAGTCCAAGAGATGCCATAGAAGAAGTGGCTATATTAATGGGTGGATTTTTTGAAGATAAAACAAAACAAGCAATTGCAAAATATGAAGAAGAAGCAAATCCAGAAACACAGCTTTCAAAAGAGCAGTTTAGTGATGATTTAGCACTAACAAGTATGGCAAGACTTTGGGATATTGGAAGAAGTGAACCTATAAAAGTAGGAAAAGCAAGTCCAACAGAAGGAACTCTTCCTGGAAGTATATATTTCATATTAAAATATGCAAATAAAGAAGATGGGCTAAAAAAAGCACTACAAGCAAATGCAATGGTAGGTGGAGATAATGCTTCAAGATCAATTGCCATTGGTATGGTTTTAGGAGCATATTTTGGAGTTGATGCAATTCCAAAAGAATGGAAAGAAACACTTACTCAATGGGAATATTGTGAAAATTTATTAAATAAACTTCCATTGATTAAAAAATTTCAAGAAGCTTAATGTCAAGCTAAGTTTTATTCCCAAATTTTTTGGGAATAAAATATTTTAAGAAAAAAACTCTATTAATTCTTTACAAACATCATCTGGTTTTTCTTCTGGTAAAAAATGTCCACAATCAAGAGATTTACCACTTACATCACTTGCATATTCATTCCATACATTTAAAACATCATAGGTTCTATTTACAAAACCTTTGTTTCCCCACAAAACCAAAAGAGGCATAGCAATTTTTCTATTTCTATCTTTTTCATCATCACTCATATCAATACTTGCCCCTGCTCTATAATCTTCACAAGTAGCATGAATACCACTTTTATCAAAGCATCTTACATATTCATTTACTGCTTCTTTTTCAAAAACTTCTTTATAAACAGCATCTTTGGCACTCCATCTTTTAAGTTTTTCTTCTAAATAATATCCAGCATTTGAGCCTATTAAAGTCTCAGGTAAATTATCTCCTTGAATTAAAAAGAACCAGTGATAATATCCTGTTGCAAAGGCTTGGTCTGTATTTTTAAACATATGATATGTGGGAGTTATATCCATAACACAAGCTTTTAAGACTCTTGTAGGATAATCTAAACACATACGATGAGCAACTCGTGCACCCCTATCATGACCTGTTACATAAAATTTATCAAAGCCAAAATAATCCATAAGTTCTATCATATCTTTTGCCATGATTTTTTTAGAATAAAGTATATGCTCACTATCACCTTTTGGCTTTGAACTATCTCCATAACCTCTTAAATCAGGGCAAATTATAAAGTATTTTTTTGAAAGTTCAGCAACAATTTTATGCCACATAAAATGTGTCTGAGGATAACCATGAATTAGTAATAATGGAATTCTATTCTCTTTATTTCCACCATATTTACAATTTATTTCTATTCCATTTACTTTTATTTTTTCTTCTTTAAAATCACTTGGAAATAACATATTAAAATCCTTTTAAATATATGATTGATTTTAACATAAAATTTTATATAACAATTGCAATAACAGACATTTGTCTTGAAGCTCCAATAATCACTAAATCATTTTCCCAAGCGCCTAAGACTTTATTAGCATCATCTGCTAAGGCAAATTCTTCATTAGCAATATAAAACTTTTGTTAAGATAGTATATCAATAAGATTTTAAAAATATAAAAAGGATTATTTATTGCAATTTGAAAAACTAATAAAAGGCAATTTAGTAAAAAGATATAAAAGATTTTTAGCAGATATTATACTTGAAGATGGCCAAGAAATAACAGCTCATGTACCAAATAGTGGAGCAATGACCTCTTGTATCGAAGATAATTGTGAAGTATGGGTTAGTTTTCATGATAATCCAAAAAGAAAATTGAAATATACCTTGGAACTCACAAAAATGGGTGAGAATTTAATTTGTACAAATACAGGAGTTGCAAATAAAATTGCTATTGAAGCTATACAAAATAACACAATTAAAGAACTTCAAGGATATGGTTCATTAAAACCTGAACAAAAATATGGACAAAATAGCCGAATTGATATTTTACTTGAAAATGAAAATCAAAAATGCTATGTTGAAGTTAAAAGCGTAAGTCTAAAAATAGATGATAGCTTAGCCTTTCCAGATTCAGTTACAAGTAGAGGAACAAAACACTTAAATGAGCTATATGATATGGTAAAAGATGGACATAGAGCTGTAATGTTATATGTTATTCAAAGAACAGATAATTTACCTTTTAGATTAGCTTGTGAAATTGATAAAAAATATTGTGAAGCTTTTACTGAAGTTACAAAAAAAGGTGTTGAAGTTTTAGTTTATCAATCTAATATAAGTCTTGAAAAAATAGAAATCAAGAAAAATTTAAATTTTCAAATATAAATAGAACAATTTTCAAATAAATATTAAAAAAATTTGTATATAAATTATATACGCTTCATAATAATTAGATATAATCACGAAAAAAATAAAATAGGAAAATTTTGAACTTAAAACAAATAAGCATGGCTATATATGCAACATATTTAACGAATAAATATGGCTTCAAATTAAAAAAAGCAAAAACATCAAAAGAAAGAAAAGCTTTGAGATTAGAATATTCTCAAACTTTACTATCAAAACTAAATATAAGTATAAAAGTTTTAAATAAAGAAAATATTCCAAAAGATGGTAAATATTTACTTATTTCAAATCATAGAAGTATTATTGATCCTCTTATAATAGAAATTGCATTAAAAGATTCATTAATACATGGATTTTGGGTATCAAAGAAAGAACTATATAATTCACTTTTTTTTGGTACATTTACTAGAAACTCTGACTCTATTTTACTTGATAGAGAGGCTTCTAATATGTCATCATTTTTTAAAGACACAAAAGAAGTTGTAAGTAATGGTCATTCAATATTTATTTTTCCAGAAGGAACTAGAAATAAAGAGAATACTCCTCTTAGCAGTTTTAAAGATGGGGCAAGATTAATTGCACTTAAAAACAGACTTCCTTTATTACCAGTATTTATTAAAACAAATGCAAATAAAATTTTAAAAGATGCTATAAACAATAGAACAAAAGGCTTAGAAATAGAAATCCAAATTGGTGAAATTATCGATTATAAGGATAAAGCACCTTTAGAAGAAAATTATAGAAAGATGTTTAATATATAAGTTATTCTTATTTATAAACTATTAAGTTTAGTTATATAATAATTCACTTTTAGAAAAAGGAATTAATAATGAACAAATTTGATAAATTTAGAAATTTTTGTAGACCATTTAGAATTGTACTAGGTTTAGTTTTAATAGCAGTAGGATTCTTTACAAGTAATGCTTGGTTTTATTTAGGTGTTATTCCATTAATAGCGGGATTAGTAGATTTTTGTCCTGTATGTATCATAAGTAAAAAATGTACTCCAAAAACAAAGTAAACTAAAAGAAGAATTTAATTCTTCTTTTAGTTCTTAGCTTAATTCAACTCCACATTTCTCACAATTCTTTCTAAACCATCCTCTACCTGGATATTCACCACAACTAGGACATTTCCAAAGAAAGAACATATATCCTAAGTAAATAACAAATCCAGCAATTGCTGCGTTAAACCAAGTTTCTTTTGATAAACCTAAAATTTCGCTTAGGTCTTTTACTTGCATTACTATATTTGGTGTTAAAAGTAGAAAAAATATAAAAGCAGTAATTTTTGCATTTCTAATAACAATTGCAAACTCTTTTTTAACATCTTTATTTTTCATTTTTATCCTTTAAAAAATTTAAAATTATCATTCCATAAAATTTACCATCTTTATAGAATTCTGCTCTATATTTAGTTTTTTCATTATCAATTGAATAATTATCTAGAATATCTTTTTCTTCAATTAAAACATCATCTTCACTATCAAGTCCTGATTTACTAAATCCAATAATATTAACCCTATAATCACTTTTTACAATTTTAAATTCTTTTTTAATATCTATTTGAGTGGCAAATGGTGTTTCTACTATTTTCCCATCAACTTCAATTTTTATATTTTTCTCAGCTTTTGCTATTTCAAATATTTGAGGGTAAAATTCTGATACTTTAATATTTCCGATATAAATTTCATATCTTCCATCAACAAGTTTATATGCCCCTAAACTATGTTCAAATTTAAAAACATTATCTGATTCTTTTAAAGGAACGTATTTTGTATAATTTTTGATATCACTTAAATCAAAAACTATATTATCATTTACTCTAACTTTTCCAAAATCAAAAAGCTTTTTTTGAATATCATCATAATTATTTATATCAAATTTTCTTTCAAACTTAATATGCATTATATTCATAAACTCTTCTATAGACTTTAATTGATATATAACTTTGTGTGTTAAATCAGTAATATTTTTACTAGTTTCTATTGCAAATGCTGGTTTATTGTGAGTTACTGCAAAAAAAGTTAAAGACAATTGCATTTGCTCATCTTTGAATTTTGTTTCAGTGTTTTTAACACCAAAAGAGTGAAAATCTTTAAATAAACCATCATTATTTAAAACATTATTCACTTGATTTGCTATTTCATCTAAGTTTCCAAACTTATCTAATCCATTTATTTTATCTTGGTCAATAATAGTTGCTTGACCCCAAGCATTTGGATTAAAAATTGCATTTTCATATTTATTTCTATAAAATCCATATCCATCATGTAAATTTAATATTAAATCAACTTTTTTATCAAGTATTATCTCTTTTACTTTTGTAACAGTGTCATAATCTGGATCATTTTCTTCAATAGAAGAAAACTTTCTATTCATATCATTATAAAGACCTCTATTATTAGCCATAATACTATCTGCATTTAAATCTGGTATTATCCAAACGTTCCCTGATTTAATTTCATAATATCGTTCTAAAAAAGCTGGAGCAAAATAACCACCTGGTTCATCTCCATGAATTCCTCCAATTATTAATAATGTGTTTCCTTTTTCATTGCTATCTTTTTTAAACAATTCAAAACTTAGGTTTGCAGCATTTATAATAAAAGGAATAAAAAGTAATAAAAATCTCATCATATTCCTAATAGTTTAAATAAATATTTATAATAATTATTTTTAAAAGATAAACATTATAAATATAGTGTGGGAATAATATCATATGCTATTTTAGAGCATGTTTAAAATTTATTATATTATTAATTTATATTATAATCCTATTAATACAAATAAGACAAAAACTAACATTTACTTAAATTTATAATTGAGAGTTAATAAATGTAATAATTTATGTTAACATAATGAATGAATAAAAATTTACAAATGGTTTATACCTATCACAACGAAACAAAACACTCACAGCAAAGATACGCAAGATCTTTAGGTTATATGGATTGGGATACACAACCAAATCCTTATAGAACATATACAGGTACTAAAAAAATTTCATTACCTTTATCTTTTGATAATAATACTTTAGAATATAGTCAAATATTTAACCAAAAAGAAAATACACTTAATGCACCTTTATGTAAAGAAGCAATATCACAATTTTTTCAATTTTCTCTTGGCCTTGCTGCTATTAAAGAGTATGGAAATCAATCTTGGGCATTAAGATGTAATGCCTCAAGTGGAAACCTACAACCAAGTGAAGCTTATATGATTTCAAATGAAATTGCAGGAATCGATGATGGACTTTATCACTATAGCCCACAAGAACATGAACTTGAACTATTATCAAATGCAAATGAAGAATTAAGCCTTCCACAAAATAGTTTTTTAATCTGCTTATCTTCAATAGTTTGGAGAGAAGCTTGGAAATATGGAGAAAGGTCTTGGAGATATACTCAACTTGACTGTGGACATGCACTAAAAGCTTTAGAAATTTCTGCTTCAATATTAGGATGGAAAATTGAAGTTCTAAATACAAAAGATAGTGAGCTTCAAAAACTAATAGGTTTTGATCAAGTTCATAGATATGTTCCAGAAGAAAGAGAACTTCCTGATATGCTTATCTTAGTTTCTCTTGCAAATAGTACAGAAGAAGTTAATTCTTTAGATATTAATACTATTAGAAATACATTACAAGAAAAATATGAAGGAAAAGCAAATCAACTAAGCCATGATTGGCATAAATGGGATATTTTAGAAAAAATAGAAGATGCAACTTTAAGTGATGATTTACAAACAAAAAAATATACAAATGATTTATATGAAAAAAATCCATATAGAGAGCCTTCAAGTTTGGCAAAAGATGTAGTTCTAAAAAGACGATCTGCACAAATGATGAACAAAGATGATTGTACTTTTACAAAAAAAGAGTTTGAAACTATCATTGGTTCGGTTAAATCAAACAGTTCTTCTATTCACTTAGTTATTTTTGTACATAGTGTTGAAGAAATGCCTTCAGGACTTTATATACTTATTAGAAATAGTGAGCATAAAACACAATTACAAGCTTTATTAAAAGAGAGTTTTCTTTGGGAAAAAGTAGATACTGATGCAGGGGAACTGTATAAGTTAGAAGATGGAGATTTTAAATTTCTAGCAAAAGCAATTTCTTGTAATCAAGATATAGCAAGCGATGGAGCATTTACACTTGGAATGTTGGCAGAGTTTAAAAATCAAGTGGAAAATATATCAGCTGCAAAATATAAACATTTATATTGGGATTGTGGAGCAATTGGTCAACAATTGTATCTTGAAACTACATCTTTAAATCTATCAGCTACGGGAATTGGATGTTTCTTAGATGATATTTTACATGGAGTTATTGGTTTAAAAACAAATGAATTTCAAACCCTTTATCACTTTACTATTGGTCGTGGTTTAGTTGATAGTAGATTATCTACAAAAAAACCATATATAAAATAAAGAAGATTTTTCTTCTTTATTTTACTTACTTTTCTAAGACCCTTTTAGAAGTATCATAAACCATTTCATGATATCTATTATTGTTAAACTCAAACTCTTGAATTACATCAAGACCTAGTTTTCTTTTATGCGCTGCAAATGATCTTTCATTTATTTTATTTACAAAAGTAACTAATATTGGATATCTTTTTGACATAGATTCAAGTGCAAAATCAAAAAGTTTTTCTAAAAGCCCACTTCCTCTAACACTTTTATCAATACAAACAGGACCATACTGATATGAGTTATCTACACTTAGAGTTTGTCCCAAATAAGTTAAGTTTGGTAAATCTTTTATCATAAAAGCAAACATTGGCCATTTTGACCAATATTGCCACGATGCTGACATAACATATCCTAAAACTACATCATCTTCAACAGCTATGAAAATCCCTTGCTCTTGCTCTATAATATCTTTTAACTCTTCTTTTGAAAATCCAGTTGTTACAAATCCATCTTTTTTATCAACTTCTGCAATAGTTGCTAACTGATATTTTGCATGTAATTTTAATATATTATCAATATCTTTTGTTTCTGCTATTTTTAGTTTCATAATTTACTCCATAAAATTTATAGAGCAATTATATAGTTAAAAATTAAGATTTTCATTAAGCTATGTTATTTTTTCATATCTTTGTATATTTTAAAATTAATCTTTTATTTTTATATAAATATGAACATTATTTGAATCATCGTTAAATTCACGTTCATCAATTATAATATAATTTAAATTTCTGATTAACTTACCTAACTTTTCATAACCATAATTTCTAGGATCAAAAGAAGGATGATTTTTATTTATATAACTTCCAACATTTGAAAGTTGAGCCCAACCATCATCTTTTGAAACTGCATTAATTGCAGAAATTATAATAGGTCTAAGTTCAAGTTTATTTGATTCATCTTCATATTTTGTAAGAACTGTTTTCTCTTTTAAAATTTCTGTAAATACAAACTTATCACAAGCTGCTATAAAAGCCTCAGGAGTCTTCTTTTCACCAAAACCATATACTATAAGTCCTGATTCTCTAATTCTTGTAGCAAGTCTTGTAAAGTCACTATCTGAAGATATTAAACAAAAACCATCTAAACTATTTTCATGTAAAATATCCATGGCATCAATAATCAAAGAGGCATCAGTAGCATTTTTTCCTGTTGTATAAGAAAACTGTTGCATTGGTTGAATTGCATGTTTATTTAAATGTTCTTTCCATTGTTTTAAGTGACTATTAGTCCAATCACCATAGGCTCTTTTAATACTAGCAGTACCAAACTTAGCAACTTCAGCTAGAAGTTCAGAAATAAGTGAAGCTTGAGCATTATCAGCATCTATTAATACAGCAAGTTTTATAGTTCTATTTTCGCTCATAATTATTCCTTGAATTATATATTGTCATTATAATAGCTAGTTAATCGTTAGTTTATTCTTCAAACTAATTATTAATGACAATTTTGATAAAATTCCGCAAACAAGGAAATTACTTTATGAAAACACAAAATCTATTTATACTAACTTTTTTTGCAATTATGTCAACGTACTTATATATATTTGGGCAGGATAAAACCATAGAAATGATAAAAGAAGAATATTTATTTATTATAGGACTTTTGGTACTTACTGCTATTTTTATCTATTTTAAGTTTAAATTAAAAGATTATGAAATAAAAGAATTTCCTCAAAATAATCTATCTTTTAAATCAACAGTTCTATTTTTTCTTATCTTTCAAGTTGTAGATTATATTTCAGAAGATGGATTTATAGGAATGATATCGCAATGGTTTTTATATTGGATTATGGGACTTATTGCTTTAGTTTTAATGGAAAATATCAATTACTTTAAAAATTATCAATTGATTTATAAAAAGTAAAATTATAAATTAAGATTTATTATCTTATTTTAATAGGTAGCAAAGATAAAAAACTCAAAGCTTCAGGAAGTGAAAACTCAGCTTTTTCTATATCATTTTGTTTTGGGTCTATTAAATAGTTTTTTGAACTCACAAAATTTGCTTTTTTTAAATTGTTCTTTATAAAAGAACTTAGTTCTAAATCACAATTTTCAAAAAAAGCATGTTCAAGATTACACTCTTCAAACCCAGTATCTTTTATAAGTGAATTAGTAAATTTCATTTTTCGTAAATCCATAAGATGAAAAGAGTTTTGAGAAATGTTACACAAATCAAATTTTACATCAAAAGGCTCTTCACAATTACTCCAAGAAATACCAATAAGTTTACAATTTTCAAAAGAAATATCATTAAAAACACAATTTTTCAATAAAGCAAGTGATAAATCACAATCTATAAAGATACATTCTCTAAATTTACAAGAAGAAAAAATAGCTTTTGAGAAATCACATTTTATAAAGGTACAATCATCAAAGTAAATAGAATCTAATTGTTTATCATCATATTGAATAAATTCTTCTTCCCAATAATCATTTGTTTTAAACATTTTGCTCTTTTTTTATTTGATTTTATCCTATTTGAGATAAAATCACTATTCAAAATAAAAAGTAAAAGGATATTTCATGTCATATTTTGTTTATATCCTTGAGTGTAAGGATGGAAGTTTATACACAGGAATCACCAAAGATGTGCCCAAGCGTTTAGATGAACACAATACAAAAGACTCAGGTGCAAAATATACAAAAATAAGACGTCCAGTGAAACTAATATATCAAGAAAGCTCAGAAAATAGAAGTACAGCTTCAAAACGTGAATATGAAATAAAAAAATTTCCAAGAGTAAAAAAACTTCAATTAATAAAAGAATCTTCTTTAGCTGATTAAATTCTTATTTCTTACTAACTAAAATCCCACCAATTACAATAAGTGCAATACCTAAAAAAGTATACATATCAGGTACAGAATCACCAAGAACCATTCCAAAGCCAATTGCAAAAGGAATACTTGTATAACTTAT
This sequence comes from uncultured Aliarcobacter sp., assembly GCA_965657055.1. Taxonomy (GTDB): domain Bacteria; phylum Campylobacterota; class Campylobacteria; order Campylobacterales; family Arcobacteraceae; genus Aliarcobacter. The sequence continues at coordinate 1,403 of CBFHMY010000070.1, read as the reverse complement.
AACTCCAATGATACTTGCAGCACTTAAACTATATGCACGAGTTAAAAACCATTGTGAAACAGTTGATAAAACCGCCATAAAAACTATAAGTATCCAAAGAATAGGATCTGTATGTATTTGAAAATGAGCATAAGGTGTAAATAAAAAGATTAATAAAGGAATAATCACACCAACTCCCATAAAAGAAAGCATAATAATTCTTGCATCATAAATATCTTTTATTTTCTTTATCGTAGCATACGCTGCTGCTGCAAAGAATCCACCTAGTACTCCTAAAATATGAGCCGTTGAGATAACTATTCCAAAAGGTTCTATGATTAGAACGACTCCTGCAAATCCAATAATAAGAGCAATAAATGTTTTAAAATTTATAGTTTCTTTCATCAAATAGTATGCAAGAATTGTTACAAAAAATGGAGATGTTTTATTTAAAATTACAGCTTCTCCAAGTGGAATTTTAGCAATTGTATAAAAAAATAGTAACATGGCTAAAGAGCCAAAAAGACCTCTTAAAAACAATAAATGCAGTTTTGAAGTATCAATAAATACAGGTATTTTTTTTAAACTATACAAGATTATCATTACACCTAATAAATTTCTATAAAATACTATTTCAATAGGATCCATGCTCACTGATAACATTTTTGCAACAGCTCCATTAAGTGCCCCAATAAAAGCACTCAAAAGCATAAATAAAATACCTTTATCTATTAATTTTAATTTTGCTATCAATTATCTAGTTTCTCAATGTTGCAATTAATCTATTTGAATCTTTTAAAAATGCAAAAACATCAAAAATTGATTTTACTAAAATATCAGAGTTTAAAAGTGTTTCAGTACAAAGACCTTCATCTTGTAAAATTGCTATTCCTAAAATAGTCTCTTTTAACATCAATTTGTCATTTCTTCCATTTCCTACACTTAAACATGTATTCGATCCTAGTTCTTTTACAAAATTTAGCTTAGCCATATCTTGAGATAATGCAGGTATTGTGATAACTTTACAATTTGTATTTTCTAACTCTTTTTTTACTGTTCCATATGTATCTGCTGTTATTACATAGAAGTTAAAACTTGATGACAATTCATTTATGTATTTTGAAACATCACTTATTAGTTTTCCATCAATTGCGATTGTTCCATTGTAATCAAAAACAATATCTTTTATTTCTATACTTTGTCTTCCTGGTATTTCTACTATCATATATTTCTCTTTTATTTTTAAATGATTTTTTATTACTAAATTTTAAAATACTATATTTACGCTAAAACATTGCATAATGACATTCTTTTAAAGAAAAATCTATTTTTTTCATATAATATTTAAATTATGTATGGAGAAGAGTATGCAACTTATAATAGGAAGTCAAGTAACCCTAATTGATGGAAAAATACAAAAGTTA
>CBFHMY010000069.1:0-12411 GCA_965657055.1 uncultured Aliarcobacter sp. | reverse complement strand
CTCATGATATTCTTCATCTTTTAAAGTATTAATTAATGAAAAATTCCTTATACCTTTATCATATATACCAAAATAAATAGCTGGATTAACATAATCTAGTACTGACAGTTTATCATTTTTTTTGATTCTTGATTTTTATTATTATCTAAGTAAAATTAAATTTCATAAAAAAACTTCCTCGTATAATAAACTCTTATAATAGCTAAAAAATATTAATTTATAACAAAAAAAAGTATTTGATGTTTAATTACTTTAATACAGAACTTAACATGCTTTATTCTTAATCTAAATTTGATATGATAATATTAAACATATTCATAAGGATTTATATAATTATGCAAAATAATTTTACAAATAAACTTAATGCTTTTTCTGTTTTATATGTAGAAGATGAAGATGGAATCAGAAAAAATATTGAAGAAATTTTACAGCATTTATTTAAAGAGACAAATAGTGCTTCAAATGCAAGTGAAGCCTATTCAAAATACTTAGAATTTAATCCTGATTTAATTATTACAGATATAAAAATGGGATCTGAAACAGGAATTGATTTAATTAAAAAAATTAGAAAATCTGATTCAAAAACTAGAATTATTATAAGTTCTGCTCATACAGATTTAGATTATTTACTACAAGCTGCAGAACTTCATCTTGTAAAATATATTGTAAAACCTATAACTCAAGATAAATTAATGAACGCATTAGAAGCCTTTGTTAATACCTATAATGAAGATAAAATATATAACCTTAATCCAAATTGGATTTTTGATTATAAAGAATCAATTATTTCAAATGGAAACGAGTTATTTACTTTAACTAAAAAAGAAAATACTTTTTTAAGACTTCTTATTACAAAAAACAGACTTATTACGTATGAAGAACTAGAAAATAGTGTTTGGGATGATGATTCAATTATGACAGCTAATGCCATGAGACTTTTTATTAAAAACTTTAGAAAAAAACTCCCTGAAAATTTTCTAAAGAACATTCAAGGCGTTGGTTATAAATTAATAAAGGAATAAAATGAAATACTTAATATTTTGTTGTTTTTTAATAAATGGATTAATAGCAGATAATTTCTATTATGAATTTGGCAAAAAAGTTGAACTTAAAAATATAATTAAAAGCGATAGCTTAACATCAAATGATGAAATACAAGAATATACCACAGTAGGTGGTGAAGCTGTAAAATTTAAAAATGAAATTTTAGTTCAGTGTGAAAAAGATAAATATTGTGAAGATGATTTTGAAAACCTTAATCTAATTAATAGAACAAAATTATCTGAGGATTTTTATCTTATTAAAATAGATAAAAATCAAAATATTTTTGAATTATGTCAAAAACTTTATAATTTAGAAGATATAAAATCAGCTCATCCAAATTTTATAAAGAACAGATTTAAAAAATGAAAAATCGTTTTAATAAGCAAATAAAACTTTCCATAATTACAGCTACTTTTTTTCTTTTTACTGCTTGTGGTGGAGGTGGTTCAAGTGCTGAAAGCTCTAGTGTAATTGATAGTTCTACTACAACTACTTATTTAGCTACTGACTATTCAAAATACGCATGGAGTATAAATGAATTTATTGATTCAGATTTTAAATCAGCATATAAAATAGATGATAATGCTCATATAAATTTATCACCAGCTTGGAATATAACAAAAGGTAAGAAATCAAATGCAGAAGCTATAAAAGTTGCAATAATTGACGAAGGTTTTGAGGTCAGTCATCCTGAAATTAAAGAGCAAATATTTGCAACTTATAATGTAATGAATGGAACAACTGATGTATCAAGTACAAATACATCTACTTTTTCGCATGGAACAGCAGTAGCAGGTATTATTGCATCTAAATATTTAGGAGTTGCCCCTGAAGCCCAATTGATATTAATTAATATTGATTTACTTGATGATTATCAAAGTTCTTCAACACTTACAGAAGCAGATTTAATTACTGCATTTCAAAAAGCTGCTGATTTAGGAGCCCAAGTTATAAATTGTAGTTGGGGAGGAGGAAGTGTTTCTGGTATATTATCTGCGAAAATTCAAGAATTAAAAGATAAGAATATCACAATAGTTTTTTCAGCAGGGAATGACTCTTCTAATTTAGATGATGGTATTACCGAGGAATCTGAATTAAGTTCAGTAATAGGAGTTGGTGCAAGCTCTGTAGAAAATGACATAACTTCTTACTCAAATTATGGTCCAGAAATTGACCTAATTGCTCCAGGTGGAGGAGATACTGCAGATAGATTACTTGGAATATTAAGTCTTGATTTAACAGGAACAAATGGAGTTAATACTTCAACACAATTAGGCTTAGTTAACTTTAATTATTCATTTGTACAAGGTACAAGTTTTTCTGCCCCAACAGTTAGTGGCGTTGTGGCACTTTTATTAGCTGCAAAACCTACATTAACTGCAGATCAAATAAGACAAATATTAATTGATACTGCTGATAAAGTAGGAACTTCAAATGGTGCTGATTATTCTGTAAATAACTTTGATGAAAAAAGAGCTTATGGGAAAATTAATGCTGGAAATGCAATAACAGAGGCATTAAAATAAAAAGTAAAAAGAGATAAAACTCTTTTTATTTATCTTCTATTAAAAGTATCTCTTCTTCTTTTTTATATTCTTTCTTTAAGTCTAATTTACTTATTTCATCAAGTTTTATAAAATAAGCATGACCTAAATAAATAATATAATAAACAGCTGTGAAAAGTGTAGCAAAGGGAATCATTGAAATAAAATATAAAAACAGCGTTCTTAATCTAAAACTATTACCCTCTTTTTTATATATCTGTTTATACTGTTCTTCACTTAAGATTGTTGAACTAACATCAAAATTTAATAGCTTATGAAAAAAGTAATACAATGGCAATGCAAATGCAATTACATTTAACACAGGGACAAAATAAACAGGTATTAAAACCATAAATAAAATTATCATCATAAACCCACTTTTAGCCATTACCCATAATGGTGATAATAAACTTCCATATCCATGTAAGGTTAAATGAGAATAATATCTTTTATGCAAAATATTTAAAATCATTGGAGTTAAAAATCCAATTACCACAATCGATAAAATTACAGATGCTTGAAGAACTATTACAGTACCTATTGTATAAAGTAAAAATCCTGCTATCCAAGATGTAAAAGAGTATTTAAATAAAAACACAATAAAGTAAGTAGCCCATACAAAATAAAAAGGTGCATTCTCATCAATTACTACTTCTTGACCATTTTGTGAAGCTGCAGCTATTTCTTGAAGTGATGTTATTCCAAAATCTGCTGCTGCAAAAAATAGCATATAAAGAATAACCATCGTTACAATTAATGGAATTAACGCAATTTTTAACATAGAACTTGTAAAAAAATCTTTTACACTTTTTAATATAATTTCTATTTCATTCATATTTTAAATTTCCTTTTTATCGAACCTCGTTCTGTATTCACATTTTTGACAAAGCTCTTCTACTATAATATTCTTTCTAAAACCACTTTGAATAGCTTTTACTCTATTAGAATTTAATATATCACTTAGTTGTGTAGTATTTGTATTTCCAAGATTTACACAAGCATTTTGATCTAAACAACAAGGAACAACATCTCCACTTGTTAGTATTCCAAAATGTGAATCTAAACCATAACAAAAACCTTTTGTAGAAACTATTTCATTTTGTAAACTAGGCCAATTAAAATATTCATCAAAGTTAAAAAATATTTTTCTATCAATTCTTATATTTTTAGGTCGTTCTTTATAAACATCTTCTATATTTATTTCTGTATTAAATGTTTCATTTATTTTGTCAAATACTTTTTTATTGAACTCTTTTGCACTTTTTTCTTCATCTAAATTCCAAATTCTAAAGTTTATAAAATACTCATGTTTTTGCTCTTGTGCAAATTTTACAAAATCTAAAATAGGATTTAAATATTCATCAAGTGTTTTTTTATGTGAATTTGCATTATATGAGTTTATAGAAAAATTGATTTGTTTAATTGTTGGATTCATTAATGCTACATAGTGCTTTTCATTTATATTATTAGCAGTTGTTGTAATATTTACTTTTAAATCATGTTTTAAACTAATATTTAAATACTCATTTAAATTTGATAGAACTAATGGATCACCAACCATATGATAAGCCAATTCTTTTGTATATGGTTTTAATTGAGCGTTTATATCATCAAATTTTTCTAAACTCATTGTTCCATTTGGAAGGATTTTTGGAGGACAAAATGTACATTTTAAATTGCAAATATTTGTTATTTCTATATGTACTTTTTTAAATTTTTTTATAATATTTTCCTTTTTCGAATTTTGAAATTGTACCTAATACTTGATAAATATAATGAATTACTAACTAGAGTTTAAATATAATCCCAATTACTATTTAAAAAGGTGAAAATATGGAAATGATTCTAAATGAAAATGATTTAGTAGTTGGTGCTTTATTTGAAAATGGCACAATTCAAGATTATGTTGATGAAAATAAAACTTATGGTCTTGTTAGAATTGAAGATTCAACTGTAAATTGGTTTTTATTTAATAAAGATGAGAGTGAAGCTGATCTACAAAAATTATATAAAAAGATTTTAAAAGAAGAGCATTTTATTCAAGATGATTTTGGAGAAGAAATTGTAATTTTTAATAGAACAGGCAATAAGCCATTCGAAGATTTCATCAAAAAAATTGATGAATATCTAGGTGATGAACTAGGAGAATTTATTTAGTATTTATAAATAATTTTTTATAAATATTATCAAAATTTTCCACAGAAGGAAGATTAAACTCATCTTCTTTCTCTTGTGTCCAAAATAAATACTTATTTCTAAACTTAGTATAACTTGTCAAAAATGATATTTTAAATGCAGTTGCAATTACAGTATTTGTTTGTTTATCTAAAAATTTATACTCATATTTTCCAAAAACTTTTGGAAGAAATCCATCTTTATAGCTTTTGGAAATAATAAACTTTGCTTCTTCATTTGGATTTAATATTAATGAATTATCATACTTATAAGAGTTTAAATATACTCTTTCAGTATTGTATGTATACTTATTAAATTTATATGTAAAAGTTGATATATCAATAAATTTCTCAATATAATTTTCATGAATACTTGCTATTTCTTCTTTTTCAGAAGAACTAAGTGTTGTTGAATACTTTAAAGGATACATATAAGCACCAACAACAGATAAACTTTCAATTTTTGAATCTTTATTTTTAAAAGCTTGTGTATATATCTTTGAATCCATTTGAGATAATTCATAATAGTTTTTTACAACATATTTCACCATTAAATCATAATAACCAGTACTTAATAAAGAAATCAAAAGCACAAAAAATACAATCACACTTTTTAATATTTTTGACACAATAAAACTAATAAAAAAACAAAAAGATACAAATGATAAATTTGATATTATAAACAAAAAGTTTTCTGGCATCAAAATTTGAAAAGATGGCATAGTAAACCTATTTTACCAAATAAGGTAAGTCTCTTTTTAAGGACTCTAATAAATCTTCATTTAAAAAGAATTTTGAAAATTCTTCAGCCTTATTGTTTCTATAACAAAATGCACACACGTATCTATTTCTTTTTATTAACTCAACCGCCTGCTCTAAAGCGCTTTGTAGTTCAACATTACTAATATAATATTCATACATAGTTTTCAAATATTCTGTTTTAATTTCTTCTTTTACAAATATTACATTTTCTTGCATAAATTCTATTACATTTTCATCATCTGTTTTTATACTTAAAAAGGCTTCTGTAACATCATCAAATCTCATATCAAATTTTGCACCAACTAATAATACTTCTTTTAAATTTTTTAAATCGTTTTTCTGAAAATAATATTGTAATAATAGATTTAAATAATGTTCTTGTACGTCAGTATCATAATCCTCAATAAATTCAAAAACTTCTTGTGCTTCTGATATTTTATTAGTTTCTAGCAGAGTGTTGTGAATTATTCCAATTTCTCCGATAATTTCATGTATTCTATCACCCATTAAAAGTGTCCTTCAAATTATATTTTATTTATTTTTTAGATTATATCCAAAATACATTTCAGAATAATTAGAATCTATAATCTTATAATAAATAACTGTTTTTGATGTAGATTAAATAAAATTTATAAACTAAATTAGTAAAGTTAAATGGGCAAAAAAAAGACTAAAAAAAAGCTTCTAGCTAAAAGAACAAATAGTTCAAATAGCTAAAAGCTTATAAGTTGGTTGCGGAAACAGGATTTGAACCTGTGACCTTCGGGTTATGAGCCCGACGAGCTACCGTGCTGCTCTATTCCGCGGTTTATAAATAATCAACAGTATCAAGTATTAATTAGATTTTATGTTTTGTAAGAAATGTGGATGGGGTACTAGGATTCGAACCTAGGAATGACTGCACCAAAAGCAGTTGCCGTACCACTTGGCGATACCCCAAGAAAATATGGTTTTAAATGGAGCTGGTGAAGGGAGTCGAACCCCCGACCTGCTGATTACAAATCAGCTGCTCTAGCCAACTGAGCTACACCAGCATCCAAAAATTGTTTAATTAAAAACGCACGCATTATACACTTTTAATTGGTTGGTGTCAAGAGAGGGACTCGAACCCTCGACCTCCGGCTTATGAGACCAGCGCTCTAACCAGCTGAGCTACCTTGACATTTTAAAATTGGTTGCGGAAACAGGATTTGAACCTGTGACCTTCGGGTTATGAGCCCGACGAGCTACCGTGCTGCTCTATTCCGCGTTATAAATAAAAGAACATTTAATCATTAAGATTAACCGTGGAGCGGGAGACGAGACTCGAACTCGCGACAGTCTGCTTGGAAGGCAGAAGCTCTAGCCAACTGAGCTACTCCCGCATCACTTTAGTAAAATAATAAAAATTAAATAGCATTACAAACTCTATTTAATAGTGGAGCGGGAGACGAGACTCGAACTCGCGACAGTCTGCTTGGAAGGCAGAAGCTCTAGCCAACTGAGCTACTCCCGCATAAAAATGCACTTAAATACATTTTTAAAATCACAAAAAGTGAAAACTATTTAATTAAAATAGTGGTGGGTCATGAAGGACTCGAACCTTCGACCACTCGGTTATGAGCCGAGTGCTCTAACCAGCTGAGCTAATGACCCAATGGCGGACAGTGAGGGATTTGAACCCTCGGTACCGTTACCAGTACGTCTCCTTAGCAGGGAGGTGGTTTAAGCCAGCTCACCCAACTGTCCGCTGTTTCCGTAATTTTACTTTCATAAAATCAGGACGGAAATTATAATACTACATCACTTAAAACATACTTAAAATATGAAGAGATAATTAAATATTTTTTAATATCTCTTCAACTACATTTTTTGGATTATCAGATTTATATATTGGTCTACCTACAACTATAAAATCAACTAAATTTTCTTTTGCATAAGGAATATCTGCAACTCTCTTTTGATCGCCGCTATCTTCTCCAAATGGCCTAATTCCAGGACATAAAGTAATAAACTCTTTTGAAGTGTTATTTTTAATATCTAAACTTTCATAAGCAGAACATACTACGCCATCAACACCTGAATTAAAAGTATCAATTGCAAATTGTGTTGCTTTTGATTTTATATCTTCATTATAAATAGCTTTAAAAGCATCATTATCAAAAGAAGTAAGTGCAGTTACAGCTAAAACTAAAGGTTTATTTGGAATATCTTTAATTCTATTCATAACTGTACTCATAGCTTCTACACCTGAACTTGCATGAACATTAAACATATCTACTAAACCAAAGTTTGCAATCTCTTGTGCTGCATCTGCCATTGTATTTGGTATATCATAAAGTTTTAAATCCAAAAAGATTTTAAAATTAGGATTAATAGCTTTTAATTTTTCTAAAAAAGATTTTCCATCTCTAATATAAGTTCTAAATCCAACTTTTAACCAAACGTCAAAATCTTTTATTTGTTCTACTAATACTAAATTTTCTTCAGCACTAGATAAATCTAAAGATACACATAATTTCATAGCATTACTCATAAATTAAGCCTTTATAACTTTATCTAATAATCCATTTACAAATTTTGGAGCACCATCACTAGCTAATCTTTTTGATAATTCAATTGCTTCATTAATAACAATAGCTTTTGGTAAATCTTCAAATGATATTTCATAAATAGCAAGTCTTAATATTGATTTTTCAACAGAACCAATATCTTCAAGTGTTCCTTGATTTAAATGTGAAATAATTTCTTTATCAATAGTTTCAATATTTTCTATTGTTCCATTAAAAAGTTTTAAAGCAAACTCTTTTTGTTGATTTCTAATTTTTTTATCTTCTAAAATCTCATCAACAAATTTTGCAATTCCTTCATTACCTAAATCATAAGCATATAATAAACCAATTACAGACTCCCTAGCTTGTGTTCTAGTTGCCAAATTATTTCCCCATTTCGCTATATAAATCTAGCATCTCAATAATAGTAACCATTGCTTCTGCACCTTTATTACCAACTTTTGAACCAGCTCTTTCAATTGCTTGCTCAATTGTATCAGTAGTTAAAACACCATTTGATACAGGTTTCCCATGTTTAATTCCAACAGTTGCAATTCCTTTTGTAGCTTCTGCAGAGATATAATCAAAATGAGGAGTTGCCCCTCTAATTACTGCGCCAACACAACAAATTGCATCATATTTTCCACTTGCAAGTGCATTTTCTAAAGCAAAAGGGATTTCAAAAGCACCTGGAACTAAAATCAAATCTAAATTATCATCATTTCCACCATGTCTTTTAAATGCATCCCTTGCACCTTCAACTAATCTATCTGTTATAATATGATTAAATCTTCCATTTATAATAGCTACTTTTTCAGTACCATTTAATCTTAAATTACCTTCAATAATTTTCATTTATTTCTCCAAAAATATGTGTATAAGGATTAATTATATCCTAAAGCCTCTTTAATAGCAAAAATGTCACTTACAGTTTTATATAAGTCTTCGATTTTAAGCATATTTGGTCCATCACTAAGTGCAACACTTGGGTCTGTATGTGTTTCAAAGAAGAATCCATCAACGCCCACAGCCGCTGCTGCTTTTGCCATATATGGAACAAATGAAGAATTCCCACCTGTTGTTCCACCAGTGCTAGGTATTTGAACTGAGTGTGTTGCATCAAATATCACAGGAGCATATTTTCTTAATAAAAGTAAATTTCTCATATCTACAACTAATGCACCATATCCAAAAGTATTACCTCTTTCACAAAGCCAAACACCAGCTTTTTCAGAAGTTTCATAAGAAACTTCTGTGATTCCTCTTGTATTTAGTATTTTTTCAACTGGGTGTTTCATAGCATCTGCTGCTAAAAATTGCCCTTTTTTAATATTTATAATTGCAGGTGTTTTAGCAGCTGCTACTAATAAATCTGTTTGTCTACATAAAAATGCAGGTATTTGTAAAATATCCATTACTTCACCAGCAGGTGCTGCTTGATATGATTCATGAATATCAGTTACAACTTTATATCCAAATTGCTCTTTTATTTCTTGGAATAATTTTAATCCCTCATCAAGTCCTGGACCTCTAAAAGAGCTAATACTTGTTCTATTTGCTTTATCAAATGAAGCTTTAAAATAAAATTCAACTCTTTTATCTTCACTTAATGGTTTTAATTTTTCAGCAATTCTCATTACTGTATCTCTATCTTCTAGTACACATGGTCCTGTTAAAATTTTCATTTAATTCCTTTTAAAAATTGTTCGTTTTTCTTTGCCTGTTGTTGCATAATAAAATTCATAAATATTTTGACAAATATACTCTATATCATCTTTGGCATGGTTATCACATGCTAATAAAATTTTATCACCAATTTTGATATCATTTTCCCATTCAGGGGTTAATATTATATCATTTTCTCGTTGAAGTAACAAAGGTACAACATTATTTTTATGTTCTTTATTATGCAAAGATATTGCTAATAAACTTAAAGCAAGTGTGTTTTCTGACTGTAAATAATTAAAGATTTGAGGAGTAAGAATCTCATTTATTTCAACTTCTAAAAGAAGTGGTTTTGAATCAATCTCTTGTAAAAGCCTACTAACTAATTTTGATGCCCATTCATTATCTTTTTTTATAATCATTTTTAAAAATTTATCACTAAGTGGATTAACTAGGGCATTAGTAACTTTATTTACTAAAATTTTAGAAGGAGTAAAAATATGATTTATATTTGCATTTTTAAATAAAAAATCATCTAAAATATCATTTTCTCTAACTATTGTTACAATCTCAGGATTTAACTTTTTAGCCGTTGCTAAAATAGATAAATTTGTAGTATCATCTTCCGTTGCTGCTACTATTGCAACTGCATTTTTTATTCCCACATTTAGTAATAACTCTTTATCATCAGCATTCCCGAAAACTAAATGAGATATTTCATCTGGGGTAAATTTTTTATCTTTATTTTTATCTAATTCAATTAATTTTACTTCAACATTAGTATCTGTTAATTTTTCAAAAATCTTTCTTCCCATTCTTCCATATCCACAAATAATATAAAGACCTTTAGGAAAAATTGGCAAAGTTGCATTTAAATCATCTATTCCATATAACCATTTTTCAAGTTTAAATAAATTTGGTGCAGAAAGTGCCATATTAATTTCTGATGAAATTATGGAAAAAGGATTAATTACAACCTCAGCATTTAAATCTTTTAAATTTTCAGTATGATTTGTAGTTGTTGATTTAACGGCTACTTTAATATTTTTATTTAATGTTTTTGCAATTAATGTAATTTTCAAATTTAAGGCATCATCTTCCAATAATGAAACAATTGCCTTACAATTTCTTTTGTTAAGACCTGCTGCTTCTAAAACTTTTACAGAATAATTTTCACTAAATAACACAGGAACTGTTGGTGTGAAATTTTCTAAAAGTAAATGATTTATCTCCATTTTATCTTTTGATATTACAACTGTACGTAAACCTTGATTAAGAGCTTTTGTAATAATTTTTCTTGTGATTTGGTTATATCCTAGAACCACAATAAATTTTTCATTTAAGTTTTTTATCTGTCTTAAAAATTTTGTTTTTTCTATTTCTTGTAAAAATAGTTTATCTTGCAATAAAGTAAGTAATGACCCAACACTATAAAACCATCCTAAAACTGTTAAATAAGTTGAAAAAGTAACCCAAATTCTTTGAGTATAAGTAAAAGGATAAGGTAACTCACCAAATCCTATAGTAGTTGCTGTATATGAAATAAAATAAAAAGCATCAAATATTGTCATATTATAGGTATTTCCATTTAAATCCACACCTGGGATTAAAAGAAATCCTAACATTGAAATAGTATATGTTAATAATATTACTAAAAATGGTTTCCTCATTTTTTGTAATATTATAAATAAAGAATTATTTCTCAATATATTTGCCTATTCTATCTTTTAGATTTTAATGTATCACCAATATACAGCGCTACTGAAGTAAAATTAGCCAATAATGCTCCTCCTGATAAAGAAACAATAACTGACATAATTGAAGTATCAACTGTAGATGAATAAGCAACAACTGTCCAAACAATAGCTGCTGTGATTAACTGTATATCTGCAACTAAAGAAGTTGCTAATAGTACTGAACCTAACTGAGTTTTATCTCCTAGTTTTAAAATTGTAGCAATTAAATTTATTATTATTGCTGCAAATAATTCATATTTACTATGGCTTTCAAGAGATTGAATATCTCCATAAAAAAATCCAAAATTTAAAGTCATTGCTAGGATTATAAAAAATCCTGAAATTACCTTATCTAAGTTCATGATACTCGTCCTCCAAATCTTTTCCTAAATCTAATTTTCTTTTAAATACTTCATCAATATTATCATGTACTCTTGAGTCTTTATCTAAAAATAATAATCTATGTTTATTTAATTGATTTATATTTTTAAGACCCATAATTGCCAATAAACCTTTTACATTTTTCAAAAGATTTTTATGATAATTTGCCACATAAGTAGCATGTCTAAATACAAAATATTTTCTTCTTTTACTCTTATTTTGAGTAGCAAGTCCAACAGGACAATCACGACCTGTTGTTCCTGAGCAATAACGTGCCCTAATACATCCAGCACTCATCATAAATCCACGAGCTATTTGTAAAAAATCTGCTCCTAAACTCATAATAATAACTATATCATCAGGTGTTAATATTTTACCACTAGCAACAAGTCTTACTTTATCTCTTACACCATAATCTGTTAAAACTTTATCTACTAAATAAATAGAATCTCTAACATTAAGCCCTACTCTTTCCATCATTTCAATAGGAGCTGTTGCACTTCCACCACTTCCTGCATCAACAGTAATATAATCAGGATATGCATCATTACCTTCATCTATTCTTTTTTTAATC
>CBFHMY010000068.1:0-12490 GCA_965657055.1 uncultured Aliarcobacter sp. | reverse complement strand
TTATTAATCTTTTTCTGTATATAAATCTTTGAAAATAAGATTTAAAAGTTTTGCTCTTTGTTTTAAACCTTTTGAAACTTCTTCCCATTCTTCATTTTCAAGAACAAATGGAATTGGGTCTAAATTCCATCTTCTATTTGTTCCTTCAGGGTCATTATAAATATTATAAGTAACCCCGTTTTCTTCAAGTCTCCAGTCAATTTCTATCTGTTTTTGTTCTAGTTGTTTTATTCCAACACGTTCTAAATTGTCGTATATTTCTTTCCAATGAGGTTTAACATTACATTCTTTATCAAACATTTCATCAAAAGGTGCTTCTACTTTACAACTATTAAAAATCGACATCTATTTTTTCATCCACCTTTGTCTTAAGTCTAATGTATGTGGGTACTCTTTATTTTTTGGCATTTCATGGAAATAAAGTTTTTTACTTCCTTTTTTGTCTGTTAATGTTCTTTTTGCCTCATATGCAAAAATAGTATTAGCTTCCCCAGTTATTTTAGGTTCATAAGGAGTAACTTCTCCTTGTGAATGATTAAAATCCCAGTATCTGTTTATTCTTCTTGATTCAGCCTCAAAAGAATTTACAGGGAATGAATCATAACTTCTTCCTCCTGGATGGGCAACAAAATAATTAAATCCACCAATTGATCTAGTATTCCATTTGTCTATTATATCAAAAGTTAGAGGTGTATCTACTTTAATTGTAGGATGAAGTGCAGACCATGGTTGCCATGCTTTATACCTTACTCCACTTACATATTCACCTTCAACATCTGTTTTAGAAAGAGGTACTTGAACCCCATTACAAGATACTACATATCTTTCTTCATTGAAGTTAGCTATTTTTATTTGTAATCTTTCAACAGAAGAATCAACATATCTTGATGTTCCTTGACTTCCTGATTCCTCTCCTAGTACATTCCAAGGTTCAATTGCTGATCTTATTTCAACAGGCATTCCTTCAATTGATGTCATACCATATAATGGGAATCTAAATTCAAAGAAAGGATCAAACCAATCAAGTTTAAATTCATAACCTTCATCATTTAAGTATTGAACTACACTTCTTAAATCTTCTTTTACATAGTGTTCAAGTAAGAATTTATCATGAAGTCTTGTTCCCCATCTAACTAAGCTATGTTTATATGGTTTTTTCCAAAAACAAGAAACTAAAGCTCTTACTAATAACATTTGTAAAAGTGCCATTTGAGAGTGAGGTGGCATATCAAAGGCTCTAAGCTCTAAGATACCAAGTCTTCCACTACTTGAGTCAGGTGAATATAGTTTATCTATACAAAACTCACTTCTATGAGTATTTCCTGTAATATCTGTCAACATATGTCTAAACAATCTATCTGTTAACCAAAAAGGTACATCACCGCTTTCTGGAATTTGAGAGAAAGCAATTTCTAATTCATAAAGATTTTCCATTCTTCCTTCATCAACTCTTGGAGCTTGAGAAGTTGGCCCTATGAATGCCCCTGAGAAAAGGTATGATAAACCTGGATGGTGTTGCCAAAATGTGATTAAACTTCTAAGTAATTGAGGATTTCTTAAAAGTGGTGAATCGCTAGGTTCCATGGCTCCAATAGTTACGTGATTTCCTCCACCTGTTCCTGTGTGTCTTCCATCAATCATAAACTTTTCAGTTCCAAGTCTGCAAAGCCTTGCATCTTCATAAAGAGAAAGTAAATTATCACTTAATTCTTTCCAAGAACTAGTTGGTTGAATATTTACTTCAATAACACCTGGGTCTGGAGTAACTTTAATTCTATCTGTTCTTAAATCATGAGGAGGCTCGTAACCTTCAATTATTACTGCAAGATTTAATCTTTTTGCAGCCTCTTCAATTGAAGCAATTAAATCTAAGAAAACTTCTGTTTTTTCAATTGGAGGAAGGAAAATACAAAGTTTTTCATCTCTAATTTCAACAGAAAGAGCAGTTCTTACAAATGCTTCATATTTATTTTTTAGAGTAGTTTTTTTACTCATCTTCTTCGCTCTTTTTTGAACACTTGTAATATATTCACCAAGAGCAGGATAAGAAGCAAATAAATCATGTTCGAATTCTTGCTCTAATTCAACTTGAGGTTTAACAATTAGTGATTCTAATGGTAGTCTTAATCCAAGAGGTGAGTTTCCTGCACCTAAAAATAAATGACCACGTCTAAATTCCCATTTTGAAGTAATCCATTTTGTTGCACCAAAGTTTATAGGAAGTACATATCCTACTTCACTATTAAGTCCTTGAGATAGTTTTTTAGCTATTGTTTGTCTTTCAAGTGGATCTTTTAAATCAAATTTTAAAGGATCAATATCTAAAGGAAGTTCAGCTTCTTTCATAATATAATAAATCGGATCTTCAAAAGCTGGAATTACATTTTCATCACTAACTCCTAAAATTAAAGATAGTGTTGATATGAATTTTTTAGCATCTTCTGTTGTGTAAGGATATGTTTTATTCATATCTGCAAGTAATTCAGGATTTTCCCAAATAGCTTTTCCATCTTTTCTCCAGAATATACTTGTTTGCCATCTTGGAAGTGGTTCACCTGGATACCATTTACCTTGAGCATGATGTAATAATCCACCATTAGTATTTGATGCAAGAAGTTTTCTTGCTAAATTATTTGCCAATAATCTTTTATGTTCACCATCTGCTTCACTATTCCATTGTGCAGATTCCATATCATCAATAGATACAAATGTAGGCTCACCACCCATTGTAAGTCTTACATCATTTTTTACTAGATCTTCATCAACTTTAAACCCAAGATTATAAATAGCATCCCATTGTTCTTCTTTATATGGTTTAGTAACCCTAGGAGATTCAAAAATTCTTGTTACAGAGTTCTCAAAGAAAAATTCTGTTTCACATTTATCACTAAATCCTTCAATAGCATGGGCACTATTATAATGAGGTGTACAAGCAAGAGGAATATGTCCTTCCCCTGCAAATAATCCACTTGTACTATCAAGTCCAACCCAACCAGCACCTGGAATATATACTTCAGTCCATGCATGTAAATCTGTAAAGTCTTCTTCTGGACCGCTAGGACCATCAAGTGATTTAACATCGGCTGTTAATTGAACTAAATATCCAGATACGAATCTAGCTGCTAATCCTAAGTGTCTTAGAACTTGAACAAATAGCCAAGCTGAATCTCTACAAGAACCTAATTCATTTTCTAAAGTAGTTTTACAAGATTGAACACCTGCTTCTAATCTTACTGTGTAGTTAACAAATTTATTAATTTTTTGATTAACTTCTACTAAAAAATCAATAATAGGTTTTTCACTTTTATCAATACTTTTTACAAACTCTTTTAAGAGTTTACCTTTTTCATTTATTTTTAAATATGGTTTTAATTCTTTTTTTAATTCTTTTTTATATTCAAAAGGATAGTTTGTTGCACTTTCTTCAACAAAGAAATCAAAAGGATTTAATGTAATTAAATCAGCAATGATTTCCACATCAATTGAAAACTCTTTTGTTTTTTCAGGAAAAACAAGCCTTGCCATGTAGTTACCAAATGGATCTTGTTGCCAGTTTAAGAAATGACCTTCAGGTTTTATTTTTAACGAATAGGCTTCTATTGGAGTTCTACTGTGAGGAGCTGGTCTTAATCTTATTATATGCGGAGATAATGAGATATTTCTATCATATTTATACGCAGTTCTATGTGAAATTACTACTTTTAAAGACATATTTAATCCTTATTTTTTAAATTAAATTCATTATACATAAATAAAAGAATTACTATCTTTAAATATTGTATATAAGTAATACAAATGTATTTAAAAATTAGAATTGTATAACTTTTTAACATGAAGGAGAATAATTAATTATAAAAATATATTTATATTCTATAATATTTTATTAGCAAATATACTATTTAAGTGCTAAAAATAAATACTACATAATCAATATTATAAAATAAATTAGCACTTAATATTGACAAGTGCTAAAAAATATGTTAATATTCCATCAACTTGATATATATAGTATCAAGTATATAATTTTATTTCAAGGAGTTTGAAATGTTATTAACAAAATTTGATCCTTTTAAACAATTAAAAGAGATAGAAAAAGGTTTGTATAATCAATCTAAAAATGAGGGTGTAAGTGCCTTTGTTCCAGTAGTTAATACAAGAGAAGGTGAATTTGCCTACCATGTAGATGTTGATTTACCAGGTATAAAAAAAGAAGATATTAAAGTTGATATAAATAAGGGAATTTTAACAATTAGTGGTGAAAGAAAAGTAAAAGATGAAATTAAAGAAGAGGATTACTATAAAGTAGAAACATACTTTGGGAAATTTTCAAGAAGTTTTACTTTACCCGATAATGCAGATATAGAAAATATAGAAGCAAGCAGTGATAATGGAGTATTAGAAGTAATTATTCCAAAATTAAAAGAAGATAACAATAAAAAAATTATAACAGTAAAATAAGAAGGAGAAATCTCCTTCTTATTAATAAAGGAGTTTAAATGAATAAATTAGAAAAAAATAAAGTAAGTAAAAATGATTATATTATTTTAATGAGTATTTATACAATATCAATTTTAACAGCATTTTTTTTAATAAATAAATAAAATCTTAAGAAGATAACTTTTTAAAAGTTATCTCACTACTAACCCTAATCTCATGGGTATTCCCCAAAATCAAGTACTTTTGTTTTAAATTATAGATTATTTGTAAAAGAAATTTTTGAAAACCCATGAAAACTAAAATGAGGTGACTTCGTGTAAAAATGTAATTATAAATATTGAAAAAATCACCCCAATTATTAGGAAAAGTAGAAAATAGGGCCATTTCGGCACTATTGAATAGTATCTAGCCATAGGGTACAAAGGTACACCTAAAAAAGTAATATATAGAATTAGGCTTAGATACTTTTTAGTCTTATAAGTAAAATCGATTTTATTTATAAGACTCTTTTTTATTATGAATGGTTGAGAAGCTAAAATAATTTTATGAAACTCATTTGGGATTGTAAACAATTTTGGTTAATGAAGTATAAATGAATCGTTTAGTGTTTGTTTAATTTTAGAATTTTTATTTTTATTGTAAAAAATATGGAAATAGATTACTACTTTTCTATTGCTTAAAAAAGTTGAATAAGATTTAAGAGTTCATTGTTTTATAATATTTGCACATATAAATTTAAAGACTTATTTACTTTGTATTCTAACTCATCATTCAATTTTATACATTGTATTTTGATAAGTTTATATTAAAAAATTTGTAAAATTTCGAAATATAAAGTAATAAGTAAATATCATTCTCTTTTAATAAGTCTTTGTATGTATAAATAAAACTAGAAATCTAAATCGCTATTTTTCTTATTCCATCAACTAAACTTTTAAGTTCATCTTTTGTTTGTGAGAAGTGAATTGAAATTCTAACCCAACCTGGTTTATTGTTAATATCTAAAGTTTCAATTCCCAATAAATCATGTCCATAAGGTCCTGCACATGAGCATCCAGCTCTTGTTTGGAAGTTATTTTGAGTTGATAGCTTATTGCATAATTCATAAGGGTTTAGACCTTTTATATTAAAAGAAATTATTCCTATATTAGAAGCTTCTTGGTTTCCATAGATTTCGCAATTTGGTATTTTTTTTAGTTCGTTTATGAAATATTTTTTTAATTCATCTTTTTGTTTTTTAATAAACTCAAAACCTATTTCATTTCTTAACTGATAGGCAAGGCTTGCTCGAATTAGTTGTAAGATTCCAGGTGTTCCTGCATCTTCTCTTACCTCTATGTTTTTTTGATAAACCTGAGTCTCTTTATTTACATACTCAACAGTTCCTCCACCTGCAAAAGTTGGTGAAATATCTGTATCTATTAGACTTTTTCTAATAAGTAATAATCCACACGATCCAGGGCCTCCAAGAAGCTTGTGAGGTGACATAAACATCGCATCATACAAATGATTAGGAATATTTATATATGGACTAGATGCTGCTGCATCAAAGCAAATAATAGCATTGTAAGTACGTAAGAGTTTTGATATTTCTTCGTAGGGAGTTATTATTCCTGTTACATTTGAAGCTATACAAAATGAAGCAATTATTTCTCTATATTTATTTTTTTCTAAAACTTCTTGTAGATGATTTAAATCTATTAAGCCCTCTTTATTTAGATTTATTCTTTGAATTTCACAAAGAGCTTCTCTAAATGAAACTTCATTTGAGTGATGCTCATATGGTCCAACTATTACTAAAGGAGCTTTAGATTTATCTATTTGAAATCCATATCTTTTTTTTGTAGAAGGGGGAATATACAATCCCATTAATTCTTGAAAATGTTTAATTGCAGCTGTTGTTCCACAGCCACTTGGAAGTATTGCAAACTCATCTGAAAGGTCTAGGTTAATTGCTAGATTTTCCCTTGCCATTTCATAATAGTTTGTAGTTTTATCTGCATTTGATGCTTCTTTTGAGTGAGTATTTGCGTAGGTTTCCAGTACATCATGAATTCTATTTTCTATTTGTCTAAAAGCTAATCCTGATGCTGTATAATCAAAATACTCTTTTTTATTTTTTCCAATAGTATTGTATTTTATAAAATTTAATACATCTGTTTGTTCATTGAAAAAAGGTCGAAAAATATTTTTGTTCATATTGTTTGGCTCATTTAATTAGTTTGTCTTATTAATCTTATAATTTTAAGTTATTTATGATAAGAGTTAGCTTGTGTAAAAGTATTAAATTTATAAATCATTCTATTAGTTGCAATAGGTTATATTTTTTATAATACGTATCAATTGCTTCTCTTAATTCTTCATCATTTAATTTGGATTTTTCTTTTATATCGAATCTTGATAAAAATCCTAGAGGCATAGAGGAAAGCTCTTTTGATGGATTTTTTAAGTAGTTAAAAATAGCTTCTTTTATTCTTTTTTCACTACTAAATTTTAATGTATATCTACTAATTATCATTTTTAATTGAGTATTATTTGTATGACATGATAAACAATCTCTTTCAAATACATCTGCATTTAAATAAGTGGAGATAAATAAGGCTATAACCAAGATATTTTTACACATGTTCCCTCATTTATTTTTGAATTTATTTTTATTTTTAAATTGTATTCTTTCGCAATAGAATAAATGATGTTATATCCTAATCCAAAACCACCTTGAGTATCATCAAATCTTGTGTATCTTTGAAATATTTTCGATATTTGTTCTTTTGTCATTCCTTTACCTTCATCTATTATTTGAAAGCTATTTTTATTTATATTTATTTTGATATGTGTTGTTCTATTTGTGTATTTTATTGCATTAGATATTAGATTATCAATTAGTCGAATCATCTTGTTTTTATCAATAAATAAATTCGAATTTTCTATTTCTTTTATAAAAATAGATATGTTTTTTGATTTAAAGAAAGTATTAAAGTATTCAACTCTTTGTTTAATAAGTTCATTAATATTTACATTAATATTTTTAGAAGAAAGTCTGTTATTTAAAACTACAAAAACTAAGTCCTCATAAATATTTGAAATAGTCATGGAAGCAGTTTTTATTCTATTTATTTTATTTACTAATTTTTCATCAATGTTGTTAGAATTTAATAGTTCTACATTTGTAAGAATTGTTGAAATAGGAGTATTAAGTTCATGGGTTGCATCTTTAATAAATCTATCTAGAAGTTCAAGGTTATTTCGAATAGGTTTTAAAATTAGTTTTACTAAAAACAATGATGTTGTGATAATAATTAATATAATAAAAAGCGTTAAAGCAATTATGTTTTTACCAACATTTTTTAAAACAAACTGATTTTTCATTTCAATTATAATATAAGCAGCTCCCATATAGTAGGGACTTATTTCATGAATAAAATAACTGTAATCACCTATATAATAAAAGTTTTTACTAAAATTTACATCTTTATTTAATAAAGTTGAATATAAAAGGTTTTTATCAATATCATAAATTGCAGAGTTATAATTTGATGATTTTGGATAAGGAGATTTTTCTAAGAGATTATTATGAAAGTTTTCAAGTTTAAAATAAACTTCTTTTGCATTATTTAATAAAAGGTTTTTTTCTTCTATTTGAAGTTTTTCTTTTTCATGGTCATAATAGCCATATGCTAATATTGAAATAAGTAAAATTGTAGATGTTAAATATAGAATTAAAACACTAAAAATAGTTTTTTTTTCAGCACTATGCAAGCATATATCCTTGTTTTTTTATACTTACTATTTTTTCTTTTCCTAAAATCTTTCGCAGATTTTTTATGTAAGTTCTTAAACTTTGTTCACTATGAATGTCTTCAAAAGACCAAACAGTTTCAAAAATTATTTCAAAAGAAACACAATGTTTTTTATTTTTAGCCAAAAGTTTCAGGAGTTGGGTCTCTTTATTATTTAAATCAAAGGTATTTTCATCAATAATTACTTGTTGCAAGTTTGTATCAAGTTTTATATTTTCATCAATTTGTATTATATTTTCAACACTTTTATATTCTCTTTTTAATAAAGCTTTTATTCTTAAATAAAGTTCTTCAAGTAAAAAAGGTTTTTTTATATAATCATCAGCACCAGAATTATAACCTTTTGATAAATCTTCAATTGTATTAAGAGAAGTTGTAAAAATAGCTGGAGTATCAATATTAGCAGCTCTTAAGTTCTTAAGAAGTTCAAAACCATTTAATTTTGGCACTTGAATATCAAAAATAAATAAATCAAAATTCTCATTGAAAGAGACTTCTAATGCTTCTTCTCCATCATGAACAAGAACTACTTTAAAACCTTTATCCTCTAAGAACTCTTTAATAGTTTCGGCAAGGTCTGTATCATCTTCTAGATATAATATTTTCATAAAATAATTATATCAGAGTTTTTATAATAATTTATATAATTATAAAAATATAAAATAAAATAGGTCTATTTAGCCTATTTTATTTATATAAAACATTGTTAAATGCATCTAGATGATTATAGCTTCCACTTAAAAGATTTCCATATACTGTTTCTATATCAGCTGGAACATCTACCATTTTTTCAACGATATCAGTGATATCTTTTTCTTCAATCATAACTCCAACTTCAAGTGCATCTGTTAATGATAAATTACCTTTGGTAATTAAATCATTGTATAAATTTTGTAGTTCTGTAAGTTCAAATTCACCGATGTTTGTATCTGCTATTGGAATTTCTATTTCGTATTTTACAAGTAAGGCTTCAACTGCATCAATATGACTTTGTTCAGAATCTTTTATATTATTAAAAATATTATGTCCCCATTTTTCATACATTTTTATATAAACATCTCGTGCAACTTTTTCTTCTTGATACATAAACAATAAATCATCTATTTGATCTTGAGTAAGGGTACTTGTGTTTAAACTAGGAATATCACTTCTATTTGCAATTTCCTGTGTGGCATCTAGTACTTCATCTGTTGATAGATAAATTGTTGGATGAGTTGTCTCTAAGTCTTTAACTATTGCAATTTCACTTGCAGTGGCAATTTCAAGTAAAGTACCAGAAGAATTCTGATTTTCTAAGATTTTAGCTTGAATATCTACCTGTAAAGCTTTAATATTTGTTAAACTAATTGATGATAATGAAGTAATATTATTCTCAATAGTATATTTAAATAAAATATCTGAAATAGCAGATATGATTAATGATTCAGATGGTTTTAAATACAAGTCTTCTTCACTTAATCCATAGACACTCATTAATTCATTTTTAATTTCTTCATTTGAAATTAGAGTAGTTACCATAGTTACCTTTGATATCCCACTTTTTGAAATACTAAGAAGTGTTAAAAGCTTAGTGTCATTTGTATCTATTATTCCATCTCTATTTACATCAATATACCCACCACTTACATAAATTGGATAAATTGGAGCAGATTCAAATTTATATTGACCATTTCCTAAATTAGATGCTCTTTTCCCTTGAGCATCTAAAACTAAAGATCCAATTACAGGACCTCTCTCAATTGATAGGCTTGTTAAATCAGTAGTTGTTACTGATGAGGTATCAGAAGAAGTTGAATCAGTACTACCTCCGCCCCCACATGCAGTAAGTAAGAAGGCAGTAATCAAAGATAAAGCTCCGTTAACACTTATTAATCCAAATTGATTTTTCATTATTTTCATCTAATTCTCCTTATTTTATTTTTTATTATAAAATAGTAGAATGAAAAAATAGTGAATTATTAATAGTTTAATAAGTCGAATTTTAAGTTCTTCTAAAAATTATGAAAAAGAATTACATCCTATTTCACTTAGTTCTTTTGCTAAATTAATTGCATTTTTACTAGGTACATCTAAAATTATTATATTTGCTTTATGGGTAACTTTTATCTTAGAAGCCTCATGCTTTTTTAATAGTTGATGTAAAGAATCAAAAGTTGAACCTTCCATGGTAGCTAAATTGAATCTACATCCTATATAACTTTCATTTTTAATTTTGCTAATATTTATTCCCATTCGTGGCTTTCTAGGGCTTGGATTATTTTTGATAAAAATATTTTTTTCAATTTTATAATTAATTGATGCATTTAAAATATCATAAAATTTATCATATCCCCAATTGTTAACAAGTGTCTCAAAAGAGTTTTTTTCAGGATTTTCTCTATTTCCATAATCTTTATAAATATTTGCAATAGCTTTTGCTGTATTTAGTATTTGGGGAGGTGTTACATATCCTATTGTTCTATCCATTATTTTAACTGCAAAAATGATTTTTTCTTTTGAATCTTTTGTTGCATTAAAACTAACATCAGGAGTAAATTGCACATCGCAACCTTCTTCATATCCACTTATTGCCATTTGAAGCTTATTTGGTAAATTATCGAATTTTTTATTTCCAATAAATGTTTTGTTTAATCTATTTGCTAAATCAGTTACATCAAATAACTGTGTATGATCTATGCCATTTACGGGACAAGTTAGAACTCTTCTTACAGTATGACCTGCTTCAAATTCAGTATTTAATCCAACTCTATGGAGCATATTAAAAATATTTGGCAAATTATGTAATTTTAAATTTCGTAATTCAATTTTTTGAGAACTTAATAAATTTAATGAATTATTTGCATAGTTTTTAGAAATTTCACTTAATGTTTCTATTTGTTCTAGGTTTAATTCACCCATTTCAAGGGGAATTTTTAATTCAAAGAATTCTTGATTTTCATCTTGTGCATAAAGTCCATACCATTTGAACCTTTCTAAATCACTAGGTGATATTTTTTCACCAAAAATTGCATAGATATAGATGTCAGCTAAGACATCTATTCCACTTTTTTCTTTTTTTATTTGTTCTATATTTAATGCTAAATTATTAGACATTATATTGCCTTACAATCCCATTGTGGGTAATTTTTTCTAATAAACTGGTTTAACTCAATTTCAGCTTGAGTATAAACTATTTTTTCTTCTTCAAGGTGAGCAAACCCTTCAATAGAAGAAATAATCATTCCTGCACCAACAGTAGAGTTTGTATATTTGTCAATAATGATAAAACTTCCTGTATATCTATTTTCATGGTATGGATCAACTGCTATATCTCTATCTAAAGAGATTGTACATTTTGCTATATCATTTAAAGCTAGCTCACTTGCATCTATCTCTTCAAAAGTATTGATATTTTTCTTAAACTCAATAGTGTTAAATGCTCCATTTATTACAGAGGTTGCTCTTTTGATAATATAGTTTTGATTTAGTTTTAATGGAGTTTCATCCATCCAAACTACCATACAAGATAGGTGATTTGATACTTTTGGAATATCAGTTGATTTTACAATCATATCCCCTCTACTTATATCAATTTCATCTTCAAGTGTAATAGTTGTTGCCATTGGAGCAAATGCTTTGTTTATAGTCTCTACTGTTTCATCTTTTCCAATTGGTCTTAAATCTTTAATATCATTTGATACTATTGATTTAACTTTAGATGTTTTTCTTGAAGGTAGTACTGTAATCTCATCACCTACACTAATACTTCCACTTGAAATTGTTCCTGAAAACCCTCTAAAATTTAAATGAGGACGTACAACATACTGAACAGGTAATCTAAATGAAGATGATTCTTGTTTATGTATTTGCGTACGGTCTAGTAATTGCATTAAAGGAAGACCTTTATACCAAGAACACTTAGGTGAAATAGTTAAAATATTATCTCCATCTAAAGCAGAAATAGGAATAAATTGAATATTTAAATCACTATTATGAGGAAGATATTCGATAATCTCATTATAATCTCTTTTAATATTTTCAAAAACTTCTTCACTAAAATCAACTAAGTCCATTTTATTAATAGCAACAATTAGGTTTTTAATACCTAATAAACTTGCAATATAAGAGTGTCTTTTAGTTTGTGTTAAAATTCCCTGTCTTGCATCTATTAAAATAATAGCAATATCAGCAGTACTAGCACCCGTTGCCATATTTCTTGTATATTGCTCATGACCTGGAGTATCTGCTATGATGAATTTTCTTTTATCAGTTGA
>CBFHMY010000067.1:0-12588 GCA_965657055.1 uncultured Aliarcobacter sp. | reverse complement strand
CGCAAATGAGCCATTTTCATTTATTTTTGTGAATGCAGAGGGTAAAACTATTATAAAAAGTGAAAACTATGCTCAAAAAGCTAGTGCTAAAAATGGTATAGAATCTGTAAAAAAGAACTGTCAAGAAGATTCTAGATATGAATTAAAAGAGTCATCAAATGGTAAACAATTTTTTAATATCAAATCAACAAATGGTCAAATCGTTGGAACAAGTGCTTTATTTTCAGATGTAATTGAAAGAAGCGCTGCTATTGCTGAATTAAAAGCAAATAGTGAAGCTGCTAATATTATTGAAGAATAAACAATAAATCTTATACAAAAAAAAGTGAATGCCAAAGAGGCATTCACTTTTTTTTTGCTATAATAATTTTAAATATTTACAAACATTTGAAATAAAGGTCTATTATGAATAGTACTATTGATTATGAAAAACTAAAACTATTTTATATTGGAAAAGAAGAATCATCAAAAGATGTTTATACTCCATTAGTTTATAAAAATAAAGATTTATTAACCCATGCTGCTATTATAGGAATGACAGGAAGTGGAAAAACAGGACTTGGGATTTCATTACTTGAAGAAGCAGCAATTGATAATATTCCTTCAATAATCATTGACCCAAAAGGTGATATGGGAAATTTACTTCTAACTTTTCCAAATCTTCAAGGAAGTGATTTTGAGCCTTGGATTGAAGAACAAGATGCTATTAATAATGGCGTAACTCTAAAAGAGCACGCACAAAACACTGCAAACCTTTGGAAAAAAGGAATAGAAGGGGATTTTCAAAGTACTCAAAGAATTGAAAAACTAAAAAATGCAGCTGATTTTACTATCTATACTCCAGGGAGTAGTGCAGGAGTTCAAATATCAATTTTATCATCTTTTAAAGCTCCATCACGTGAAGTTTTAGAAGATAATGATTTATTGGTTTCTTTAATTAATTCTACTGTTTCATCTATATTATCTTTAATTGAAGAGAAAAATGACTCTATTTCAAAAGAGAGTATTTTAATCTCTTCAATATTTATGAATTATTACTCTGCTGGAAAAGATTTAAATTTAGAACAACTAATTTCTTTAATTGTAACACCACCTTTTGAAAAAGTTGGAATATTTGATTTAGAAACATTTTTTGCCCAAGATGATAGATTAAAACTAGCTCTTAAACTAAATACAATTATCGCAAATCCATCTTTTAAAACATGGATAGAAGGTGAAACTTTAGATATTTCAAATTTATTATATGATGAAAATGGAAAAGCAAAGGTTTCTATCTTTTCAATTGCCCACTTAAATGATTCTCAAAGAATGTTTTTTGTTTCACTACTACTAAATCAAATGGTTTCTTGGATGAGAAGACAAGAAGGTACATCTTCACTTAAAGCCCTACTTTATATGGATGAAATTTTTGGATATTTTCCTCCAAGTGCAAATCCTCCATCAAAACAGCCTATGCTTACACTTTTAAAACAAGCAAGATCTTTTGGTGTGGGAATAATTCTTTCTACTCAAAATCCTGTTGATATTGATTATAAAGGTTTAGCAAATATAGGAACTTGGTTTATAGGAAGATTACAAACAAAACAAGATAAAGAGAAAGTAATAGATGGACTAAGTAGTGCAAGTGATGGGAATCTTGATAAGAACCAAGTAATGAATCTACTATCAAACTTAGAAAAAAGAACCTTTATTTTAAAAAACATCAACGAAGATGGAATAAAAGTATTTAAAACTAGATGGGCACTATCTTATTTAAAAGGTCCTATTCCTAAAGATGATATAAGAAAATTAATGGCCAATAAAATCAATCAATCAAATTTAAAGTCAAGTGAAAATAAACCAGAAGAACAAACTGCAAAAGCACATATTCCAAAAGTAGAACAAAGCTCAAAACCAATAATTACAAGTAATATAACTCAAAAGTACCTATACTCTTCACAAAATAATAGCTACTATTTACAGCCTTATTTAACATTTTCTTGTAATGTTCATTTTGTAAATAGTTCAAAAGCTATTGATTTAGAAACAACACAAGCTTTTAAAATCTACTTAGATGAAGAGATGAAAGCTATTGATTTTGAAGAGAAAGAGACTCTTGAAAATTCTTCTTTTGAAGAAAAAGAAAGAGCTAATTCATCTTATTATACTCTTCCTGTTTTTATACAAAATGAAAAAGAGTTAAAAGCAATTGAAAAAGATTTTAGTGATTATATTTATAGAAATACAAGATTAAGTTTATATAAAAATGATGCTATGAAAATAGTTTCAAAACAAGAAGAGTCATTAAGTGATTTTAAAATTAGATTGCAAGATAGATTAAATGAAAAAATTGACGAAGAAGTTGAAAAACTTCAAATTAAATTTCAAAAAGATAATGATTCAATAGAAGATAAACTTTCAAATCTTTATGAAAAACTAGAAAAGGAAGAGCAACAAGCAACAGCCACAACAACTGATACTCTTATATCAATAGGAACATCATTACTAGGTGCTTTTTTTGGAAAATCAGTACTTAGTAAAACAAATTTAGGTAAAGTAGCTTCCAGTGCAAAGGGCGCTAGCAGAATACTAAAAGAAAGAAATGATATAAAATATGTTGAAGCTGATATTTTACAGCTTCAAGAGGAACAAAAGGCTCTTCAACATACCCTTGAAAATGAAATAGAAAAAATAAATACTTCGAACTTAAGTTCAAACTATGAGATTGAAGAAATATTTATAAAACCAAAAAGAAGTGATATTTATAATATAAAATTAGAATTACTTTGGAAAGAACAATAATAATGGCAAAAAACTTAAACGAATTTTTAGAACCCTTAAAAAGTCTTACAATAAGCTCTCTTGATGAAAAAGGTTATCCTTTTTCATCTTATGCACCTTTTGTAAAATATAACAATAAATACTATGTGTATTTATCTTTGATGGCAAAACATTCATCAAATCTTGCTCAAAATAAAATAGCTTCTATTTTTTTCTGTGAGGATGAACAAGATTGTAAAAATATCTTTGGGAAAAAAAGAGTATCAATTCAATGTGAAACTTTAAAATTAGAACAAGATACACAAAAAGAAGAAGAGATTCTAGATGAATTTAGAGCTAAATTTGGACAAGATATGGTAGATATGCTCAAAAAAATGGGTGATTTTTATCTATTTGAATTTACACCTTTTTATGGTGAAGCTGTTTTTGGATTTGGGAAAGCTTATAACTTAGGTGGAGAAAACTTTGAAGAGTTTGTTGATAGAGTAAACACATCTTCAACTGGACATGGAAATACAAAATAATAAAGGATAAAAAATGAAAGGTTTAGTTTTTACTGAATTAATTGAATATGTTGAAAATAACTTTGGCTTTGATATGGTGGATAAAATTATCGAAGATGCAAAATTAGCAAATAATGGTTCTTTTACACAAGCTGGTAATTATCCATTTGAGGAACTTGTTAGATTACTTATGGCTCTTAGTAAAGAAACAAACATTGAAATTCCACAACTTTTGGAAATATTTGGTGAACATATGTTTTCTAGATTGATCTCTTTAAATCCTCAGCTAAAAGATAATTTTAAATCTTCTTTAGATTTAATCTCAAGGGTAGATGATATTATTCATCCTGAAGTTCAAAAATTATATCCAGGTGCTGATTTACCAAAATTCAATCTAATTGAAAGAAGTGAAAACAAAGTAGTTATTGATTATATTTCAAGTAAACATTTAGAACCCTTTGCAATTGGTTTAATGAAAGGTTCTGCAAAGAACTTCAATGAGAAATTAACTATTACTCAAGAAAAAATCAATGATCTTACAAGATTTACCTTAGAAATAGAAAAGTAATAATGATAGAAGAAAACCCATGGAAAAAACGTTTTGAAAGAGAACGTAATGCTAGAAAAGAAGCTGAAGAACTTTTAGAAAAAAAAAGTAGTGAAGTATACGATATAAATAAAAATCTAGAAAAACTAATTTATGAAAGAACTTTAGAATTAGAAGAAGCTTTAAAAATTGCAAATATTGCAAAAGAAGCTAAATCAAATTTTCTAGCAAATATGTCACATGAAATCAGAACTCCAATGAATGGGATAATTGGTTTTAACCAATTACTTTTACAAACAAATCTTGATGAACAACAAAAAGAATATATAGATATTATAGAATCATCAAGTAAAACATTGATATCAATTATAAATGACATTTTAGATTTCTCAAAAATAGAAAGTGGAAAAATTGAAATAGATTTAAGTGAAGTCAATCTTAATAAAGAGCTAACTACTAATATTTTATTATTTTCTAAAGATGCGAAAAACAAAGAAATAAATTATACTTTTAATATTGATAAAAGAATAGACAATTGTTTATATGTTGATATTCACAAAGTAAAACAAGTTCTTTCAAACTTGATTAATAATGCAATAAAATTTACAAGTAGTAATAAGAATTTAAATATTAATATTGATTTAGTAAATGAGACAAATAATAAACAAAGTATATTATTTTCCGTAAAAGATGAAGGAATTGGTATTGCTTTAGATAAACAAAGCAAAATTTTTGAAGCATTTACACAAGCTGATAATTCAACAACTAGGAAATTTGGTGGAACGGGTCTTGGATTAAATATTTCTGCTTCAATAGTAAAATTATTAGGTGGAAAATTAGAATTAGAAAGTAAAGAAAATATTGGAAGTAATTTCTTTTTTCAACTTGATTTTGAAAAATGTAGAAGCAATGAACAAAAAGAGTTAAAAGAATTAAAAATACATATTAAAAATGATGAACTTAATCATTCTATTCAAGATCTAAATATTTTAGTAGTTGATGATAATCAAATTAATTTACTTCTGATTTCAGAAGTTTTAAAAAAACTAAATATAAAATTTGTACTTGCTCAAAATGGGCAAATTGCCATTGAAAAATGTAAAAATGAAGAGTTTGATATTATCTTAATGGATATTAATATGCCTATTATGAATGGAATTGAAGCTACTAATATATTAAAAAACGAGTATAAAATACAAACACCAATTATTGCACTTACTGCAAACTCTCTTGAAGGAGATAGGGAAGATTTTATAAAAAATGGAATGGATGATTATTTATCTAAACCTTTTAATATAGATAAACTTATTAATATAATTAATACTTATGCCAATAAAATTCATCATAGATAAAAATGTAATAAGTATTTGACTATAATTTGCAAAAATAAAAAAAGTAGAAGAATTGATAGAGATTGAAAATAGAGAAATATGTTATAAATGTTATAGACCAAAATCATCTTGTATTTGTGAATTTATAGTAAATCCCATAAAAACTCGAACAAAATTTGTAATTTTAATGCACCCAAAAGAGTTTAGAAAAACAAAAAATGGAACAGGTCATATGACTAATAACTCATTAGAAAATTGTGAGTTACATGTTGGAATAGATTTTACCAATCATAAAAGAGTAAATGAACTTCTTAATAATACTAACTACGAGCCTTATGTTCTATATCCTGACACAAATAGTATAAAACTAAATACTCAAGCCCTCTCAAGTGAAAAAGCTGCTTTAGTATTTATTATTGATTCAACATGGCCATGTTCAAAAAAAATGTTACGACTTAGTGAAAATCTTCAAAATTTAAGAAAAATAAGCTTTGAACATGATAAATCTTCCCAGTTTAAAATAAAAACCCAACCAAATCAATATTGTTTATCTACAATTGAATCAACCTTATGTGTATTAGAACAATTAAATAATCATAAAACAGAAACTATTTCTGAAAAAAAATTATTAAATTTTTTACTACCTTTTGAAAACATGGTTAAGTATCAATTAAAGTATGCTAGTGATGAAAATAATATTAGATTTAAACCAGCATTTAAAAAAGCAAACTAGTATCAAAAGAGATATTTTAATAATTTAATATAAAAAAATATTTCTTATTATTAAGATTTAATGATATTTTAGATATTTTAAATAAAATTAAAATACAAAATCTATATGGGGATTATTTTTATGAGTAAACTGAAGTCTATTGTTGTTTGTTTTGCTTTATTTAATAGTTATTTATTTGCAAATGTTATAAATAATGAATTAGAAAATAAAGAAAAGAGTTTTATTGGAAAAGATTTAAATAGTACTAATAAATCTTTTTTAGAAAAAAATTATGTACCATTTCTAATAGATAAAAAAGTATTAAAAGACTATTATAAAAATAATAATTATGAAACATATTGGATAGATAAAAATGGAATAAAAGATATTTCTATTTCTCTTCTTGATAAAATTAAAAAAGATCCAGTTCTTGGACCAAGATCTTCACAAATATTTAAACTAAATGAAGTTCTTGAAAGGCTAAAAAGCTTTGATATAACAAAAGTAGAAAATCATAATGATTTATTAACTATTGATTTTATGATTACAGAACTATATGATAAATATTTTACTTATCTTTTAAAAGGTTCAATAAATTGGAAAGCTTTTGAAGAAAGACTTAAAATATTAGATAAAGAAACAGAAATAAAAGCATATTGGGATAGATTTTATTTCTCTAAAGACTCAAAAGTTTTATTAAAGAAAGTTATTGCAAACAATGATTTATCCTTTGCTTTTAAGGATATTGATTTTACTTTTCCTAATGCTGATAAATTAATTCTTGCAATAAATGATTTACAAACCATTTCATTAAATGGTGGGTATACAAAAATACCAGAAATAAAAAGCTTAAGACTTGGAGATAATTCTGAAGTTGTTAAATTTCTAAGAAAAAGATTACTACAAAGTAATGATTTAATAAAAACATGTGAAAACAACATACAAAATACTATAAGTACTGATAATATTGTTACAAATAATATTGATATTAAAAATAAAAAAAATGAAAATACACATGAAGAAATAATAGAAAAACCTGCTGTTGTTTCTTGTGAAGATAATTTTGATGAAGATTTAAAAACAGCAGTTATCTCATTTCAAAAAAAACATGGATTATATGCAGATGGAATTGTTGGTACTCAAACACAAAGATTCTTAAATATGAGTGCTGATGAAAAAATAGAAAAGATTAGATTAAATCTTGAAAGAATGAGATGGTTGCCAAGAGATTTAGGAGAAAAATACTTAATTGTAAATATCCCTGAATTTAAATTAAGAATGATTGAAAATAATGAAACTAAATTAAATATGGCAGTTGTTGTAGGAGAAAGAAAACACCCTACTCCTATATTTTCAGACAAGATGTCATATGTTGTTATAAATCCAAAATGGAATATACCTCAAAGTATTACAAATAAAGAAATTATTCCTAAACTAATAAAAGATCCAAATTATCTAGCTTCAAAAGGTATTGATATTTATGATTCTTGGCATCCTGAATCTGAAAAAATGAATGCTAAAGATATTATCGATGCATTTATTTTAGAAGATGTAGACTCTATTCCAAATTTTAGATTAACTCAAAGTCCAAGTTCTGATAATCCATTAGGAAGAATGAAATTTATGTTTCCAAATAAACATGCTGTCTATTTGCATGATACACCTGCAAAAAGCCTATTTGGAAACGCTAGAAGAGCTTATTCTCATGGATGTATAAGATTAGCTAAACCAGAAGAACTAATGGCCACAATAGCAGCAGAAGATAACAACCTAAATATGGATAAAGTAAACGCTATACTAAAAGATTCAAATGAAAAATCAATAGGATTAACAAAAAAGATTCCTATACATTTAGTTTATTTAACTTCGTGGGTAGATGAAAATGGTGTTTTACAATTTAGAGAAGATATTTACGATTATGATAATATGCAAAAAGAATTGCTTTACTAAAAGATTTAAAAAATAAAATTAGACTGGGTTTTAAGCCAGTCTAATTTTTGCTAGCCTTTTCTTTTCAACTAACATTTTATCTTGAAACTGTTTGTTTTTGTTTTTAGCGAAAAGCTGCATGTCTTCAACTTCATCCATTTCATCAACTATTTCAACACCTAAAAGAGTTTCTATAGCATCTTCAAGAGTTACTACACCACTTGTTTGTCCATAGTTATCTTGAACAACAAATAGATGTGTCTTTCTTTTTATGAATTGGTCAATTAAAGAAGAAACAGGTACATTTTCAGAGATTTTATGAACAGGAACTGTAATATCTAATAAAAGAGTATTATCTCTTTCTTCAACACTCTCTTCTAGGATAGTTTGATTAAATACAATTCCAATAACATCATCAATAGTATCTGTATAAACAGGAATTCTTGAGTGAATATACATTTTATCATCTTCAATAGCATCTTCAACACTAGTACTTGATTTAAAAGCAAAAACTACACTTCGAGGAGTCATAATATCTTTTGTTTTAATATTTTTTAATTTAAAAAGATTTTCTATTAATGTACTTTCTGTAGAAAGAATAGAACCCTCTTTTTCTCCCATTGTAACAGCTGCCATAATCTCATCTCTTGAAAAAGCAGAATCTTTTGATTTTCCTTTTGAAATAGAATTTGTAATAAATAAAGAAACCCAAACTAAAGGATAAGTAAGTTTTATTAAAAGATTAATTAAATATGCAGATGGAAGTAAAAGCTTTTTCCAGTATACAGCACCAATTGTTTTTGGTATGATTTCAGAAAAGTAAAGAATACAAAGAGTTAATACAACTGCAATTATAGTTTCGAATTTCTCTCCATACAACACTTGTGCTTGTGCACCAACACCTGCTGCTCCCATTGTATGTGCAAAAGTATTTAATATTAAAATAGATGATATTGGTTTGTCAATATTTGATTTTAATTCTTTTAGCATTTCAGCAGTATCTGAATTGTCTTTTTTACCTAATGATTCAATATATGAAGGTGTACTTGAAAGTAAAACAGCCTCTAAGATAGAACATAAGAAAGAGACAAGTAACGCGATAAGAAGATAAGTAACTAGAAGGGTCATAATGCAAACCCCAAATTTTTAGAATAAATTAAATTACGCCTACGATAGGAGTCAGTTAAATTCATTGATATAATCCTTTGGAAAATTTTAGCAAGGATTATACCATATTTTATTTTATTAAGGATATATTATTTAAAATATGTTTTATATTTTCAACACTAAGATGATGTTTTTCTTCTAAAACCTTCATAAAGAACCGTACTTCGGCGTTTGTAAAGCCATCAAGTTCTTTATCTTTGATAGAAATTTTGTCTTCTTCCAATCGAACTCTTTTTAGTTTTCCATTAGTTTCTTTAGCATAATAAACAATATCTAGTTGTGTTTGGTTTACTTTTTCTATTGTTACAATTATTCTATCTGACTTAACTTTTAAATCAAACTCTTTATATAACTCTAAAAATTCTGCTGTAGTTGTATAACCTATATAAAGTTTTGTAAAAATATCAAAATAAAGACCAAGTTTAGGTGATGAAAAAAATCTTAAATCAACTGTGAATTTTTGATGTTCCCTTGATTTATTTAAAATCCACTCTAAAGTAGGAAAGTATTGAAACTTTTTATACTTTACTTTACAAGCTTCTATAAACTTACTATTTCTTGGAGACTTTAAAGTTTGAATATCATTTTTAACTTTTTTAGCAAAAATAATCTTCTCTATTAACTCTTCATCTTCCAAATCATCTGTTAGCCAAATAGTTGCATATGGTGGAAAATTTTTTAATCCAACAGAACCTTTTGTAACAACTATTAAAGCATTTATATTTAGTGTTGGAAATATCATTTTTAAAAGAGCATATTTTTTTGCTAATCTTTTATTTAAACTTGATGTTTTTTTAGATGTACTCATTTCCACAAAAAATAAAGAATCTTTTGTAAAAAATAAAGCATCAAATTCACTAATATCTTTGTAAGCTGATTTATAAACTATTTGAGAACTTCTATCTATTAAAAGTCCACTTTTAATATATAGATTTTCTTTATCTTGGTATGGACCTTTTAGTACAAATCTAGTAATTTCATCTTGAGTTAGTGCATATTGCATTAAAAGTTCATAAACAATATTTTCGTAAACTTCACCCTTGAAGCTACTATATGCTGATATATATGAAATATCTTCTTTTGATGTATTGCTTTTAACTAGTGCTTTTAAGCTCTTGCTATCATATGAGTAATGAAAAAGGTTTTCTTTTATGTCTTGTATATCAAGACTTTTTATTTTATCTGTGATTGTAAATTGCTGCAAATTTTATTAAGGTAAATAAATACCTTCTTCCTTCTATTCTTAAGTGATTTTGATTATAGCTAAAAAAATTTTAAATACATTAAATATTTCAGAAATATTTAATTCAAATGCTCCTTAGATTAAAAAACAAGATTTTTCTAAATCATCAAAATATATAGATAGGGCTTAGACTTCTTTTGATATTAAGTTATTTTAATCTTTAATTCTTATTCGTAAATACACTTTATATTTTAATTTATCTAATTTAACTGATAATTCTTCGATATTTTGGGCTTCTAATATTTCTAACATCTTACTATAGCTTCTAATCTTTTCATCTGTAATATCTACAATTAATAAATCTTTATTTGAAAATGATTTACTATTAACAGCATTTATCATTTCTTCTATACATTCTTTATTTACTTTTTTATATAGTTTTCCATTTCTATGGTAAACCTTATCAAAAAAGCCTTGTTCTTCAAAACTCATATTTTTTCCTATTCTTCAAATTTAGATTAGAAGTAAAACTTCTAAAATATATTGTCGTAATTATTTTATCAAAAAAAATTAAATATCTTAAATATCTCAAGAAAAATTTAATTCAAATGCTTCTTAGATTCAAAAAAGCAAGATTTTCCCAAATCATCAAAATGCATAAAAAGCTCTAACTCTTTTTTAAAATTTTCATCAAGGCTTTCAAAAGATCTTTTCATTCGATTGTATCTGCCTAAGAAATTTTTTTCTTTTGCTTTTTGCATACCTCTTATTAAATAATGATAACGAACAAGTTTTTTTGTATATTCTGAGATTTTCCACTTTTTTATAATATGATAACTAGCTTCTTCATGATTATGAAAAGAGTATTCACCTATGATTTTATCTTCTTTAGTTTGGTAAGCAACATATGGTTTTCCAATATCGTGTAAAAATGCAGCACTTAGCATTGAGTATCTTTTGGCTTTTAATACATGAAAAGCTACAGCTAAAGTATGTACTAAAATACCAAATCTATGCCATTTGTTTTGTTTGATAAATAAAGTTATAAAAAACTCTTTTTTTAATATTCTTTTTGTATTCATAAAGGAATTATATCTTTTTTATAAATAGTTTAATTTTTCAAACCATAAATCACAAAGGTTCTTATATATTATTTTAAAGTGTTTTAGTTTTGAGTAATGATTTATATTTATTTCTTCTAAATAATTTTCTAAAAACAACTTCTCTTCTTTTTTATTTAATTTAAACTCAATACAAACAGCAGCTAAATCAAAAAATCTATCATTTATTCCTGAGTATTCCCAATCTATGATTTTAATTTTGTTTTTTCTGAAAATGATATTTTTAGGATTTAAATCATGGTGAGTCAAAACTAATTCTTTTTTGAATTTCTTTAATTTCTTTAGACTTTTAAGTGATTGACTTATGAGTTCTTTATTTTTTTTATCTTTTAAAATCTTTTTATAGTTTAACAAATCACTTTTTAAATCATATGCTTTTGCTTTTGTTTTTATTTTATGAAGTTTTTTTATCTGTTTTGCAAGAGTTTTAATATCTGAACGTTTAAGTTCTGATTTATGAATACCTTTTGTATACTCATAAATCATAAATTCGCTATTTAAAAAAATAGCTTTGGGTGCAATATCTTTTTTATGGGCTTTTTTTTGAGTTTTAAATTCAAATTCTCTGCTTATATTTACGCTTTCATTTGATTTAAAAACTCTTATTATATATGATTTACCTGTAGTTTTTAAAAGATAACTTAGATTATTAAAGCCTTGATTTTTTAGTATCTCAAGACTTAATAATTCTTCTTTAAAAATATTATATGTTTTAAGCAGGTTTAAGTTCAAGATTTTTATACTCTTTTTTCCATTGGATATATGCAACACAAGCAAGAACTGTGTAAATAGCAAATAATACAGCTGTTAAATAAAACCCTTTTTGTATATAAATATAAATAGAAACCGCATCTATTACAACCCAATAAATCCAATTTTCCAAAACTTTTTTTGCAAGCATATAAGTAGCAAATACAGCAAATACTGTAGTAAAAGTATCTAAATATGCAAAATCAGCACTAGTATAGTTTGCCATTATATAGCCCAATACAATAGATATAAAAATCAAAATACCAATGATTTTGAAATTGTTTGTTATTCCATAAGTACTAATTTTTAATTCTTCATTTTTAGCTTTAATATTCCCATATTTCCAAGAATACCAACCATAAACAGCCATTACTAAATAAAAAATATTTAATGCACTATCCATTAAAAGTGAAGCATCAAAAAAAAGTATACTATAAATTAAAGTACTAAAAAATGCAGCAACCCAAGACCATAAATTTTGTTTTATGGCTAAAAGTATATAAGAAACTGACAAAAACACAGCCAGCATTTCCCAAGAAGTCATATAGCCTATAGCTTCTTGAATATTATTAATAAAATTTTCTA
>CBFHMY010000066.1:0-12597 GCA_965657055.1 uncultured Aliarcobacter sp. | reverse complement strand
TCTGCGATTAAGTTTATTTCCATATTATTCTCCAAATGATTACAAAATGTAATTATCATTGTAATAATATATAAAATTTGCTTTATTAACATTTATATTTCTATTTGATTTTATCAAATTCATAAATTTTTTTGTTTTTTTTTCTTTATAAAATTTTATCGCCAAATTCATAAATAAAAATGTCTATTTTTCTTAAAATATTCATAACATTATTCTTGCTTTTTATGATTTTCTTTGCCAAAACATATCCTTTTTATATAAATATTTCAAATTCTATAATATTAATGAATAATACTTGAAAAATATTTCATTTTGTAATATAATTATAAATATAGAAAAAAGAAGGAGATTTTATGTTGATAGTAGATGAAATTATTGAAAAATTAAAAGACATATTAAGTGCCGACGGTAAAAATGGAAAAATTTTTGATAAAGATGTGGCAACTTCACTTGAATTAAGTCAAGCAAATTTTGCAACAATGAAGAATAGAGGTAAAATTCCATTTTCAAACATATTAAATTTTTGTGCAAAAAAAAAGATATCTATAAATTGGCTTTTATATGATCAAAATCCTGGATCTTTAGTTGATTCAACAGATAAATATTGGATTAAATATTATCCCTCTGTTTCAGTTAGTGCAGGAGGAGGTGCTTACGAAGCAGATGAAAATTATGAATCATTAGCATTACCTGAATATTTTATAAGTATGTTAGGTGGAAAAGAAAATTTAAAAAATATTGATGCTATAAACGTAGTAGGGGATTCAATGGAACCTACACTTAATAGTGATAATATTATTTTTGTTGATAAAACAAAAAAAGATGCTTTAAGAGATGGAATATATGCTTTTACTACAACCCATGGTTTATTTGTAAAAAGAATACAAAGAAGAGTTGATGGAAAACTTGATATTATTTCTGATAACAAAGATTATCCATCTCAAATTTTAAATAAAAATGATTTAGAAATATTAGGAAAAGTAATTAGTTCTTTTGGGATGGTTTATTAATTTTATTTATATTGTTTAAAAAAGAGTTTGTATATTTTCTGATTTGATTAAATATTCATAAACTTCTTTGTGATTAAAACCTAATATATATATTCCATTAAATTTAGATTTTCTTAAAATAGGTTTTAATTGCTCAACATTATCTATAACTATTTGTTCATCTTTATCAAGATAATCTATATAATAAGATGTTATAAAAATAGTTTTTGCATATTTATACTGTTTTTTTATATATGAGATTTCATTTTCATATAAATCTTTATTATTTTGACAAATAATAAATTTATCACTTTTCCCAAATTCTACTAGATTTAAATTTCTATCTAGAAATAGTGGTTTGAAATTATAGAATAATTTTAATTTAGATAAATCTAGATTTTGTTGAAGGAAATTAAATACTTTTAAAAAATCTTCAATATATAAACTTGAAATTTTTAATCTTGGGAAATATATGTTTTCATAGGAAAAAGAAGTTTCAAACAAAGAGTGTTCGATTAAATTATCAATAGTATTTAATTTCTTAATATCATTAAAATCTCTATTTTTAGGATAAATATTATCTAAAATAGTTTTATCATAAGATATTAAAATATCATTATCAACAATTTCATCAATATATTTAAAGATATTTTCTATCTTATTAGGAATTAATCTAATATTTTTCGTAAAGTTTGTTGAGTAAATTTTCAATAAATCATAGATAGTTTTATTACAATAAAAAGCTTCAATATCTCTTATTGCTAATTTAAACCTTATTAATTTAATTATACTTAAATCAATATTTTTTACTTTTATCCATGCAATTTCATTATCTATTATTGGAACATTTGTATCAAGAATTATTGCAAAAGCCCCATTTTTGATAGCTATTTCAATTTCATTTATATTTTTAGCAATGAATAAATCACCTTCTTTAACTTTATGGCAATTTGTTTTTATTGAATAAATAAAAGAGATTGATGGAGAGTTTAATAAACTTCCATCAACAATGTCTAAAATAGATGAGATTTGCACTAGCTTATTTTTGTTCCAGCTTTTTTGCTAGCTTGAGGTCTTATTAATGATAAACCATTTTCATCACGAGCAGCCATTAACATTCCTTCACTTATCATTCCCATTAGTTTTGCAGGTTTTAAGTTTGCCACAACACATGCTTGTGTTCCTACTAGTTCTTCAGCACTGTAATATTCTTTAATTCCAGCAAGAATTTGTCTATTTCTTCCTTCACCTAAATCAACTTGTAATCTTAATAGTTTTGCAGATTTTGGAACTTCAACTGCTTCAACTATTGTTCCAATTTTTAATGTAGTTTGGAAAAATTGATCAATTGTAATTAAGTTATCATCTTCAACTGTTTCAGTTTTATCATCTTTTTTTGATTCACATTCAGTTTTTGTAATATCAGAAGATGCTGGTTGCTCTAATAAAACTTCTTCAATTCTTGGAAAAAGTTGATCTACTTTAGTAATAACAGTATCTTCTAATAAATTTTTATTTTTTATTAAAGAGTTATAGGTCGCAGTATCTATTTTCATTCCTAAAGAATTAGCAATTTTTCCTATTTTCTCTGGCATAACAGAATCTAAAAGTAGGGCAACTTTAGCCATAATATTTGTGATTAATGCAACCAATGCCATAGCTTCATCTACTTTACCATCTTTCATTAAATTCCATGGTTCATAATCATTAATCGCTTTATTTGCTATTGTTAATACTTTCCAAATATCTTCTAAATATTTATTAATTTGCATATTAAAAATATAAGCTTCAACATTTTCTAATAGAGCATTAACTTCTTCTAACTCTTTTGCATGGAATTTTTCTACATCTTTTGAAGAAACTTTAAAATCAAAATATTTTCCACTCATTCCTGAAATTATATTTAGTAGATTTCCTAAGTCATTTCCTAGATCTGAATTAATTCTATCCATTAAAGCTTTTTGTGAAAAATCTCCATCTTGTCCAAAAGGAACTTCTCTAATCATAAAGTATCTAAATGCATCTAAACCATAAGCATCAGCTACAAGTTTTGGATCAACAACATTTCCTTTTGATTTAGACATTTTTTCACCATCTCTTGTCCACCATCCATGTGCTGCAATATGCTTTGGAAGAGGTAAATCTAATGACATTAAAAAAGCTGGCCAATAAATAGCATGGAATCTTAAAATATCTTTTCCAACTAATTGAACATTTGCAGGCCAAAATTTCATATTAGCATCGTCTGTACCATATCCAAGTGCTGTGATATAGTTCATCAATGCATCTAACCAAACATACATTACGTGTCTTGGTTCATTCATAGACTCAGGTAGTTTAACTCCCCAATCAAAAGAAGTTCTTGAAATTGATAAGTCTCTTAATCCACCTTTTACAAAGTTTACTATTTCATTTTTCTTTGATCTTGGAAGAATACAATCTTCATTTTCTTCATACCATT
Source organism: uncultured Aliarcobacter sp. (assembly GCA_965657055.1). Lineage (GTDB taxonomy): Bacteria > Campylobacterota > Campylobacteria > Campylobacterales > Arcobacteraceae > Aliarcobacter. The sequence goes on along the minus strand of CBFHMY010000066.1, from coordinate 9,147 downwards.
TAATTAACTTATCTTCATATTTAGATAGTTTAAAGAAATAACTCTCTTCTTTTACTATTGAAGTAGGTCTTCCACAATCAGGACAGAATTGTTCATCAACTAATTGTTTTTCAGTAAAGAAAGTTTCACAAGATACACAATAAAAACCTTCGTATTCACCTTTGTAAATATCACCTTTGTTATACATAGTTTCAAATGCTTTTTGAACACCAAGTTTATGTTCAACATCAGTAGTTCTTATAAATTTATCATAAGTAATATCAAAATCATCCCATAGTTTTTTAAATTTTCCAGATATTTCATCTGCATATTCTTTAGGAGTTTTTCCTCTTAATTCAGCACTTTGAGCAATTTTTTGTCCATGTTCATCAGTACCTGTTAAAAGAAATGTATTTAAGCCCGTTAATCTTGAGTATCTAGCTAGCATGTCAGCTATAATAGTAGTATATGCATGACCGATGTGAGCTACATCATTTACATAATAAATTGGTGTTGTTATATAAACATTTTTACAAGATTCTTCCATTGTTTACCTTCTTTTCTTTTTTATAATTATATTAAAATTCAAATCCACCGCCAGCACCTTTATTCATAGATTCATAGACGGTTACTACATATTTTTTTCTTAATTCACATTCAAAAAACTCAGCACAATCAGAACAAGATTTGAAACTTTTTTCTTCTTGGCAAGTTTTTAATTCAGCTAACATTTTATCTAATTTAATGTCCCATTCATCAATAATAATATTATGATTATCCATGAGCTTTATAAACTTCTAATACTCTTTTTATTTCTTCATTTGAACCAAAAAAACATGGTGTTGTATCATGAATATGAGTAGTTTCTATTTCTAAAAGTCTTTGATGACCATCAATTGCACCACCACCAGCTTTTTCATAAGCTAAAGCAAAAGGAAAAACTTCAAATAATTGTCTTAATTTCCCTTTTGGTCTATCAGTTGTTCCTGGATATGAAAATAGTCCACCACCTTTTAAAAGTATTTGGTGTAAATCAGGAACCATTCCACCGCTGTATCTTAATCTATATCCATCATTAAAAATATCATCTACCATTTGTTTATGGTGAGGAGCCCAAGCACTTTGTGTAGAACCAGGTGCTTTTAAATTACCTTTTTGTTTTAAAACAATATTTTGAATAAATTCAAATTTACCATGTTTTAACCTATACATTTTAACATCATCAATAGCAACTACCATTTCAACTCTTGGACCAAAAACAACATAAACAGATGCTACAATATTTTTAGCATTAAACTCATTTTTATAAATTCCATAAATAGAACCAACAGATAAGTTAACATCAACCAAAGACGAGCCATCTAAAGGATCATATGCAATTAAATATTCACCATTTTCATTTAAATTAATGATATTTTCTTGTTCTTCTGAAACAATAGCTTTTACAGTTGGTAATTGCTTAAATATTCGCTCGATTATTATATCACTTGCAATATCAAGTTTTAATTGAGTATCACCTGTAGAATTTTCTTGCTCACTTTTTCCAGTATCACCAGTTTCAATTAATTCTTTTATTTCAATACTTGCTTCTTCGATTGCTTTAATTATTTCTTGCATTTTATACTCTCTTTGCGTTTTTATCTATCCAGTTTATTAATTCTTCTGGATTATTCAAGTCTAATATTACTATGTTCTCTGGTATTTCATTTTTATCAATAGTTTCATCACATGCTATTGCATCAGTCATACTGAAATAGCTTTCATCTAATCTATCTCTAAATATAGAAATTCTCGGCAATTCTAAAGTTTTTAATCCCTCAACTAATAAATAATCAAAATCTTGAAATAATTCAATCATATCATCTATTGTTGATGTACTTTTTTTAAATAAAGTTGTTTTATTAGGACTCACTACTGCAACATCCGCACCTGTTTGAGAAAATTTGAAGGAGTCTTTTCCTTCTCTATCAAAAACAGCTTTATCTTTTGGATCGTGCTTAACAATACAAACTTTAAAACCATTATCTTGTAGTATACTAGCTACTTTTACGATAGCTGTTGTTTTACCACTATTGGAAGGACCTGAAAAGGCTACTATTAATCTTTTTCTATTCATAACTTGGATTTTATCCAAATGATTGTTAAAATTAATTTACATTAGTGATTTATTTTTTTATCAGTATGCAAAGTTGCTTTAATAAGGTAGCAAATTTAGTAAATAATTAAAATCTCCCTAAATTAACCTTAAAGCATAGTTAATGTAAAATGCTTGCTAATCAAAACTTGGAGAACCAATGCATAAATTTTTACCTCTAATATTAATTTCAATTTTATTTACTTCTTGTACTTCAAAGAATAGTGCTTTTAAATATTTTGATAAAGACGATATTGAAACAAAAAGTATTCAATTTACTAAAAAAGTTGATATATTAAAAGATAATGAAATTGAAACTATTATGTGGGCTACATATTTAAATAAAATCGATAAAAATATTTATAACTACAAGAGAGAAGTATTTTTAGTTTCTTTATACTTCGCAAATGCTGAATCACAAAGTATTAAAACAAATGGATATAAATTTTTATTAAATGGCAAAGAGTCTACTTTACTTGAAAAAGTTGAAAAAGATAATGATAATTTTAAAAGCTTAATGACAAAAAATAGTTGGGGAAATTATTATTTAGTTAAATTTGATGTGCAAAATGATAGTTCTAATTTACAATTAGAACTATCAAATGAAGATTCTAGTAAGAAGGCGACACTAAACTTTGAAAGATAGTTGATAAAGCAATTGGATTTTCTTTGTTTAAATAGTTGTTATAAATATAATAGTTTGCTAAAACTTTTTTCCCATATTCTCTAGTTTCTGCATAAGAAATTAACTCCATACTTAAAAAAGGTTCATATTTATTCTTTTCTTTAAATAAACCTTTTTTTAACTGACTTCTTGTATATCCCGCTCCACCATTATATGCATAAGCGATAAAAAGAGGATTATTATCAAATTGATTCATTAGTGTATCTAAATGATAACTTCCATATCTTATATTTGTTTCAGGAACAAACTGCTCATAAATATTGTAATCTTCTTTAAGTTTATTTGCAATATCCAAAGATAAAAATGGCATTATTTGCATTACACCTTGTGCTGAAGAAAAAGATATAGAAGAAGGAATAAATAAACTTTCTTGTCTTGCAATTGAATAAAGTAGAACTTGTTTATAAACATCATAATCTTTTATTATATCTCTAAATGGAGTAATAAAGTATTGAACTTTATATTTGTTATATCTTTGTAAAACAAAAGCATAATGAGATAAAGTTGTTTCATCTGTAAAAAGATTATAATATTTTAATAATTTAGCATCATCTAAATCTTTTTTAGTGTCATCTACTACATCCATCCATTTAAAGGCATCATAAATATCATATGATGTTTTTTGATTTTTTAAATCAATATTATAAACAATATTATCAATTTTCACATCTAACAATTCTTTTGCATATAAAGTATAAATACTATTGTCCCAACTTTTTGATAGTTCAACTAAAAAAGAGTTATTTTGTGTAACTAAATACATCCAAAAAAGAGTTTTATCTTTATCAACTTTTAAATATGATTTATTATAAGCATTATAAAAAAAGTTATATGCACTATTTATTTCATGGTTATTTACAGCATTTATTCCTAGTGAGAACAACAAATGCGGAGCTAATGTTTTATCATCTTTTAAAGAGATTAATGATTTTTGTAAATTTTTTAATTTATCATCATGAACAACATATCTAAGAAATCTTTCAAAGTCTTTTTCATTGGAAATTTTATTTATAAATTCAGAATTAATAATTTTATTCAAAGTACTAACTCTATAATCACTTCCTGTATCAAAGAAAATTCTAAAAAATCTATTTGTATCTGAATTTATTAAAGCATTAAAAGGGTCATTTGAAGCAATTATTTCTAAATCGTTTTTTAAAGTAGGGTATGGATCAAGTTTGCTAATGAAAAACTTTAAATCTTTTTTTGAAATTTTTGTAGCTTCATTTAAAGACAAACCAAGAGCAATACATTTTGAATCTTCTTGTTTTAATTGTTCTATTGAGGCTCTGTAACACTTTAAATCCATGGGTGCAGTAGTTTGAAATTTTTTATTAAAAAGTTTTTTTAAAGTTGCATTTCTTCCATTGCCCATTTCATAAGCAGTTTTAGCATTATCAAAAGAGATATTCTCTTGTTCTAAATATTGAATAATAAAAAAATCTTTTGCAGATGATTGTGGTTTTTTATCTAACCAATCAAGGGTTACTTTGAAATCTTTTTGCAAAAAATCTGTAGTGGCAGTTACATTACCACTAGCAGATAAATTAAATAAAACAGTACTAACTAAGCTAAGTATTATTTTTTTCATAATTTTCTTAAAAAGCTAAGTTTTTTAAAAAAGTTTCTAAAAAGATTAAAGCAAAAATTAAAATAATTGGAGCTAAATCCATACCACCAAAAACTGTGGGAATATATTTTCTAATTAGTGCATAAGCAGGTTCTGTTAATCTATATAACATTTGAACGATTGGATTATAAGGATCTGGCTTAACCCAAGTTAAAATTGCTGATATAATAATAACCCACTTGTATAAAAATATTACACTTAAAACAACTGTAAATATAGAACTTAATAAGGCATCTATCATCTTACTATTTCTCCTAAATAATTTTTTATTAATGGATAAATATCTGAAATATTTGGTCCATCATATGCACCTGTTAAAACATATCTTAAAGGTTTAGCTAAATCATTCCCTTTTAAATTTGTTTCTTGTGCAAGATATTTTTCTAATTTCTCAAAATCATCAAAGAAGGGTGCTTTTTGTAGAGAGTTTTTTATATTTATAAACTCTTTTTCAAAATCTTCATTAGATTGTTTTTCTGCAAAAATTACAGAAATAATTTCTTTTAACTCTTTTATCGTACTAAAATCTTCTAAAAATAGTTTAGCTAGTTTTCCAATATCTGAATCTGCAAATCCAAGTATTTTCGATAATCTCATATCATCCATTGTTTCAAGATGTTTTTTATTAATAAATTTTAATTTATCAATATCGAATTTACTTGCTTCTTTTGATATGTTTTCTATTTTAAACCATGAAATAGCTTCTTCTAAAGAAAATATTTCTTTTGGTGTTTCATTTCCTAAAAGAACTAAATAATTTGCAATTGCACTTGGTAAAAAACCTTCGTCAATTAACCATTTTACAGAATTTATATTATCTTCTTTATTTATTTCTTTGTTTGTTTGTACATTTACAATACTTGGTAAATGGACATATTTTATCTCTTTTGTATAAGCTAAAGAATTTCTAACATGTATCTGCTTTGCAGTATCTAAAATATGGTTTTCATTTCTAATTATCATTGAAATATCCATTATCATATCATCAACTGCACATGCATAGTTATATGTTGGTCTTTTACCTTGATTTAAAATAACAAATGAATCCACTTCTAAAGGAGTGTAATCAAATTTACCTTTTAATAAATCAGTAAATTTAATATTTTCATCTGGTTTTTTAATTCTAACTGTAAATGGTGCATTTGTATTTAGAACAGTTTCATCTGATAAAGTTTCGCAGAATCCATCATATGCAAAAGATTTTCCTTCTGCTTGAGCTTCTTCTTTTAATTCTTCTAATTTATTATCAGAACAAAAACAAGCAAATGCTTTCTTCTGACTCATTAGTTGAAGTGCGATTTTTTGATGATATTTTAATGAATCACTTTGATGTGCAATATATTTGTACTCTATTGAGAAAAGATTTAAGATTTCTATAATCTCTTTATCTTTACCTTCAATATTTTTTTCAAGATCTATATCTTCAATTCTAATAACTAAATCTTCATTTAATTGTTTTGATACAATATAATTAAAAATAGCAACCCTTAGGTTACCAATATTCATATCTTCTATTGGACTTGGGGCAAATCTTAACAAAATTATTTCCTTACTATTGAGAATGTTAAATTGTTAATTTCACTATGAGATTTTATATAAGAATTTAAATCTTCTAATTTTAAGCTTTGAATTTTTTCTAACTCTTTTTTAGAATAATCTTGTTCTAAACCTCTATAATATAAAGTAAATGCACTATTTAATCTCTGGCTTAATGTTTCACTTCTTAAAGGTTCGCTTCCTGTTAAAAAGTTTTTAGCAGCACTTAGTTCTTCTTGTGTAACACCATCTTTTACAAATTGAGCTACTAATTCTTTTACTAAATCTTTAGCTTCATTTGCACTTTCATTTTTTGTTTGTAAATAACCATTAAAATAAGTGTGAGATTTATTTATAGAAATTGAACCATAAGCACTATATGCTAATCCTCTTTTTACTCTTATTTCTTCCATAAGTCTTGAACCAAAACCAGAACCACCTAAAATAAATGATGCAACTTTTGCTTTGTAATTCTCTTCATCTTTAGAATCAATATTAAATGAACTTCCAAAATAAATATACGCTTGTTCTGTATCTTTTATTAAAGTTTTTTCATCATTTTTTGAAGTAAAATCTATTTTTTGAAATTCATTTTTTTGACCAATTTTTAAAGTTTCTAAAAATGGTTTAATTAATTTTTCAAACTCTTGTTCTTCAAAATCTCCACCTGCAACAATAATTAAGTTACTTAAAGAAATTGTATTAGAAATAAAATTTTCAATATCTTTTAACTGAATTTTTGAAGTAGATTCAATAGTTCCAGCAGAAGGATTTTCAAGAGCAGTTCCTGTAAAAAGTATAGATTTTAGTTGATTTTGTGCAACATAATCAAAATCATTCTCTTTTCTTTTTAAAGAACCATTTTGAATAGTTTTTAACTTATCTAATGTATCTTGTGAAAAATTTGGAGATTTTAAAAGATCAGTTAAAAGGCTAATACCTTTGTTTGATTGCTCTTTTAAATTTGATAATTCAATAACAAAAGTTTCAAATCCATTTGAAGTAGTTAAAGAAATAGCATTTTCTTCTAATTCTTGAGCAAATGCAGTAGCTCCAAGCTCTTTTGTTCCTTCATTTAGAAGTTTTGAAGATAAACTTACTAATCCACTTTTATCTTTATCTTGAATATATCCAGAATTTTGAAAAACCAATTGTAAATTCAATATTGGTAAACTTTTCTGTTCTTCAAAAATTATCGGTACTTGAATACCTTTTACATCAATATGCTTTATAGTAGCACCCATTAAACTCCCTTGTAATATTGCTAATATGATTAAAAAATTATTTTTTATTTTAAACAAAATTAGAACCTTTCTAATATCTCATAAGCTGTATTTCTTTTTGCAGGATTTTCACCTATATCTTTAATAAGTCTTATCATTTCTTCTTTGTTCATTCTGTTCTCAGCACCTGCTGCTTTTACAACATTTTCTTCCATCATTGTACTTCCAAGATCATTTGCTCCAAATTTAAGAGCTAATTGACCAATGTAAGAACCTTGTGTTACCCATGAACTTTGCATATTCATAAAATTATCTAGATATAGTCTTGAAACTGCTAATAATCTTAAATATCTATTTGAAGATTGAGGTTGAATATCTGGTATCTCAGCTTTAAGTTGAGTGTTAGCTCCTTGAAAAGACCACATAATAAAGGCTCTAAAACCACCTGTTTTATCTTGAAGTTTTCTTAAAAGTTCCCAATGTTCAATAATTTCTTCATCAGTTTCAACAGTCCCAAACATCATTGTAGCTGTTGTTTTCATACCAATTGAGTGTGCTAATTCATGAACTTCAATCCATTCAAGACTATCCATTTTATTAGGAGCAATAATGTCTCTTACTCTATCACTTAAAATTTCAGCTCCAGCTCCTGGAATTGAACTTAAACCTTTGTCTTGCAATCTTTTTAAAACTTCTAAAATAGAAATTTTAGATACTTTTGCAATATATTTAATCTCAATTGCAGAAAAACCATGAATTGTAATTTGAGGATATTTTTCATGAATGTGTGAAACTAATTCTTCATAATAATCAATTTTTAGTTTTGGATGAACTCCACCTTGGAAAAGAATTTGAGTTCCACCAATTTCTAATAATTCATCGATTTTTTGATCAATTTCATCAAATTTTAATACATAAGAATCTTCATCTCGTCCATGTCTATAAAAAGCACAAAATTTACAATCAACCCAACAAACATTTGTATAGTTGATATTTCTATCAACTATAAAAGATGTTGTTCTATCAGGATGTAATTCAGCTTTTTTTTCACTTGCCATTTTTCCAAGATCCAATAAAGATGCATTTTTTATTAAATGTAATGCATCTTCATTTGTTAATCTTTTTTTTAAATCTACGTCAATTTTTTTAGTCATTTTCTTATACCATTAAAAACTTGAACCCAAAGAGAATTCAAATGATGATGTATCATCACCAGCTTCTGCATCAAGAGCATGAGCGAATATTAACTGTAAAGGACCCATAGGAGAAATCCACTCTAAAAGTGCTCCTGTACCTGATCTTTGGATTTCAGAGAATGAATCCTGACCGATCATCCCATAATCATAAAATATTCCCCATCTCATTTTTGCACTTGGAATTAAAGGGAAACTCATTTCAACAGAGTTTGCCCACATTTGTTTGTAAGGGTCAACTTTATATCCATCACTATTAGATGGGAATGCATAAGATGAATATCCTCTTAAGCTTTTTGCACCTCCAAGATATAAAGAGTCTCCTTGATTAATTTGTCCATTATCAACTAAAATTTTCATTTGAGTTTTTAGTCTTAAAATCCAATCTAATTCTGTTAAATCTTCTAAAGAATAGAAATATTTTGCATAAGTACTTGATTTATAGTATTTTGAATCCCCACCAACCCCTGCATACTCAAGTGATGTTCCAGCTTTTACACCTTCTCTTGGATTGTAAAAATCATCTGTATTATCAAAGTTTAAATAAGGAGTAATTGAGCTTGAAATATAATCATTATCCGTATAAATCTCTTTTGTAGTATCTCTAGAAGCTAAAAAAGTATCAGTATAATCATAATTTTCATTAACAAAATCTAATCTATATTTAGCACCTGCATATAAATCTCTAATTAACTGTCTTCCTAAAGAAACAGAGAAACCTTTTGTAGCAATAGTTGAGTCATAATAAGTTCTATCAATATCCACGT
>CBFHMY010000065.1:0-12768 GCA_965657055.1 uncultured Aliarcobacter sp. | reverse complement strand
AACTATTTGAAGCAAATCAATTAAGACCTTTAGAAGTTAGATTTGCAGATGTAAATTTAAATACAGAAGCATTTAAAGTTTCAGCAGTTGCTAGTTTATCAAATGTTGATGCAACTACAAGTGCTCAAGAATTACTATTAACTCAAACTTTAAGTGGTACAGTTTTAACTAAAAAATTCACTATTTATCCTGATGGGCATTATGATTTAACAGTTAGTTCTACAAACGATAAACAATTCTTTATTACAAATGGATTTAGACCAAATGTTTTAGCTGATATGTATGCAGTTCATGGATTTATTTCAAAGTTAAATGACAATACTTTAAAAACTATTGAAGATGGAAGTTTAGATAAAAATCATGAAATTGTTGGAGCAAAATTTATATCAAACTTTGATAGATATTATGCAACAGTAATTTATAATTTTGAAAAATCATTAAGTGTTTCTGTTATGCCAGATACAAATGGAAAAGAAGATCCTCAAGCATTTATTCATGGTGGGAGTAATATTACTTTCTCAGGTTTCATTGGACCAAAAAATCATAGAGATTTAGCAGCTTTAAATCCTGAATTAATAGATGTAATTGATTATGGTTGGTTTACATTTATTGCAAAACCAATGTTTTTATTATTACAATTTATTCAAGGTTATGTTGGAAACTGGGGTTGGACAATTGTTATTTTAACAATTTTAATCAAATTAGTTCTTTTCCCTTTATCATTCAAAGGAATGGTATCTATGCAAAAACTAAAAGATTTAGCACCTAAAATGAAAGAAATTCAAGCTAAATATAAAGATGATAAACAAAAACAATCTATGCATATGATGGAACTTTATAAAAAACATGGTGCAAACCCAATGGGTGGATGTTTACCATTAATTTTACAAATTCCTGTATTCTTTGCAATCTATAGAGTTTTATTAAACGCAATAGAATTAAAAGGTGCACCTTGGATGTTTTGGATACACGATTTAGCTGAAATGGATCCATATTTTGTTTTACCTATTTTAATGGGTGCAACAATGTTTATACAACAAAAAATTACACCAAATACTATGCAAGACGAAATGCAAAAGAAAATATTCCAGTTTTTACCGGTTATTTTCACATTCTTCTTCTTATGGTTCCCAGCAGGACTTACATTGTACTGGTTTATAAATAACTTGTTTACAATAGGGCAACAATACTATATCAATAGTGTATTCGAAAGAAAAAGAGCTGAAAAAAATTAGGAACTTATTATGAAAAAGTTTGAATCAGATTGTTTAGAAAAAGTATATGAATTAGCAACTGCAGAATTCAACTGTTCTATTACAGAATTAGAAATTGAAGTTATCCAACAACCAAGTAAAGGCTTTCTTGGTTTTGGGAAGAAAAATGCAGTTATTGAAGTATGTTATAAAGATAACTGTAAAAAATACGTTCAAGAAACTAAAAGTTTCAAAAATAAAGATGTTAGAATAGAAGAAGTGTCTGATAGAATTGAATACTCAAATAAATCAGAAGAAGAAAAATTTTTAAGAAAAGAAGAAAAAAAAGAGCCTTTATCAAAAGTTCCAAAAGTTGAATCTAAAGATAAAATTTTTGATAAATTTTACAATGAAGAATCTTCACAAAGTGAAATTCCAAAAATTGTAATTAAAAAAGACAAAGAAAAAATTTTAGAAGAAGTGAAAGCTGGAATTACATTATTGTTTGAAGATACTTGTTATAAAATTGATCAAATAAATGTAGAGTTTTATGATGAAGAAACTTTGTATGTAGAGTTCCTAGGTGAAGATTCTGCTTTACTTATTGGTAAAGAAGGATATAGATACAAAGCTTTATCATATATATTATTTAACTGGATAAATGAAAAATATGGTTTAATGTTAAGACTAGAAGTTGCACAATTCTTGAAAAATCAAGAAGAAGCTATTTATACTTATCTTGAACCAATTATTGAAATTATCAAAGAAAAAGGTACTTTTAAAACAAAACCTTTAGATGGAATATTAGTTCATATTGCGCTAAAAAAATTAAGAGATGAGTTCCCAGACAAATATGTTGCTGTAAAAACAAATGTTAGAGGTGATAAATATGTACTTGTAAATGAGTACAGAGCAAGGGAAGTATAATCTTGTTTGATGACGCTACAATTGTTGCAATAGCAACAGCAAATGGTATTGGGTCTATCTCAATAGTTAGAATTTCAGGGCCTAAGGCTCATGAAATTGCTTCTAAAATATCTCAAAAACAATCTTTCCAACCAAGACTTGCAACACTTTCTTATTTATATGATATTAATCAAGATCTTATAGATGAAGCTTTAGTTATATACTTTAAAGCTCCTTTTTCATTTACAGGTGAAGATGTAATAGAATTTCAATGTCATGGTGGAGTGGCAATCGCAAATATGATTGTTGATGAAGTTTTAAAGCAAGGTGCAAGAATTGCAAATCCTGGTGAATTTTCAAAAAGAGCATTCTTTAATAATAAAATAGATTTAACAAAAGCAGAAGCAATTGCTAAGATTATTGAAGCTAGAAGTGAAGATGCAGTTAAATTATTAGCTCGACAATTAAAAGGTGAGCTTACAACTTTTGTAAATGATATTAGAGAAGATTTACTTTTTATGCTTGCATACACAGAGGTTTCTATTGATTATGCTGAAGATGATTTACCAAGTGATATTTTTGAGCAAATTAAAAGTAAAATGGAAAAAATCATCATTAAATTATCAAATACTTTAGATGCTTCTAAAAGACGAGAAGGAATGATAGAAGGTTTTAAAGTAGCAATAATTGGAAAACCAAATGTTGGTAAGTCTTCACTTCTAAATAAGCTTTTAAACTATGATAGAGCTATTATTTCTGATATTGCAGGAACAACTAGAGATACCATTGAAGAGTCAGTTAAAATTGGAACTCATATTATCAAGATAGTTGATACAGCAGGTATTAGAAATGCGAGTGATGTTATTGAAAAAATTGGAATTGAGAAATCAATTCAAGCTATAAATGAAGCTGATATTGTAATTGCACTTTTTGATAATAGTAAAATTTGTGATGATGAAGATAAAAAGATTTTAGAATTAATAAATGAAAACTCTCATAAAGAGATAATAAAAGTATTAAATAAGTCTGATTTAGAAAACTATTTTGATAAGTCAAATATAAAAGATTTTATTGAACTTTCAACAAAAGAGGATATAAATCCATTGATTAAAAAAGTTGAAAATATTTTGGATTCAAATACACATAGTGATGAGATGACACTTATTTCAAAACGACAAATAAGTTCGGTTGAAAATACACTTTCTAATATTGAATTATCTAAAATTCCTTTAAATAGTGGAGAGTTAGAGTTTTTTGCACATTATATAACTGAAGCTTTAGAACATATTTCAGCAATTACAAGACCTTATGAAAATGATCAAATGCTAGATGTTATGTTTGGTGAATTTTGTTTAGGTAAATAACATATAATTACAAAGGGCAATAATAAATGAAAAAATATTTTATATTTTTTTTGTTGATGGTAAGTTTTGGTATGACAACTCTTTTTGCAGACCAATGGGATGGATTTTTTAAAGCAACAGGATTTCCTCGAAAAATTGTTGATAATGGAACTGTTGTAAAAGGTAAGATTTATGAAGCTTTGGTTTCATATCAAATAAAAAATAATGATGGAATAAAAGGAAACTTTGAAAAATCAGATACGGCACAAGTTATAATTACAAATAAAAAAGGAAAGATTCTTTCTAGTGATAAATTTATGACAGGCGATGAGTTGAGAGTTTGGGCAAGACAAAACTTCTCAGAAATTTTTTCATTAGTTTTAGGAGATAATCCACAAATTACTAAAGATAGTATAAAAGAGTTAACTTCTTTAGCTTCATTAGTTCTTTTAAATAAAAATTTAAACTAAATAATAAAATCCCCAAAGGATTTTATTATTATTGATTAGCTAGTTCATAAGAAACTAGCTTTGCATTTTCTTTTGAAATATTAATCCACGAGTCACAATCAAAATTTATCTCCATAATTGCTCCTTGTTCAAACTTCTCTTTAAATCCAACAAGTGTAATAGCAAGTGCTGTTAAAGAGGGATTATGTCCTACTAATAACATTGAATCGATTGTATCAAAAGTATAAGAGATAGTTTCAAATAACTCATTTACAAAAGCCATATATAAAACTTCATTATACATAATTGATTTTTTATAATCTAAAGCTTGAGCAAATATCTCAGCAGTTTTTTTTGTTCTTACGGCGGGACTTGCAACAATTAAATCAATAGGTAGATTTTTATTAGCAAAAACTTCTGCGATTAATTTTGCTTTTTCTAAACCTTCAGGGCTTAAATCTCTATCATAATCATCTTTTGTAAATTCTTCTTCTTTTTGTGTATGTCTTAATATATAAAGTTTTTTCATATTCACTCTTAATTTAAAAAATAATAGTTTGATTTTAGATTAATTTGGCTTTTCTTTCTATAAAAATAATTTTAAATTTGCTAATTTATTCATATAGTAAGTTTATAGCTAGATTTTGTATAATATAAAAAATAAAGGATAATATTTTGGGATATGATTTAAATAAAAAATTAGTAATAGCAATTTCTTCAAGAGCTTTATTTAATCTAGAAGATGAAAATAAGATTTTTGAAGAAAAAGGTCTTGATGAATATTATAAATATCAAATAGAAAATGAAGATTTACAATTAAAAAAAGGTACTGCCTTTAGACTTGTGAAAAATCTTTTAAAAATTAATGATGATTTTCCAAATGATAAACAAGTTGAAGTAATAATTATGTCAAGAAATAATTCAGCAACAAGTTTAAGAATTACAAAATCAATAGAAAAATATAATTTAGATATTCAAAGATCAGCTTGGAGTGGAGGAAGTGAAATTTCAAAATATTTAAAACCATTTAAAGTGGATTTGTTTTTGTCAGCAAATGAACAAGATGTTCAAGACGCAATAAATGAAGGAATTGCATCAGCTAGAATTTTACCATATGAAGAATCAAATGATGAGTATACAAATCAAGTAAAAATTGCTTTTGATGGTGATGCTGTATTATTTTCAGAAGAATCAGAAATAGTCTATAAAACACAAGGATTAGAAGCTTTTTTAACTTTTGAAAAACAAAATGCAAGTAATCCTATGAATAGTGGTCCTTTTGCTCAATTATTAAGTGTTATATCAAATATCCAAGCAAAATACCCACAAGAGCAAACACCAATAAGAACAGCTCTTATAACAGCTAGGAATTCACCAGCCCATGAAAGAGTTATTAGAACACTTTCTCAATGGAATGTAAGACTTGATGAGGCCTTCTTTCTAGGAGGAGTTGATAAATATGAAGTAGTAAAAGCTTTTGGTGCTGATATTTTCTTTGATGATCAAGATGTACATTTAGAAAATACTTCAAAAAATACACCAAGCGCAAAAGTGCCATATAAAAAAGAGTCTATTTTAAATAATATTTAGTTTAATTTTTATTAACTTTTTTTTGTTAAAATTTTAAAAAATAGGAGAATTTTATGGAACAAATAAAAACAGTATTTTTATTAACATTTTTAACAGTTATTTTTGTATTTATTGGTTATTCATTTGGTGGAAGTTCTGGAATGCTAATAGCATTTTTACTTGCAGGTGGAATGAATTTTTATGCATATTATTACTCAGATCAACAAGTATTAAAACATTATGATGCAACACCTCTTGAAGATTCAAGACATCCAGTTTATAAAATTACACAAAGATTAACTCAAAAAGCTGGACTTCCTATGCCAAAAGTTTATTTAATTCCAGATCATACACCAAATGCTTTTGCAACAGGAAGAAACCATGAACATGCAGCCGTTGCTGTAACTATGGGTTTATATGAGATGTTAAATGAAAAAGAACTTGAAGGTGTTATTGCCCATGAATTATCACACATAAAACATTATGATATTTTAATAGGCACAATAGCTGCTGTATTTGCAGGAGCTATAGCCATGATTGCAAATATAATGCAATTTGGAGCTATGTTTGGAGGCAATAACAATAAACAAGGTTCAAATCCAATTGTGATGATTGTAATGGCAATATTATTGCCCCTTGCTGCTTCAATTATACAAATGACAGTAAGCAGAAGCCGAGAATATATGGCCGATGAAGGAGCTGCTCGAATGACAGGAAATCCAGCAGGTTTACAAAGTGCCTTAGCTAAGCTTGAAAACTATGCAAGAAGTGGACATCAAATTCATAATGCCACGGAACAAACAGCTCATATGTTTATAATAAACCCATTTTCTGGATTAAAATCAACTTTAGGAAGCTTATTTAGAACACATCCTACAACGCAAGATAGAATTGCAAGACTTGAAGAACTAAAAAATGAGTTGAAATAATAAAATTAAGTGTAAAAAATTTATGAATTAGGTATAATATATGCATGTATTACAAATACCTTTGGTTTTACTTGTATTATAAATAACTTTTTAAATGGTGACTTAATGAGAATTTTTCTTGTATTTATGTTTTTTATCTTGCCAGCTTTGGCAATTACTAATGACACAAAGGTGTTTCAAACGATTCAAAAAGATTTTGATTCAATTATTGTAAAAGATTTGGGGCAAAAAAAGTTGATTTTCTCAAAAGATGAGAATCAGATATTAAGACCCGCTAGTTTAACAAAAATTATGACAGCAATTCTTGCCATTGAAAGTGGAAAGATGAATAGTGTTGTTACAATTACTGCTGAAATGAAGAAAGTTGAACCTACTGTTGCAAATTTTAAAGTTGGTGAAAAATTTTATTTAAAAGATTTAGTTCATGCAGCATTAATTAAATCTGCAAATGATGCAGCTAATTCAATTGCTATTTATTTAGGTAATGGTGACAAACGAAAATTTGTTAGTATGATGAATATAAAAGCTAGAAAACTAGGAATGATAAATACTAATTTTACTAATCCATGTGGTTTTGATATTGGAAATCATTCAAGTACAGCTAGCGATTTACTTAAGTTAACAGAATATTCAATTAAAAATAAAACTTTTAATTCTATTGTAAAACTTGAAAAATATGCATTTAATGCAATAAATACAAACTCTAGATATGTTGTTCATTCTAGTAATAAATTATTAGCTCATGAACCTTATATAATAGGTATTAAAACAGGTTATACTAATGAAGCGGGGGCTTGTTTAATTGCACGTGCTAAAAGCAATAACAAAGATGTTTTAATGGTTATGTTAAATGTGAATAATAGATGGCCAAATGCTAAAATTGCACTTAATGCAGTTATGAGATAAAATTTCTATAAAGATAAGACGTATATAAATTTTATATACATCTTAAGCTTTTTTTTCTACTTTTTTATTTAGATAAATTTATATAAACATTTTAAACTAATCATATACTTACTTCTTAATTTTTTCTCATAAAATTTTTCAATTATAAGTTTTTAATATTGTTGAAGTTATTTCAATCTTTAAGTTTTTAATATTAAAATTAATTTAATAGAATTAGGTAAAATATAAGCATAAAAAAAGCAACCCTTGACCAAAGAGTTGCTTAGTGATGTAATTATATACAAATAAGTTTAAATGATTCTTTAATTCAACAGTTCAGGTCTATATTCAAAATGCATAGTATCATAATGATACCATCTGCCTCCCCAAATGAATCCATGTTTTTCAAATATTCTTACTATTTCCAAAGGTATTTTATTTTTATATTCAAGGATGTCATTTTTTTTATGCCATTGCCAATAGTCAGAATTTTTTGTATTTATATCAATTGCTATTCCAAAACTATGACTACTTAACCTATTTGTATTAGTGATCTTTCTCCAATTTGTAACTCCTGCTGGATTATTAACAAATGATTTCATTTCATTTGGTAATAGTTCTAATTCATCTGATATAGCTTTTAATTTTTTATCTACATCATTTATTGTAGTTACTAATAGAGTTTTTCTTGAACTTTTTGGAAGCCAGATTATTTTTGTTAGATTTTTTTTGATTTCTTTAGGATTTGAACCATACATTTTTTTAAAAAAAGGCTCATATCTCACTCTTCCTGCATCTTCATTTTTCAAAGGTATATAGTTTGGATTTTCATCAATTTTTATATATTTAATACTCATTTGATCTTTTAATGAGGGGCTATTCAAGATCTCTTCATATGTTTTATTTTCTATATAATCATTATAATCCATTTGATCATTGTCTCTAAAAGAAATTTTATTATTTGAAGAGATTTTTATAAAAGCAGGGTAGGCTTTTGCAAGTTTTGTAAGATTTTGTTCATCTTCATCACTTGCAAGAAGTTCTATATTTTGAGAATTTAAAAATAATAAAATACTAGTTATAAACTTTTTTAACATTTTCCATTTTTGAAGACATATTAAGTAGTGCCATATCAGCTAGAACTAAAGCCATCATAGATTCAGCAACAACACTTCCACGTACTGCAACGCAAGGATCATGTCTTCCTTTTAGTTTACACTCAACTTCATTATTATGAATATCAACTGTTTCTTGTTCTATAAAAATAGATGGAGTTGATTTAAAATAAACTTTCACATTTATATCATCTCCATTTGAAATTCCACCTAACATTCCACCACTGTGGTTTGTTTTAAATCCATTGGCTCTTATTTGGTCATTGTTATCATAACCTTTTACTTTTGATGATAACATTCCATCACCAATTTCAACAGCTTTAACAGCATTTATGCCCATCATTGCATTTGCTATTTGAGAATCAAGTTTGAAGTAAAGTGGTTCACCAAGACCAACAGGAACATTTGACACATTTATAAGTGCTACTCCGCCCACGCTATTATGTGAATTTTTAGCTTCTAGTATTGCATCTTTTTGAGCTTGTTCAACTTCTTTATCTAAAGCAAATATTTCAGATTCACCAACTTTTGAAAAATCGTAATTTTCTGCTTTTATTCCATCAATTTCACAAATACCACTTTGTACTTTTATTCCAAGCTCACGTAGCATTAATTTAGCAATAGATCCAGCTGCAACTCTTGCTGCTGTTTCTCGAGCACTAGATCTTCCACCGCCTCTGTAATCTCTTGTTCCATATTTATTAAAGTAAGTAAAGTCAGCATGCCCTGGTCTAAATAAATCTTTTACATTTGAGTAATCACTACTTTTTTGATTTTCATTAAAAATAACCATAGAAATTGGAGTTCCTGTTGTAATACCTTCAAATACACCTGAAAGTATTTCTACAACATCTCCTTCTTTTCTTGCAGTTGCAAATTTATTCTGACCTGGTTTTCTTCTATCCATTTCATTTTGAATAAACTCTTCATCAATTTTTATACCAGCTGGAACTCCATCAACAATACATCCAAGAGCTTTTCCATGTGACTCACCAAAAGTAGTAAATCTAAATCTATGACCAAATGTATTCATATTTACTCTCCTTTTAGTTTTTCTATTGCAATTTTAGCTGCTGCTTGTTGAGCTAGTTTTTTACTTTTGCCATTGGCACTTCCATAATTAACACCATCAATCCAAATTGAAACTTCGAATTCTTTTTTATGGTCAGGTCCATATGAACCTTCTATTTTGTATTCAGGAATTGAGGCAAATTGAGCTTGTGTTATTTCTTGAAGAGCAGTTTTATAATCACTAAATAAAACATCTAGATTTATTTTGTCATATGATTTTTCTAATAAATCTAAAATTATAGGTTTTAATGTTTCAAGACCAGCTTCTAGATAAATAGCTCCCATTATAGCTTCAAAAGCATCAGATAAAATAGAAGCTTTTGTTCTTCCTTTATTTCTTTCTTCTGCTGTAGAAATATAAATATAATCACCTAGTTTTATCTCATTTGCTAATCTTGTAAATCCACTTTCATTTACAAGTGAAGCTCTTATTTTAGATAGTTCACCTTCATTTGATTTATTAAACTTAGTAAATAAAAACTCACCTACAATTAAGTTTAATACGGCATCTCCTAAAAACTCTAATCTCTCATTATTGTAAGGTTTTTTATAACTTTTATGTGTAAGTGCTTCGATTATCAGATCTTTATTTTTAAACTGATAATCCAAACACTTTTCTAGTTTTGAATAATCGCTCATCTCTTTCCTTCTATAAAATTTTTTAGTAGTATATCACATCTTTTATTATTACTTAATTGATAATGGCTTTTAAGAAGCAAAATTATCTATTGTAGTGATTGATTTGTATCAAAAAGCGCTTTTGTTAAGTGATATTTTACATTAAATGTTAGAATTTGGTGGCAATGAGGACATCTTGTATCAAAAATAGGGAAAGAATGTTTGCAAGATGAACATATATATTCAAAATCTAAAGTAGCATTGATTTTATGTTCGTGTTGATTTATTAAAATTAGAATATCAAAATCAAAATTTTTGCTATGTTTCAAAGTATTTAAATAGCCTTTAGCATTATAAAGTTCAACTAAAAATTCATTATCAATTGCTTTTTCTAGATTAATATCATTAGGATTCATATACCACATAACATCAATAAATTTAGAGCAATCAAATTCACCAATATGTTCCCATAAAAATGGTTTATTAAATTGAATTAAAAATGTAGCAAAGATTCTTTCAATGATTTTATTTTCTTTAAAAATATCATATAAAAGTTCAGTTCGTCTTTCATATGACAAAACAGAATCATTTAATATTATTAAAGAATCTAGATAGATTTTGTCTATATTCATATCTTTGTCAAGCTCTTCTAGGCAAAGAGTAATTTCTTTTGCTTTTTTAAAATCTTTTAATTTTTCATTAACGAGTAAAAGATGGAATAGTGCATTTTTATTTCTTGGAGAAAATTTTAAAATTCTTAAAAATATTTCTTTTGATCTTTGTAAAAATCCACCTTTAAAATAAGTAGTTCCTAGAAGTTCAAGCAACTCTTCTTTTTTAACTCGATCTTTAACATGTTCAAGTAAAGTAAGATAAACAGAGATAGCTTTGTTATGATCTCCTTTGTGTAAAAAAGATGAAGCTAGAAGTAAAATAGAATCAAAAGGGAGATTATAAGTTTTATATAAATGAACATAATCTTCTTCTTTTAGTTTTCCAAGTTCAAATCTTAAAGATAATTTTCTATAATCTTTTCTAGCAATTCTTTCTTTATAAATACTATAATAATATGTGAAAAAAGATATTAAAAAAATTAGTGCAACAATTAGTATAATTCCAAAGAGTGGATCTCTATATTCCAAAGCAATATTACCCAAGTAAAACCTTCATGTTTATATCTTATAAGTTGGTAAATATTAACATAAAAGTTCATATAAAATAATAAAAGAGTATAATCCAAATATGATAAAAAAAGAATCCATAGAAAATCTTAAAAATAATCTTGATGTTGTTGATATTATTTCACAATATATAGAACTAAAAAAATCAGGGGCTAATTTTAAGGCTTGTTGTCCTTTCCATGGAGAAACAACTCCTTCCTTTGTTGTAAGTCCTGCTAAGCAGATATATCATTGTTTTGGGTGTGGAGTAGGTGGTGATTCTATAAAATTTGTTATGGAATATGAAAAATTAACATATCCCGAAACAATAGAAAAACTAGCTTCTATGAATAACTTTAATTTAGAGTATGAAGAAAATAGTTCTGAAAAAAAACAAGATACAAGAGTAATTGAAGAAGTTAATAAATTTTATCAAAAACTTTTTGTTTCAAATACTGCAGTAAAAGAATATATTAGTAAAAGAGGAATTTCAGATTTTTCTGTTGAAAAATTTGAAATAGGGTATGCACCTGTTTCAGCAGATACAATAAATTTTTTAAAATCAAATCATTATAATTTAACAGATGCTATTGATTTAGGAATTATTGATACAGGAACAAATGGATTATATTCAAGATTTATAGAAAGAATTACTTTTCCAATTTATTCTATAAGTGGAAAACTTGTGGGCTTTGGCGGAAGAACAATTACCGGACATAATGCTAAATATGTAAATTCTCCACAAACTAAACTTTTTAATAAATCAAAACTTCTATATGGATATCAAATAGCCAAAGAGCATATTTATAAAAAAAATCAAATAATAGTTTGTGAAGGTTATTTAGATGTTATTATGCTTCATCAAGCAGGATTTAATACAGCAGTAGCAACTCTAGGAACTGCACTTACGGCTGAACACTTACCCCTTCTTAGACGTGGAGAGCCAAAAGTTATATTAGCCTATGATGGAGATAAAGCAGGTCTGGCAGCTGCTTTTAAAGCTTCTGTTATGTTAAGTCAAAGTGAATTTGAAGGTGGGGTTATAATTTTTGCTGATGGCATGGATCCTGCTGATATGGTTAATAACAATAAAGTAGAAGAATTAAATGAAATTTTACTCAGAAACATTTCAGTAAAAGCAAAAATTGTTATGGAGGATGAACACGAAATGTGAGTGAGAAAGTTTCTGAATTATGGTCATACATTTGGTCATGCTATCGAAGCAGAACAAGGATATGGAAATTGGCTTCATGGTGAAGCTGTTGCTACTGGCATGGTACTTGCTGCTAAGCTAGCAGTAGCAATGAATTTGCTTGAAGCGTCAGAACTTCGTCGTATTGAAAGGCTAATAGCCGCGTTTGATTTACCTTTGGAAGCTCCTAATAATATGAGTTTCGAACATTTTTTATCTCATATGAAAAGAGATAAAAAAAATATGGGAGGCCTATTAAGATTTATAGTGCCAACCGCCATTGGCCAGACAGAAATAAGAGACGATGTCACAACGGAGATGCTTCAACAGATTCTGTA
>CBFHMY010000064.1:0-12959 GCA_965657055.1 uncultured Aliarcobacter sp. | reverse complement strand
TAAAGCTTTTCCTAAAATATTACTATCATATTTTGATTTTAATAGTTCCAGACAATGTTTCTGTTTTTCAAACCATAAGTTTTCATCTTTATATAATGAAATAGCACTATTTACAAACTCTTGCATATCATCTGTAATTATTCCTGGCCATTGTTCACTATCATACATTCCTTCACTTCCAAGAGTAGTTGTAATGCTTGGAGTTTGTGTAATCATGGCATCTAGTAACTTTCCTTTTATACCTGCTCCAAATCGAATAGGTGCTAAACAAAGTTTTGATTGCTCCATTACATCTTGAGCATTTACTGCCCATCCTTTTATTAGAAATCCTGTTTTTGGGTTATTTAATGCTGTTGCTTTTGGAGGTGGATATGAGCCATATATATGTAATTCTGCTTTTGGAAGTTCTTTTCTAATAAGTGGCCAGATTTTTTGAAGATATAAAACAACATCCCAGTTTGGAGCATGACGAAAATTCCCAATTGTCATAAAATGCTCTCTTTGTTCAAAATTTTTTGTTGATTTCACACAATCATCTATATTTACCATAAAAGGCAAATGAAATAATAGTGATTTATCTATTTTGAAAGTTTTTTCTAAAAGAGTCATTTCATAAGATGAAATAATTAAAGAGATATCACTACGTAAGATTGCAGCTATTTCTCGTTTTGCTAAATCAGAAAACAGATCTGATTTATTCATTTCTCTATTTTCTTTTAAAGCTTGATGTCTTGCATTTCGTAAACATTGTAAATCTTCTGTGTCAAGTATTTTTAAAGCATTAGGGCAATTTTTCTCAACTCTCCATCCAAATTGCTCTTCCATCATAAATCTATCAAACATTACAATATTTGGATTAAACTGTTTTACATATTCATCAAAACTATCAGAATTTAATTCTATTGATTTAGATGTAATGCCCTCTTTTTCTAAATCTATCATATGTTCTGATAATGCACAGGGAGTAGAAAATTCAACTTGCCAGTTTTGGCTTAAAAAAAGTCTCATTATTGACATAATATGAGAACCTGCTGCTGATGAGTTTGGTTCTGGCCAAACATAACCTATTACTAATATTTTTTTCATTTTGAGATTATATCTAATATTTACCTTTGTATTAAATAAGCTTTTTCTTTAATTAGTTAATTAATATCTATATGCTTTATCACCGATAATTCAGTAACCATTTAGTTATAAAAATATACAATTATTTTTATAACTTATAACAAAAAATAAATCTATTCTAAGGGAACAAATATGAAATTAAGTTCGATTTTTAAAAGTGCAATTATATCAACACTGATGGTAAGTTCTGCACTTCAAGCTAAACCTGCTTATGTTGCAACGACTGCAATAGTTGAGCATCCAGCATTGGATGCTGTAAGAGATGGGATCAAACAGACATTAAATGATAATGGATATACGGGAGATAATCTTAAGTTCACATATGAAAGTGCTCAAGGAAAACCAGAGATTGCAGCACAAATTGCACGTAAAATGGTAGGTGATAATCCAGATATAATTGTTGCAATTGCAACACCATCTGCACAAGCTACGGTTTCAACTAGTAGTTCAATTCCTGTAGTATTTTCAGCGGTAACAGATCCAATTGCTGCGAAACTTGTACCTACTCTTGAAAAGCCAGGTGGGAATGTTACTGGATTATCAGATATGGCAAATGTTAAAGAGCATCTTGAGTTAATTAAAGAATTTGTTCCAAATTTAAAAGCCCTAGGAATTCCATATAATCCAGGTGAAACAAACTCAGTTTCAATGCTTGCTGCTATTAAAGTAGAAGCTGAAAAAATGGGAATTAAAATTGTAGAATCTGCAGCTCCAAAATCATCTGACGTTATGATTGCAGCTAAACAATTAATTGGTAAAGTTGATGCTATTTACTGCCCAATTGATAATACTATTATTTCAGCTGTGGAATCAGTTGTAAAAGTTGGTATAGATGCACAAATTCCAGTTTTTGCTGGAGATACAGATACTGTTGCACGTGGAGCAGTTGCTGCTGTTGGTTATGATTATTTTGATTTGGGTCGTCAAACTGGAGATATTGTTGTTCGTATCTTAAAAGGTGAAAAACCAGGTTCTATTGATGTTAAGATGGCTAAAGGTACTAATTTATTTGTTAATCCAAAAATGGCTAAAAAAATGGGAATTAAAATTCCAGAAGCAGTACTTTCTCGTGCTACTAAAATTATTGAATAAGAAAAGTTGTTAAATTGTCACTTTATGCTTTTTTAGGAACACTAGAAATAGGTTTGATTTATGGTTTAGTTGCAATGGGAGTTTATCTTACATTTCGTATTTTAGACTTCCCTGATCTTACAGTTGATGGAAGTTTTACACTGGGAGCTGCTGTAACAGCAACTTTAATCGTTACTGGGTTTAATCCTTATTTATCTACATTACTTGGAACACTTGCGGCTGCAACTGCTGGATTAGTGACAGCTTGGTTAAATCTTCGTTTTAATATTCTTCATCTTTTGGCTAGTATTCTTACTATGACAGCTTTATATACTATTAATCTTCGCGTTATGGGTAAGCCTAATGTTGCGTTAATTATGGAACCAACTGTATTAACTCCATTTGAGAGTTTAGGGATTCCTGCTATGTATTTAAAGGTTATATTTGTTGGATTTTGTGCCATAATTGCTGGTTTATTAGTAGCTTGGTTTTTATATACTCAATACGGTTTAGCAATGCGTGCGGTAGGTTCAAATAAAAGAATGGCTCAGGCAAATGGAATTGTGGTTAATGAAAAAGTATATGTAGGACTTGCTTTATCTAATGGATTAGTTGGACTAGCAGGTGCTTTATTTGCACAAACTAATGGTTTTGCTGATTCAACTATGGGAATAGGAACAATTGTCGTTGGCTTAGCTGCTGTTATTATTGGAGAATCTCTGTTTGGTACCCGGTCACTATTAATTATTGTAATGAGCTGTATACTTGGATCTATTTTATACAGACTAGCAGTTTCTATGGCACTAAATTCAGATTTCCTAGGATTTCAAGCTTCTGATTTAAATCTAATTACAGCAGTTCTTGTTACATTATCTTTAATCTTTCCAAAATTACGTAGTGAATGGAAGGCAAAAAAAGCCAAAGTAAAAGGAAAAGAAATATGATCAAATGTGAAAATTTACATGTTACTTTTAATCATGGTTTAGCAACAGAAAAATTAGCTTTACGTGGAATTGATTTAACTATTCCAAGTGGTCAATTTGTTACTGTTATTGGCTCAAATGGTGCAGGAAAATCAACTCTACTTAATACTATTGCAGGTGATATTGAAACAACTCATGGACATATCTTTTTTAATGATAGGGAGGTAACAAATTTACCTGCAACTGGTCGTACTAAAGATATAGCACGTGTATTTCAAGATCCACTAGCAGGAACTTGCGGTGATTTAACAGTAGAAGAAAATATGGCACTTGCCTATGGGCGTGGACAAAAAGGTTCTTTATCTTTGGCCTTAAATAATCAATTACGAAAAATCTTTCAAGAGCAGTTAAGTAGACTAAATCTTGGTCTTGAAAATAGATTGAATTCTCAAATGGGACTTTTATCTGGAGGACAACGTCAATCTGTTTCTTTATTAATGTCTGCATTACAACCAAGTAGTATTTTACTTTTAGATGAGCATACAGCTGCACTTGATCCTAAGACAGCTGCTCTTATTATGGATATTTCTGCACAAATTATTAAAGAAAAGTCATTAACTGTAATGATGGTAACTCACTCAATGCGTCAAGCATTGGATTATGGCTCTCGTACAATCATGCTACATGAAGGTAAAATCATCTTTGATTTAGAGGGAAAAGAACGATCAAGCTATGAAGTTAAAGATTTACTTAATTTATTTGCACTTGCACGTAAAGATGGCGAAGAATTAGACGATGATAAATTATTATTAGATAGTTAAGTTAATACCCAATTCAAAACAATATAAGTATCTTGCCAATATTGGCAGGATACCATTAAATCAATCTCTCTTTACAATTTTTAATCTATCGTTATCTTTTGAACAGGCGTATGATTCTAATATTTTAGCTATAGCCTTAAGCTTGAAAAAATCAAGCAAAAAAAAGCTTTCAGCTAAAAGAACCGAGGTTCAAGTAGATGAAAGCTTGTTTTTATGGTACTCCCAGTACGATTCGAACGTACGGCCTACGCCTTAGAAGGGCGTTGCTCTATCCAGCTGAGCTATGGAAGCATTTAAAAAGTAGTTTAAGTCAAAAAAGCCTTACACAAAAAGTAAAACTACTTCTTATATAAGGCTTTTGAAAAATGGAGCGGGAGACGAGACTCGAACTCGCGACAGTCTGCTTGGAAGGCAGAAGCTCTAGCCAACTGAGCTACTCCCGCTCAATAGTGGTGCGGATGAGAAGACTCGAACTTCCACACCGTGAGGCACCAGATCCTAAGTCTGGCGTGTCTACCAATTTCACCACATCCGCAATAATTTTTTTTGAAAAAATGTCTAGTTGGTAATCTAAACCAAAAAAGTGGTACTCCCAGTACGATTCGAACGTACGGCCTACGCCTTAGAAGGGCGTTGCTCTATCCAGCTGAGCTATGGAAGCAACAATAATAAAAAATGGGGTAAGTAATGGGGCTCGAACCCACGACCCTCTGAACCACAACCAGATGCTCTAACCGACTGAGCTATACCTACCACAGGTTAAAAATAAAGTGGTCGGGGCGAGAGGATTCGAACCTCCGGCCCCCTGGTCCCAAACCAGGTGCGCTAACCAGACTGCGCTACGCCCCGACAAAATATTTTTGAAGTTTCACTAAAAGTGGACGGAATTATAATAAATTATGAACCATTTGTCAAGTGTTTTTTGAAGGAATTTCAAAATTCTTCGAAATTCCTTCTTTCTTTAATTAAAAATGTATTAATCCATCAATAGGAGAACTAGCAGTCGCATAGGGTTTTTTAGGGATTCTTCCTGCTTTATAGCTTAATCTTCCAGCTATAGTTGCATATTTAAAAGCTTCTGCCATTGCCATTGGATTTTGAGCTTGAGCAATAGCAGTATTAGCTAAAATACCATCTGCACCTAATTCCATAGCATAAGAAGCATCAGAAGCACAACCTAAACCAGCATCAACTAATACAGGTACTTTTACTGCATCTCTAATAAATGCAATGTTATATGGATTTTGAATACCAAGTCCTGAACCAATTGGAGCAGCTAATGGCATAATCGCATCAGCACCTGCATCTTCTAGTCTTTTTGCAATAATTGGATCATCACTTGTATAAGCCATAATTGTAAAACCCTCTTTTTTTAAGATTTCACAAGCTTTTATTGTTTCTATTACATCTGGATAAAGTGTTTTTTTTGCATCCCCAATAACTTCAAGCTTAATAATATCAATTCCAGTTGCTTCTCTCATAAGTCTAAAAGTTGTAATTGCTTCTTCTGCTGTGAAACACCCTGCACTATTTGGTAATAGTTTAATATTAGTACCTTTGAAGTAATCTAGTAAATTTTCTTCATTTGGATTAGTAATATTTACTCTTCTAATTGCAACAGTAATTAACTCACTCCCACTTGCAAGTGTAGCTTCTTTAGTTGTTTGAAAATCTTTATATTTTCCAGATCCAACTATTAATCTACTATTAAATTCATATTTACCAACAATTAATTTATCATTCATTTGTATTTTCTCCTAAAATTTTATATTTTTTACTTGTATTTGTAATATTTGTTTGAATAATTTCGCGCACATAATAACTATGTAATTCTTTGATATTGCTTTCATAATCTTCTTATTTCTTCAACTAAATCAGATGGAATCATTGAGTAATTATTTTTACTATATTTTCTTGCAGCTAGTGTATGTGCTAGACTTGCACTAATAGCGGCATCCAAAGGTTTATACTTTTGAGCCAATAAAGAACCTATTAGTCCACTTAATACATCACCACTTCCACCTTTACTTAAAACTGCCGTTCCAAAAGTATTTACATATAGTTTTTCATTTTGTGAAATGATTACATTTGCACCTTTTAATAAAAGCACCACTTTTGGATATTTTTTTGAAAACTCTTCTACATATTTAAATCTATTATTTTGCAACTGTATTACATCAATGTCTGCAATTTTACAAAGTCTTAATAAAGAACAAAACTCTTTTGGGTGAGGAGTTAAAACAATTTCCTTATCTAAAAATTCACAAATTACCTCATCGTAAAATAAATCAGCATCTATTATCTTGGGAATATCATTATTTAAAATCTTTCTAATTTCTTCTGTTTTATATTCCCCTAATCCCATTCCAATAGCTATTGCAGTACAATTTTCACTAATAGCATCTGTTTGCATAATGTGATATGGTAAATCTAAATTTTCTTTTGATATTACACTTATAAGTCCAACTCCAAATCCAAAAGCAGCCTTAGAAGCTATTATTCCAGCACCTTTTTTAGAGCCTACAATTACATTTAGATGTCCATAAGTTCCTTTATGAGCATTCTTTTTATTTCGAAGTGGAAGTTTTATATCACTTTGTTCTAACAAATATTTATTTGATTCTACTTCATAGAGATTTCTTTGAATTCCTAAATTAGCTACTATTATTTCTCCCACATAATCTTTTGCAGAATCTGTAAAAAGTGAAGTTTTTAAAGCACCCATGGTTATAGTAGTATCAGCTTCAAAAGCTATTGATTCTACTTGACCTATATTATTTATTCCACTTGGAATATCACAAGCTATTTTTATCGCGTCATAAGAGTTTAGAGTATTTATTATATTTATTGAGTCTTCATTTAAAGGTTTATTCAACCCCGTTCCAAATAAACAATCAACAATAATATCAGCAGGTAGAAGAACCTCTTCAAGTTCTAATCCTAAAGATTCTACTCTTTTAAGTTGTTGTATTGCGATTGGCGATTTAGGGGATGAAGCTAAAAAAAGTTTGATATTAAATTTTGTGTGAAGAAGTCTAGCTAGAGTAATTCCATCAGCACCATTATTTCCACTTCCACACACTATCAAAATTGAGTTTAGATGTGAGTAGTTTTCACTAATATACAAAGCCATACTTGAAGCTGCATGTTCCATAAGTAAATCTTCACTTAAAAAAAACTTCTCGTAACATCTCTTATCTAAAGAATTAACCTCATCAAATAACTTTTGCATTAAAAATCCTAGTTTAGTTTTTTACTTAAAGCTTCCATAATTATTCCTTGCAATATTCCACCTAATAATATATAGGTAAATAAAACAACAGTAAATGTGACACCAAAATAATCAATCATAATTGGTATAAATGGAATTTTTATAGATCTGGTATACATAAAAGTAGCCAATAATCCATCTTTTAATCCATTTTTACGAAATTCACCAAGCATTGGATACCAAATATACATGGGTCCATGACTTACTATACCACCTATAATTGAATAAATCCAAGCTTTTATTCCACTATCTTTACCAAAATGTTTCATTATCATTTTTGGTTTTATAAAATAGTTAATAAATGTTGTAATAAAAATAATCATCACAAAAATAGGTAAAAGCTTTAATAATATTTCAAAACTTTTTGTTAAGGCAAAAATACTTTTTTCACCATCAAACAAAAATATCAATATGTAAATTATTATAACAAAAAAAAGAAATTTAATCCCTTTAAAATCTAAATCTTTAATATTCATGACAAAATCCAATTAACAGTTAATACAGTGGACAATGAGACTAAAACAGTTGTGATAAAAGTAAATAGTGTTCTATAAAAAGTAAATCTAAATCCAAAGATTTCTACTTCTGCAGGAAGTTGGACAAGACCTATTGTAACCCAAGATAAAATAAAAGCGGTAACAGCATATAAAGAAACTCCTGCATCTGTTAATTCTCCACCTAAAATATAACTAATCATTGGATTACCTGTTAATACACCTCCCAATAATGTTCCTGTAATTGTGTCTACAAAATTATTTGATATAAAAAATGAGAGTAAAATATCTTTTGTAATGTATACATCAAATATTCCTAGTAGTAAAAGTATGGCTATAAGCATAGGAAGCATTGATAAAAAACCTTTTAGAGATTTATTAAATGCTTCCTTTATATTGTTTTTTTCTTTCAAAATATCTACTTTCTTTTATTATAAATTATAATTATCCTTTTTTAAGATAATTGCTTTAAATGCTCTATAATAAGAATTTATGAAAGTATTCTATCTATTTTATTATTATGATTTTCTTATATTAATTATAAGTAAAAATTATATATATCTATGAAGTTTAAGTCTTGTTTATTTTCTAAATTTCCAACCATCACTTTCTAAAACAGTTTTTATTTTTTCTTTTAAATCACCTTGTAGTTCTATCCACTCATCTTTGATAGCTCCACCACAAGCTAGTTTTTTCTTTAGAAGTTTTAAAACCTCTTTTTTCTCATCCTCTTTTATATTAAATCTTCCAACTAAAGTAACAGGTTTACCTTTTCTTTTTTCATAGGTAAAAACTAATTGATGTTGATTTTTAGGAATTATTTCATTTGAAGATTTCACTTGATTTGTTGATTTCTTTTTATCTTCTTTTACCGTATCAAAACTATCACCATCAAGTTTTGCCCCCATAGAAAAAGCTAATTTATCTGCTAAGCCCATATTAATCCTTTTATTCTTGTCTGAACATCAATTTCATCTACAGCAATAAAATCATTTTGCTTGTATTGTTCTACTGCAACTCTTCCAATCATTGCTGCATTATCAGAACAATATTTTAATTCACTAAGATATAAATTTGTTTTATGTTTTGCACACATATCTTCTAGTTGTGTTCTTAAATATATATTTGCACTAGCTCCGCCTACAATTGCAAAATTTTTAGGAACATTTTGTTTAAATAGTTTTTTTAACTTTTGCATAATATGAGATACTGCTGTTTTTTGAAAAGAAGCACAAATATCATATTTGTCTTGTAGTGTTATTCCACCTTCTTGATTTTCAAGCTTTTCAACTTCAAGTCTTACTGCATTTTTTAAACCTGAATATGAAAACTCTATTTTTGGGCTTTGTCTTAAAGGAATTGGTAAATCAAATCTATTCTCATCACCTTTCAAACCATATTCTTGAACAATTGGTCCACCTGGATATCCAAGTCCTAGCATTTTTGATACTTTATCAAAACTTTCTCCAAAACTATCATCCATAGTACTAGCTACTACTTTCATATCATTTAAACTATTTGCTTCTATAATTTGAGTGTGTCCCCCTGAAACCAAAAGAATAGTCATTGGTAATATTTCATCTTTTTCAATAAATAAAGAATATATATGACCCTTTAAATGATTTACAGCTATCAAAGGAAGGTTTAAAGAAATACTTAATGCCTTTGCCATTGTTACACCCTCTGTTAGTGTAACACTAAGTCCTGGGGCATTTGTAACAGCAATTGCTTTTAGCTTTGGGAAATACTCTACACACTCTTCAAGTATTTTTGGAAGTGCTTCTATATGAAGTCTTGCAGCCAGTTCAGGAACAACTCCACCGTAAACACTGTGTTGAAGTTCTTGGGATATTTTTTTATGATAGATTAATTTGTTTGTATCTATATCTGTAATAGCTAATGAACTATCATCACATGAGCTTTCAATGCTTAATATTAAAGAATTAGCCATTATTTTGACTCTTCATTTATTTTGCATTCTTCTTCTCTTTTTATCCAATCAAGTGCACAATCAAGTTTTCCAAATCCAGAAGCTGCATTTATATGTCCTGCATTTTCCATGATTTTCATTCCAATATTTAATTTTGTTTGAAGCTCCATAGCTTCTTCAATACTCATATATGGATCATTTGTAGACGCTGCCATTATAATCTCAGTAGCTTTTAAATCTTTTGCAATTGGATATGGATAAAATGTTTTAGCTTCTTCAATACTTCTATTTTTTGAAACGGGAGCCACTAACATCAACTTATCAAGTTTTATATCAAGTTCATCACAGGTATGAAACCATAATACATTTGCCAATGAATGACAAACTACAATATCAGGTTTAAAATGAGCTAACTCTTTTTTTAAAAACTCTTTCCATTCTTGTAATTTTGGATTATCTCTTGAAGGAAAAGCTGGAAATGAAACTATATAGTTTTCTTTTATTAAATCACTTGCCAACTGTGCTTGCCAATGGGGGAAATCACTTCCTCCAAGTCCATGAAGTATTAAAACCCTTTTACTCAACATATTATCCTTTTAATAATTTCTTACACATCTAATATATTTTTCTTTATGACGACTATCATAATATGCTGTTCCACTTATGAAATGCATATAATCAGCATAAAACCAAAGTGTTCGCCAATGGGCTTTTGATGCCCAATATCCATCTGGAACATTATATTTAAATGCTTTATTTATATAATTTTTTGTATTTTTTTTATCAACTATTAATTCAAACTCTTCAATTTTAGGTAATCGCCAATTTGTAAGACCAATGTACTGTAAATTTTTACAATAAGTTTCAGCTGTGTCATGTTCTTTTAAAGTATTTATAACAGAAATATCATCTTGCCACATAAGTTTAGATTTATCGTCTATAACTACTTCTCTTGTGCTATCTCTATATATTCTTGCATCTAAAAATGACAAAAAAGCCATTAATAAAAGTAAATATTTCATTATTTATCCTTTATATTAGATACTTCAAACTTTCCTCTAGTTAATGCTGATTGAACATTTTCATCTAATAATTCAATAGATACTTTATAATCAGTTTTATAAACTAGACCAACTAGTTCTTTGTGTGAAGTTTTTTCTACTTCTATTGTACTATGTTTTTTCCATTCATCAAATTTTTTTTCATATAATGAGCTTATATCTTTTTCAAAAATATTTCTTGAATAAATCAAATATACAACCATAATAAGAAGTATTCCAAAGGGAATTAGTAAATCAAGACTCACAGTATTTTCTCACTTCTTTATCTATCTCAAAAATTTCATCTAAGCTATTAACTTTTACATTATTAAACTTATTTATTGCCTTTAACGAAATTTTAGCCACATCTAAAAATCCTATTTCAGAGTTTAAAAACTTAGCAACACCTACTTCATTAGCTGCATTTAATACTACACCTAAATCAAGATTATTTAGTATTTCATCTTTAATTTCCCAAATTGGGTATCTTGATGTTTCTATTTTTCTAAATTCTAAAGATGAAATTTCTACTAAATCAACTGGCTTTAAAATCTCTTCATCAACTTTTCCCAAAATCGCGTAAGCAATTGGAAGTTGCATAGATGCATTTGCAATATGAGCTGTTGTACTACCATCTGCAAAATTTATAAAAGCATGAATTAATGATTTTGTTTCAATTACAGCGTCAAGTTTTCTAATATCAAAAAGCCAAGCCGCTTCCATCAATTCAAAGATTTTATTAGTCATTGTTGCGCTATCTATTGTAATTTTATTTCCCATTGACCAATTTGGATGAGCAAGTGCTTCTTTTATAGATACATTTTTTAACTCATCCAAAGGATAATCTCTAAAAGAACCTCCACTAGCTGTTACCATCATAGAATCAATTTTCTTATCTTGAAGTAAATACCAAAGTCCAAAGTGTTCACTATCTATTGGTTTCAAGTTTGTTTGATCTATGAATTTTCCAGCAACTACTAAAGATTCTTTATTTGCAAGTGCAATTTTTTTGCCACATTCTATAGCTTTTAATGTAGGTTTTAAACCTAAAAATCCAACAAGAGCATTTACAACTGTTTGAGATTTACTTTCCTCAATAGCTTTTAAAATTGCTTCTTCTCCAAATAAAACATTGTTGTGACAAACTAAAGGTATATCTTCTACTCTATCTATAACAACAATTTTTGGTTTAAATTCTTTTATTTGTTGATTTAGTAGCTCGATATTTCTTCCAGCTACTAATACCTCAACATTTAGATTAAATTTACGTGCAATATTTAATGTATTTACACCAATAGAACCTGTACTTCCTAGAAGTATCAAATGATTATCCTAAGTAGAACTAACATAACAATTGCTCCAAATAAATAACCATCTGTTCTGTCTAAAACACCACCATGTCCTGGTAAAAGTGTTCCACTATCTTTAACTCCTGCTTCTCTTTTTAAGTAAGATTCAAATAAATCACCAAAAACAGAAGTGAAAGAAACAATTGATGAAACAACTATTGCACCTATAATACCTACTTCATGAATAGAGAAAATAGAACCTAGAACCACAGCAAAGGCAACTCCACCTATTACACCTTCAACTGTTTTATTTGGACTTGTTTCACTAAATTTAGTTTTTCCAAATCCTTTACCTATAAAATATGCACCAATATCAGTACTTGCTACAATAATAAGTAACCATAAAAGTGTCATAACTCCATATTCACTATATAAAGTTAATAAAAATAAAAATGACGCCGTTGGATATAAAAGAGGTAAAAACAGTTTTTGATTTAATGTTTTCTTATATGCTAATTGAGATGCATAACCAATTGCAACGATAAAAATCAAATCTTCTGGCATTGGATAGAAATATGCAGTAAGCCATAAAAGCGATGTATATACATAAATACTATCACTTTTTAAACCAAAAAGTTTTTTTGATTCAGATATTGAAATCATTAGCATTATTCCAAATACTAACCAAAATAAAAAATATGAATCTATGTAACCTAGGATTAGCATACCTAGAATTAAAACGATTCCTGTTTTTATACGTGTCGAGCTTTCTCTTATTATAGTAGTCATTTATCAAACCTTGAATTTAAAAGTTTTTGATTATACTGAAATTTGGCTTTTGGTTGGTTTTTATAAATTAATTTAAGTGTTAATGTTATTGAAGTATTCAGAATTGTAATAGATATTCTTTAATTTTTTATTTTAAATTTAAAAGAGATAAATAAACATCCCATCAAAAGATAGGATGTTTTAGAAGGTAGAGTGTTTAAAAAGTA
>CBFHMY010000063.1:0-12993 GCA_965657055.1 uncultured Aliarcobacter sp. | reverse complement strand
AATCTATGATGATGAATCTTGTGATGTAGAACTAATGATTACAGATTATATGGAGATAATTCCTACTATTCAAAGATATATTCCTTTTATTGGTGTTATTGAGCCACAAGAGTTGAAAGATAGGCTTAGGAAGAATATTGATTTGTATGTTCGGAAGTTTGAGTGATACTAATTTCAAAATTAGCCTGATAGAAAACTTGATATCTTTCAAAGTTATGAAAGGTAAAATAGATTTAAATAAAAAAAGGCAGAAGCTAAAAAGCTCCTACCTTTTCGATTGTATAGTGCTTAGAGCTTATTCAGCAACAGCTACTTCTACAGGTGTACCTTCCCAGATACCATGTTTTGTACAGTAACCATGAGCTACTAGGTTTAATTTTTTTCCAGTTGGAATAATTGTAAATGTAGTAGTGTTATGAGCTTTGATGTTTCCTAATGTTCCTGGAACATAAGAAGCTTTAGCTAATTGAACGTCACCGTTATATAATGTTACAGATTCAATATAATGATCAAAATCATCTGGATGAGTATATTCGTTACCCATTTTTACAGTTACTTCAAATGGCTCACCTGCTTTTGCAGTAGCAGCACAGTGAATAAATGGACTGTGTCTATCAATTAAATCTTTCTTCGCTTCTCTCTCAACAGTATCAATATCAACGTATTTGTTAATTTTTGGCATAGTATCTCCTATTTAAAATTTATAAAAATTATTATACTATATTTTTCATAAAATAAATAGGATATTTTTTATCCTATATGTAAATTTACCTAATTTTTTAATTTAACGTGTATATTTTGCTCATCTTTGATATAATATTATATGAATAAAGAAGAGTATTTTATAAAACAATTTTCAAATAATAAGATTATAGGTGATGACGGAGCGTTTATTGATGGCTTTGTTTATTCAATGGATGCATTTTTTGAAAATGTTCATTTTAAAAAAGAGTGGATGAGTTTATCTCAAATTGCCTATAAAGCAATGATAGTAAATATTTCAGATGCAATTGTTATGAACGCTATTCCTCAATTTGCACTTTTAACTGTAGCAATTCCTAAGTCATATACTAATAAAGATTTAAAAGAATTATCAAAAGGTTTTAAAAAAGCAGCGAAAGAATTTGGAATTAAGATTATTGGTGGAGATACAATCTCCAATGAGAAATTAGATATTTCAGTAACTATTATTTCAACAACTTCAAACCCTATGTATAGAAAGGGTATGAAAAAAGGAGAACTTTTATGTTACACGGGAACTTTAGGTTTATGTAAAAGAGATTTAGAAAAGCTTTTTAAAAATAAAGAAATTTCAAAAAAATCAAAGTTTATAAAACCAGTGCTAAATGCAGATTTTTTTTATGAAGTTGCACCATTTATTACAACTTCAATGGATATATCAGATGGTTTATTTTTTGAACTTGAAAAATTATCAAAGGCAAATAAATTAGGTTTTCAATTTTTTCATGATATTGATGAAGAGATTGGAACATCAGGTGAAGAGTATGAAATACTTTTTTCTTTTGATGAAAAAAATTTAGAGAAAATAAAAAAAATTGCATTAAAAAATAAAGTAAAATTGAATATATTTGCAAAAGCAATAAATGGTAAATACAGAACAGATTGTAAAAATCATCATTTTTAATACACATGTAACAAGAACAACTAGTTGTTCTCTTTAGCGTTTTGTTACTTTTAACAATTTTTTATAAATTGTGCTAAAAGTAGTTTAAAAAATTTGGTTCCTTTAAAATAGGGAACTTATTTAAAAGGATATAAAATTTGGAACAATTACAAAGATATTTAAATCACTCAAAAATTGATGTGGTTTTTAAACAAAACAAAGATGATTTCGTAGTTACTGAAATCCCACTTTATGAATTTTCAGGTGAGGGTGAGCATCTTGTTTTAAAAATTAGAAAAAAAGATTTAGCTACTTGGGATGCTATTGAAATTTTAGCTAAGTTTTTAAATTGTAGTTCTAGAGATTTTGGATATGCAGGATTAAAAGATAAAAATGCAATGACAGTTCAGTCTATTTCTGTTCATAGAAAATATGAAGAACAATTAAAAAGTTTTCAACATGAAAATTTAAAAATACTTGAAACAACTTATCATAATAATAAGATAAAAGTAGGGCACCTAAAAGGTAATAAATTTTTTATTAGACTTAAAAGAGTTGGAGCTATTGAAAAAAGAAAGATAGAAGAGGCTTTAGGATTAATTGTTACTAATGGTATTCCAAATTATTTTGGGTTTCAAAGATTTGGAATTGATGGTGATAATTATAAAAAAGGTAAAGATATTATTGATGGCAAGTTAAAAGAGAAAAGAAGAAACTTAAAACAAATGTACATTAATGCATACCAAAGTTATCTTTTTAATTCATGGTTATCAAAAAGAATTGAAATATCTAAATTGATTGAAGCATTTGAGCCAAAAGAAATTTATCAAAGATTAAATTTACCTCTTGATGTAGTTAAACAAATGAAAAAACAAAAACATCCATTTAAATTAATAACGGGCGATTTACTTTCTCATTATCCATTTGGAAAAATTTTTACTATTGAAAATTTAGAAGAAGAATCTGCTAAATTCAATGAAAGAGATAGAGTTCCAACAGGTCTTTTAAGTGGGAAAAGAGTTAAAAATTCAGTTGATTTAGCCTATGAAATTGAAAAAGAGTTTGAAGCACATACAGGTGAAGATGGTGCAAGAAGATTTGCATGGATTTTCCCTGAAGATATTTCAAGTAATTATAAAGAAGAAAAAAACTGGATGGAATTACAATTTTATTTACCAAAAGGTTCTTATGCAACTGAAGTAATTGCAGAAATAATTCATTAATAACTAAATAAAAACAAAATATATTAAGTTAAAATGAGTTAAACTATTTTAATAAAATAGACTCTAAAGGATTTATATGAAATATGAAGAGTTAATTTCTCAGTTATGTGAGGTAATAAAAGAATCAGAAAATAATGCTCAACGGATTTATGATAATGTTGAGCTTATTGATGATATTAATTCTAAGTTAGATATTCCCTTACACATAAAAGAAAAAATGCAAAATTCACTTTCTGATATATATGGTTTACTACAACATCAAGATTTACATAGACAAAAAATAGAAAGAGTAGTAAATTTTGTTTGTGAGAAAAATGATATAGATAAGAGTCAATACAATTTAGCTCCTAGTGCTAAAAGTATTGATGCAAACGATAGTGAAGAGTCTCTTTCTGAAGAGGAGTTAGAGTTATTAATTAAACAAATGCAATCTTAAAAATAAAAGAAGAAATCTTCTTTTATTTTTTACAAGCTTCTCTTTTTACATTATTTAAATTTCCAAATATTCTTAATGTATTCATTTCTACATCTTTTGATTTTTGATTTAAACTAGAGTTTTCTTCTTTATTAGAATTTGCATTTACTAATTCTTGAAGATTTCTATGGAATTCAATATTTAAGCTATCAATTTGATTCATTAATTCTTTATCAATTCTTTTTCCTGAATTCATATGCGTTTCACACCATTTTTTCAAGCTGGTATTTTTTTCAATTTCAAATGATTTATATTCACCTAATCTTGAATATATAAGATCTTTTGTATTTAGTAAATCAACTTTTAATTGTGCAGTGTCATAAACAAGTTCAACATCACAAACTTTATCTCTAGCATCTTCTATAAACGATGCTTTTGATGCTGCACTAACAAGTGAATTTGACATATTGGCAATATTTGAAGCCATAGTTGATATTTCATCAGCAACTTGAGCATTTTTTTGAGTAGCTTGATCAAGCATATTTATGGCATCATTTATTTGTACTATTCCTTTTTCTTGCTCTTTTGAGGCTATTGCTACTTCATTTATTGTATCAATTGTTTTTGAAATATTTTCATTTAATTCAGTATATCCATGTATCATATTATCTGAAATTTCTTTTCCATCTTCAGCTTTTTTACTAGCCAATTCAACAATATTTTTTATTTCTCTTGCAGCTTGAGCACTTCTATTTGCTAAATTTCTAACTTCTTGTGCAACAACTGCAAATCCTCGTCCAGCTTCTCCAGCAGTTGCTGCTTCAACGGCTGCATTAAGAGATAAAATATTTGTTTGAAATGCAATTTGATCAATAACTTCAATAGCAACATTTATTGAATTAACTTGAGTATTTATATCATCCATTGATTTAGCAGTTTGATTTGCTAAATTTTGTCCATTTTTAGCTGATGTTGTAACATTTTGAGCTAATTGAGACATTCGATTTGTAGCTTGAGTATTTGCTTGTATTGTTGCTGTTATTTCTTCAAGAGCAGCAGCTGTTTCTTCAAGGGATGCTGCTTGTTGGTTTGATGATGCAGATAGATTATTTGAAGCATTTGATAGGGTGTGAGTATTACTATTTAAAGCTTCTCCTGTGTTCATAACCATTGCTAAAATCTCAGAAGTATTATTTCCAACAAGTTTAATTCCAGCTGTTAATGAACCCAAATTACCATATATTCCATCATCTTCTATTTTATAATCATATTTAGATTCAGCAAAAAATCTTAATGTTTTATTGATTTTATCAAGGGTCTCTTTTGTACTTAAAATCATTGAATTAAGTTTATTTTTTAAGTCTTCAACATGGGGATTTGATGCCTTTGAATTTACTTTATAAACAAAAAATCCATTTCCAGTTTTTTCTAAGACATCACTAGCTTCTTCAATTACTTTTTCATCTTGTTTTAATCCAGCTCTTACTTTATCCATATAGGCATTAAATAAGTTGGCAACTTCTCCAATTTCATCTTTTGATTGAACATTTAAGCTAATATTTGTGTCATTTGAATGAAGTAAATTATCAAAACCATCTTTTAATTTTCCAATAGGATTAGTAGCTTTTTTTACAATAAAAAATATAAGAGCAATTGTTAAAACTGCTAAAATAATAGATATTATTGATATTTCAGTTACAAGTGATTTTATTTGTGAATCTGATTCATCTAAAGAAAAAGTTAAATCCATTACTCCAATTACATCACCTTCACTTTGATTAGCATGACACATTAAACAATCTGTGCTTGCAACCATAGGTTTAATCATTCTTAGAGTATGTCCATTTTGATCTTTTGATTGAATTAGTAATGGTTCTTTAGAATTAAAAGTATTAATTATCTGTTCATCTTCAGTAAATGTGCTGTCACTTGGATACAATTCCATCAAAGATTTACTTTTTGCTACAGTTAAATTTTTTACACCTTTAATTTGTCTTGCATCATCTTCTGCTTTTGCAATTTGAACAGGATCACCTGTATTCATTGCATTTCTAAGACTTTGAAACATAGCTGCATTTAGCATTTCTAAGTTTTCTTTTGTTTTTACAATAGAATTTTCTGTTACTTTACTTGTGGTTACAAATATAACAGTAATACTACTTAAGGACATTAATATAAACAAAGCAATAATAATTTTATTACTTATTTTTTTAGTTATTAATTCAATCATGCACCAAGCCTTTTTGTTTAAGTGATTTTATTATATAATTAAAACTATTTATTAATTATTAATTATTAATTAAATTTTAAGATTTCATGAAATAAAGAGCAAAAGAATGATAGTCGGACTTATAGGAAAAGTAACAAAGAAAGAACCAACACTTTTAAATATAAATGTTAATGGCATTATTTATGAAATTTTTGTTTCCCTTAATTGTAGTTCAAAAATTATTTCAGATGAAATCAAATTAGAAATTACTCATATTATAAGAGAAGACTCTCAATCTTTATATGGATTCTTAGATTCAAATGAAAAAAAACTTTTTGATACAGTAATCAAAATAAATGGAGTAGGGCCAAAGGTTGCACTTGCAATTTGTTCTACTTTTACACCAAATTCATTTGCACAAATTGTAAATGATAATGATGTAACAATGCTAAAAAGAGTTCCAGGTCTTGGTCCTAAGGGTGCAAGTAGAATACTAGTAGAACTTTCAGGATTTATAGTTGATACTCATGATGGTAGTGATAATGCAGCGTTGTCTTCTTCTTTTGAAGCTGCTCTTGCCTTAGAATCATTAGGATTTAAAAAAGATATTGTCGCAAAAATATTAAAAACCTGTATTAGTGGAAATACAAGTGACTTAGTAAAAGAAGCACTAAAAAAATTACAAAAATAAAAAAATATAATTAGGAAAAAGGAATTTAATGAAAATAGCTATAGTTTTTGGTGGAGTGAGTTTTGAACATGAAATTTCAATCGTAAGTTCAATTGCTATGAAAGATGTATTAAACAATGAATTAGTATATTTATTTTTAGATGCATCGAGGGATTTATATCATATTCCAACTGATACAATAAATTCAAAATTATTTAGTACAGGAAATTACAAAAAATTTGATAAAGTTTATTTTCAAAAAAAAGGTTTTTATAAAAAAGGTGGACTTTTTTCAAAAGATAAAGATATAGATTTTGATGTTGTATTAAATCTTTCTCACGGTGGAGATGGTGAAGATGGTATATTATCTTCAGTATTAGATTTTTATGATATTCCTTTTATTGCTCCAAGAACAGAAGCTTGTGTAGTAAGTTCAAATAAATTTTTAACAAAAGGTTATGCTTCAAGTGTAAAAGTTAATACTTTAGATTATAAATATTACACAAAAGGTGATATGGTTTGTGTAGATTCTTATCCTGTTATTTTAAAGCCAGTTAAACTAGGAAGTTCAATTGGAGTTTCTATTGTTAAAACGCAAGAAGAGTTAGAATATGCACTTGACGTTGCTTATGAATTTGATAATGCAGTTATTATTGAGCCATTTATAAGTGGAGTAAAAGAGTATAATCTAGCAGGAACAAAAATAAATGGCAAATTCAGATTTTCTATTATTGAAGAGCCACAAAAAGCAGAATTTTTAGATTTTGATAAAAAATATTTAGATTTTTCAAGAACATCAAAAGCATTAGAGGTTGATTTAGGTGAAAAGTTAAATAATGAAATTAAAGACTCTTTTAAAAGAATTTATAACACATTATTTGAAGGGTCAATTATAAGATGTGATTTCTTTGTTGTTGAAGATAAAGTATATTTAAATGAAATCAATTCAATTCCTGGATCTATGGCAAACTATTTATTTGAAGATTTCGCTAATTTATTTAACGATCTTGCATCAAATTTACCAAATAAAAAACATATCCCAATTAATTATGAATATGTAAATAAAATTCAAGCTAGTAAGGGAAAATAAACCTTGGCAACAAAAAATTTAATTGTTGATAATAAAAACTTTGATATTTCATATGAAATAGTAAATCCTACATGTAAAAAAGATATAATTTTTTTACATGGTTGGGGCTCAAATAAAGATATTATGAAAAATGTATTTTCATCATATTTAAAAGATTTTAGACATATTTATATAGATCTGCCAGGATTTGGAAAAACAGAAAATAAATATGAATTAAAAACAAGTGATTATGCGAAAATAACTGATTCATTTTTAAAACTATTAAATTCATCAAAAGATGTTATTGCAGGTCATTCTTATGGTGGAAAAGTTGCAACTCTTTTAAATCCAAAAAATTTAGTATTACTAAGTAGTGCTGGAATTTTGGAAGAAAAATCTTTTGATATTAAACTAAAAATTGCACTTTCTAAGATTTTTAATAAATTAGGTCTTAGTAAAATAACAAAAGCATTTAGAAGTAAAGATGTAAATACAATGAGTGAAAATATGTATGCTACTTTTAAAAATGTTGTAAATGAAGATTTTTCATCTGTATTTTCAAACTTTTTAAATAATGCTTTGATATTTTGGGGGAAGGAAGATACTGCAACTTCTTTAGAATCAGGTAAAAAAATTTCAACTTTAATAAAAAAATCAACATTTATATCATATGATGGAGATCATTACTTCTTTGTAAAAAATGTAAAAGATATTAGCGAGAGAATTGAAAATGGAATACATTAATATAATTACACACATAATTTTAATTATGAGTTTAGGTTGGTACTTAATTACTAACTTACAATGGTACAACTATAAACTTGAAAGAGTTATTTTAAAGCATCATAAATGGCAATGGCATATAACTTATTTCCTCTCACCCATAGTACTTTTTTATATAATTCCAGAACCTTATTATGCGGCTTATTTTTTTATAATATATATGACCAGTTTTGTATTATGGAATAAAAAATTAGATCGTTCAGTTGTTTTAACCTCAAGAGTAAAAAGATTTTTAGCGATTTTATTATTTACTTCTTTTGCAATGACAGCACTATGTTTATCAAGCCCTTCTTGCACTAACATGGTTTTATTTACACCGCTTATTTTAACTTATGGAATTTCTACATTGTTAGAAAAAATATTTTTTATCTCATTTAAAAATAAAGGTAAACAAAGAGTTAAAAGTATTGCAGGATTAAGAACAATTGCAATAACTGCATCATATGGTAAAACATCAATTAAAAACTATTTATATCATGTATTAAAAAATAAATACAAAACATATAAAACTCCAAGATCTGTAAATACAATTGCAGGAATTGTTCTTGATGTAAATAGAGACATTCCTTTAGATACACAAGTTTATATTGCAGAAGCAGGAGCTAGAGTTAAAGGTGATATTGAAGAAATTGCAATGTTCTTAGAGCCTCAAATTTGTATAATAGGAAGTGTTGGTCCTCAACATATTGAGTATTTTAAAACTTTAGATAATATTATTCATACAAAAATGGAGCTTTTGAAATCCCCTAAAATGAAAATGGGATTTGTACATGAGTCAGTTCCTATTAAAGCATATCCAACAATCACAAAATTTCCAAATAATTTACATATTACTAAAAGTAATTTAGATGGTATTTGGTTTGATGTTGAAGTTGCAGGTGTAATAGAACACTTTCATGCTCCAATATTAGGAAGTTTTAATGCTATTAATCTAACAGCAGTTATTTTAGTATCTCATTATTTAGGAATGAGTATACATGAAATAAAAGTTGCTTTTGAATCTCTTCCTCAAGTAGAACATAGGCTTCAAAAAATTGAAGCAGGTGGAAAGTTAATAATTGATGATTCTTTTAATGGAAATTTAGAAGGAATGTTGGAAGCTGTTAATATTTGTTC
Source organism: uncultured Aliarcobacter sp. (assembly GCA_965657055.1). Classification (GTDB taxonomy): domain Bacteria; phylum Campylobacterota; class Campylobacteria; order Campylobacterales; family Arcobacteraceae; genus Aliarcobacter. Next base: position 3,884 of record CBFHMY010000063.1, on the reverse strand, counting down.
TAACCATAAAGGAAGAAAAGTTATTATAACTCCAGGACTTGTAGAATCAACAGATGAAGCAAATATTCTTTTAGCAAAAGCAATAAATGAAAACTTTGATTTAGTAATTTTAACTGGAAGTTTAAATACTCATTTATTAAGTACAAATATAAATAAAGAGAAAGTTTATATTTTAAAAGATAAATCTTTAATGGAAGCTACCTTAGCGCAAAAAACAAGAATAGGTGATTTGATTTTATTTGCAAATGATGCACCGAATTTTATATAAATTTTAGGAAAAAATATGGAACATTTATACGCACCATGGCGATACTCATATGTTAGTGAAGAAAAAATAGAAGGTTGTGTTTTTTGTCATATTTCTAAAAATTTAGAAGATGAAAAAATGCAAATTTTATTTCATGATGAGTATTGTTATGTGGTTATGAATAAGTTTCCATATAGTCCAGGTCATATGATGGTTATACCACATTTTCATACTTCAAATATAGAAGAGTTAGACGATATTGTTTGGATGCAAATGAGTATTCGAGTAAGACAAGGTGTAAAACTCTTAAAAGAAATTATGCCATGTGAAGGTGTAAATATTGGAATGAACTTAGGAAAAGCAGCAGGTGCTGGAATAGAGCAACATGTTCATTATCATATGCTTCCAAGATGGCTTGGCGATACAAATTTTATTACTTCAATTGGAGGGGCTAGAGTATATCCTGCTTCATTTGATGAAATCTTAGATAAACTAAAAAGTAACGCTTCAAAATATTTTATATAAAAATTTACTTAATATAGGATATTAATTGTATTATTTAATAAAACATGGGTTATTATGCCCTTATGGAAAATATACAATTAGAAAATCAAAACATTTTTTTTACAGGTCGAGCTGACAAAATTGATAAAAGTGAACTAGAAAAATATTTAGTTCAAAAGGGTTCAAATTTAGTAAACTCTATAAATGAAGCTACAATAATAATTCAAGGTAAATTTACACCAATTCATTTAGAAGATACAATTTACGAGCTATCAAAAAAACAAGTTAAAATAATACCTATAGAAAAATTAGAAGAAGAGTTTTCTTCAAACTTAGATATAGACTCAATATTAATGGCAATAAAAATATCAAAAGATAATGATAGATTACTTAAACTTTTAAATAACAATTTTTTTTCCGATGAAGTTTTTGTTAAACTTTTAAGATTATATGATTTTAAAGGTAATGACATTTATGATAGTGATGATAATCGAGATGTCTGTACAAAAATAGTAGAGAGGTTTTGCTCTTTAATTGAAACAAATCACAATATTCAATATGCTCCAATTGGAGTTTATTATACAGCTTTAGAAACTACAAATCCAAATCTTTTAGATATTATTTATAATATGCCAAACTATGTGATTTCTGCAAAAAATGCACAAGAAGATCAACCTTTAAGTTTAAAAGAAGTAGTTGCATTAAATCCTAATACATCAAAAATGACTCAAATACAAATTTTAAAAAATTCAAAAATTAATGAATTAAAATTTTTGGCTTTAAATGAATCAATAAATCAAATGATTCAAAAGAAACTTTTTGAAAAAAATATTGATGATATTTCATTATCTTTAATAAAAGTTAATAATTATGATGAATCATTTATAGATGATTTTTTACAAAGTAATACATTAAAAAAAGAGTTATTAAAAAAAGCTATTTTAGATGATAAACTGTTTAATAAATTTTTTGAAAATATAGATGATATAAGTCTTATATATTTAAGTTCAAATGATTCTTTAAATGAAGAGATGATAAATATAATCTTTGAAAAAAATATAGATAATGCAAATATAAATTTACTCAAAAATAAAAATTGTTCTAAAGATAAAATAGAAGAGTTTTTAAAACTTCAAGATAAAATTTATAATATTAGTATTGCTCACAATACAACTTTACCAATACAACTGTATTTATATCTTTTTTCACTTGATGACTATGATGTAAATTTATCCCTTGCTCAAAATATAACAACACCAAAAGAAGTACTAAAAAGTCTGGCAGCATTAAATGATAAATTTATTAATGAAACACTTTGTGCAAATGTAAGTACACCAATAAATATTTTATTACAATTTCAATATGATGGTGGTTTAAAAAATATTATTTCAAATAATAATTCTTTTAGAGAATTTACAAGAAAAATGGTAGGAATGTAAGATGAAAGCAAGCATTTTAAAAAAATCATTAATATCAATGATTGATTCAAAAATTCCAGTTTTTGTTTGGGGAAATCCAGGGGTTGGAAAATCTTCTATTATAAAACAAATTGCAAATGATAAAGATATGGATTTTATTGATTTAAGACTATCTTTACTTGATCCCACAGATTTGAGGGGAATTCCTTTTTTTGATGCAAGTAATAAAAGTGCAATTTGGGCAAAACCAGAGTTTTTACCCAATACAAATAGCCAAGCTTATGGAATACTTTTTTTAGATGAGATAAACTCTGCACCTCCCACTGTTCAAGCAGCAGCTTACCAGCTTATATTAGATCGAAAGATAGGTGAGTATACACTTCCTATTAATTATGCCATTGTAGCAGCAGGAAACTATGAAAGCGATAGGGGTGTGACATATAGAATGCCAACACCTCTTGCAAATAGATTTGTTCATTTTGATTTTGAACTTGATTTTTCCGAATGGAAATCTTGGGCATATGAAAGTAAAATTGATGCAAGAATTATCTCTTTTTTATCATATAAACCACAAAATCTCTTTACTTTTGATGCAAAAGCAAAAGAAAAATCATTTGCAACTCCACGATCTTGGTCATTTGTAAATGATATTTTAAATTCAAATTTACAAATAGAATTCTTAAAAGATGTTATAAGTGGAGCCGTAGGAAAAGAGAGTTCAGATGAGTTTATGAATTTTTGTAAAATAATAGATAAGCTTCCAAATATTCAAGAAATTATCAATGGAACACTTAATGAAGTGCCAACTAATAACTCTGTTTTATATGGATTATGTACAGGAATTGTTTATTCTTTAAAAGAAAATTCGAGTATTGAGAAAGTAACAAATATTTTAGATTATTCTTTAAATCTTCCAAATGAATTTTCAGTTATGTTAATTAGAGATTTGCAAAAAGAGAATATAGATATTGAAAGTTCAACATCATGGAAATCATGGGTAAATGCAAATAAGTTTTTAATAGGATAGGGTATTATAAATGAATCAAATTCAAGAGAGAATTTCAAAGATTAAATCTACTTTAATTATAGAACAACCTTATTTTGGTTCAATAGCATCATATTTAAAGCCTGTTTTAAATGAAGACATAAAAACATTCCAATCTACACCTTCAAACTTTTTATATAATGATGAATATATATCTTCTTTATCAAATGAAGAATTAGCATTTATTCTTACAAACTCTGCTATGCATCAAGCCTTTGGACATTCATCAAGAATAGATGGAAGAATGCAATGGCTTTGGACACTTGCTACTGATTATGCGATTAATTCACTACTTGTTAATAATGGTTTAGAAATGCCTGAACATTTAAACTATGATATGAGATTTGATGATATGAGTGCAGAAGCAATTTATTCAACCTTGGAGAATGAAATAGATGATGATAAACATACTCCTGAGCAAATCTCTCAAATATCATTTGAAAATCATAAAGAAGAAGAAATAGATGATGAAGAAAATCTTCAAGATATGAGTGAACAACTTTTAAATAAAGCAAAATTACAAGGTGACTTACCTTTAGGAATAGAAATTTTAGTACCAAAGATATTTGAAGGCAAAATTACATGGGAAGATGAATTATATGAAGTTATTGAACAAGCTGTTAAGTTTGATTATAGATTATTCCCTTCAAATAAAAGATATCTAAGTTTA
>CBFHMY010000062.1:0-12994 GCA_965657055.1 uncultured Aliarcobacter sp. | reverse complement strand
AATCTAGCTGATACAGTTTCTTTAGAAAATGCTTTTTTAACAGCTTTTAAAAAGTTCATTCTTGCTTGTTGAGTTACAACTGTTGAGAAGCTTAACTTTCTTAATCTTAATGCTCTTTTTACAACTGTGTCATAACTAACAGTATTTCTAAAAACTCTATTTTCTTTAGGCAGATCTTTATTTTTACTATTTTCTTTTTGCCAAAGATTCAAACAAATATTATAAGCTTGATTATAGATATACATTTGATGATTTAAAATCTTCATTTGGTCTTTACTTGGATATAGTCTATATTTGTAACCTAAGTTTACTGTTTTTTGGGTATTCAGAATGATTCCTTATTAATCAACTATAAAATTATACTGAAATGATAAGTGAAAGCTCAAATATATTACATTATGTAATATATTTTTATTCACATGCATTTGTTATTTACTACTAAATATATAGAAGAAAAGCTTTGGAGTAATTCACTTTGGAGTCCTAGTTATTTTGCAGGAAGTTATGGTGGTGCTAGTTTGGAAGTTGTAAAAAAATATATTGAAAAGCAAGAAACATCTAACTAATTTGCTTACATCACCCATTTAAAGGATGGTGTTTTTCGCAAAAGATTGATAAAAAAAGGCATTGCGCCTTTTTTATATTAAATAATAACTTGATGTAATTTAGAACACTCAGGTAACTTTTCATTTGAATCTATGTTATTTATAATACTTTGATGTGAATATACACGTGCATTATAAACATAGATAAAAAGTTCATCTCCTTTTTTCAAGAAATTTTTCTTACCAAATTCACTATAAGCTGTTGCACCTGCAGCTATAAGCATACCTTTTGCATCTTTAGCATTTTTCATAAATTGACTTAACTCTTCTAAAGGTCCACAATCTTCTTGAGTATTAAACTTATCAATCATCCAATCTTTTAATTGAGTAAAAAAATATGAGTATGATTTAACAGCTGAGATAGTTCCATAATTATGAATTTTCCCATCTCTTTTTATAAATGAAGAAAGGTGGTATTTACTTAAAATTCCACTTTCGCTAAAGTTATCAATTTCAATAAAATCTGTTGAAATACCTTTTGTATTTATTCCCCAGTTTTTCTTTGTACTTAGTTTACTTCCATCTTGAATTCTAAGTGAGCAATCATTAAAAGCAGAAAAATATCTAGGAATAATATCAATTACTTTTCCATCTTCATATACAAAATCACAAATCAATGCAAGCTCAGGTTCTGCTTGCACTTTATCTTTTTCTCGACCATGGGTAGAAATAACTTCATTAGAAATTGGATATGTTCCTAAAAAAGAATCATGCCCTTTAATATAAAAAGGGAATAACCCTTTTGGCGCATTTTTTTCTTCAGTTTCAATTACTGAGAATTCATCTGCTTCTCCAGCTTCTCCTAAATGACCTGCAAAATTTCCAGCTACTGCAAATCCCAAGTAATCTTTTAAATCATTAACTTGCATTTGGTTCATCCTTCTTTTTTTTCTTTAAAATTCTTCTTTCAAATAATTCATGCATATCATCATGAATAATTGAATCAATATCTAAAAATATAAGTTTTTCAATACTTAGCTCTTTTACATTTTTTAAACCCATTACCGCCAATAAACTTTTCATACTTTTTATAATATTGTTATGATAATTTTTTACAAATTCTGAGTGTTTTTTTACAAAATAGTATTTTCTTTTTTTAATATCTTGAGTTGCTAATCCAACAGGACATTGATGGCTTCCCGAACCTGAACAATATCTTGCACGAATACATCCAGCACTCATCATAAATCCACGTGCAATTTGTACGAAATCAGCTCCTAAGCATAGTATGATAATCACATCATCAGGAGTTAGTATTTTCCCACTTGCCGATATTTTTACATGTTCTCTTACTCCATGATCTTTTAATACCTTATCAACTAAATATAAAGCATCTCTTATATCCATACCAATTCGTTCCATCATTTCTAAAGGTGCAGTTCCAGTTCCACCACTTCCCCCATCAATAGAGATATAATCAGGATATGGTAAGCCTAAATCTACTCTTCTTTTAATTTCTTTGGCAATTGGAACAATATTATTATGATCTGAAATTACTATTTTGATACCAACAGGTTTTCCAGATGCTTTTTGAAGCTCACCAATGAAATCAAATAACTCTTCATTTGTATTTGCATAGGGAAATCTATTTGGTGAGAAAGCATCTTTATAGGCTTCTATATTTCTATAATATGCAATAGATGGAGTAACTTTTTTAGCTATTAGTTTTCCACCTGTTTGTTTTGCACCTTGAGCGATTTTTATTTCTGTCATTTTACAAAAACTCATTTGTTTTTTATAACGCTCAATATCAAATTTTCCTTCTTTTGTTCTAACCCCATAAAGCCCTGAACTAATTTGCAAAATAATATCAGGCATATCTGAAGGAACTTCTTTGGGAAATGTCTCAAGGGGAGCATCCCAATTTAATCTGTAAAAGCAGTCATTTTTTTTATTAAAAACATAAGTGTCAGCTTGATTATCTTTTCTAAATATAATCTTTCTATATAAATCAACAGCAACTGGTTCATTAAAAAATATTTTTGCCAATTTAAATATTTTATGCTGAAAGCTACTACCACTAACTTCTTTCATATAACTTTTATCATAATCATTGTGCGTTACAAAAAAGTTTGAAGTTAAACCACCTTCTCCTGAGTTTATGGGAAAAGCTCCCATTTGTGCTCCATATACAAAAGCTCTAGTTCCTTCAGGAGAAATAGAACCATCACTCATAGGCCCTCTTCCTAATATTGATTTTGTAACAAAAGGTATTCTTTGATTTTTTCCAAAAGTAACTGAAAAATCATTTTCAACTTCATCATCGTTTAAAACAATATTTGTGTGACGTAGCATAAATTTAGGTTTTGGTAAGGGTTGAGAAGGAGAGAAAGAAGAGTAGTTTGGTTTATCTCGTGAAGCATTATAAACCCAGTCTAGTTTATCCATTGATTCATAGAACTTTTCATCCCCAAAATACTGTCTAAAGGGTTCTCTAAATTCTTGAAAAACAAATCTTAATCTTCCAATAATGGGATAATTAACTAAAATTTGATGTGTTCTTTGTACATATTTGTCATGTATATACCATGCAAATATTAATATACATATAGCCAATATTACTATATTCCATGTTTCCATAATAATTCCTATTAAATTTTAAAGAATGATAACATCCTTGGGTGTGTAAATAGTATGTTAAGTAGAGTAAATAAGAAGGGAAAACCTTCTTATTTTATACCTCTAGCTCCGATGTTTCCATATCTATGGAATGAGTGAGAGATTGATTGTTCAATAAAGTAATTTAGAAGTTCAAGTCTTCCTTCCATCATAGGTTTAGCTCTAATGATGAATGTTAAAGATTTTCTAGCTTCTTCAAATACAAATGCAGGTACTTTTGAAATGTCAGAATAAATAACTCTGTCATAATTTTTAATAAATTTCACAAACTCTTCGTCTGATTGGTCTACTAATGAATCTCTAGCAGAAAACAACTCTTTTGATACTTCTAAGAATGATTTTACAAGAGCATTATTATTAAGTGATACTTTAAAATGTACACCTGAAACTTTTGCTGCTAATATTCTTGAAACAACTTCAAAAATTGTATCATCAGATGAAACTCTAATAACAACATTTTTTAAAGGTAAATATCTAAAGTGATTATCTTCACCTCTTACATTTGCATAATCTTTAGCTTTTGAAAATTCATTTTCATAGTTTTCTAAATATGATTGAAGTGCAATTTCTAATTTATTAAAATCTTCATTTTTATGAGAATTTTTACATTTTTCAATAAATTTAGTTAAATCATTATTATATTTTTTACTTACTTTTGGAGCTGATTTTTCTTTGAAATCAACAAATTGAGTAATATAATTAAATATACCAACTTTTCTTCCTGCACCAATTGCAGATTTACCCATACCACCAAATGGTTGTCTTAATACAATTGCTCCAGTTGTTCCTCTATTAATATATAGATTCCCAGCTTTTAAGTTTTCTTTCCAGTAACTTACTTCTCTTTCATCAAGTGATTCAATTCCTGAAGTTAATCCATATCCTGTATCATTTACAATTTTTACTGCATGTGCTAAATCATTTGCTTTAATTACAGCAAGAACAGGTCCAAATAACTCATTCATATGAATAAAGTTACCTTCACTAACTCCCCATTTAATAGATGGTTTTAGCATATATTCATTATCTTCCGCATATTCAGGAGCTAATAACCAAGATTCATTTTTTTCTAATGTTTCAAGAGCTTTTTTTAGATTTCCAGAAACAGGGTTTGCTAGAGTTCCAATTCTATTTTTAAAATCCCAAATAGATCCAACACTCATAGAACGTGCAGTATCAATTAAAGCTTTTTTGAAATTTTCATCATTATAAACTTCTTCTTCTAAAACTAATAATGAAGTTGCAGAACATTTTTGACCTGAATTTCCAAAAGCACTATTACAAACATTTTTAACAGCTTGTTCTCTATCTGCCATATTAGTTACAATAGTTGCATCTTTTCCACCTGTTTCTGCTGTTAAAAATAAATCTGGTCTTGTTTCTAACATTGAAGCTGCTGTATCTTCTCCACCTGTTAAAATTACAAAATCTACATCTTTATTTCCAATTAAATGCTCACCTGCAAGTGCTCCTGGACATGGTGTAAATTGTAATACATTTTTTGAAATACCAGCATCCCAGAAACATTTACACATTTCATAAGCAGTTAATGCTGCAACTGAAGCTGGTTTAATAATAACTGTATTTCCTGCTGCTAACACTGCAGCAATTCCACCTAAAGGAATAGCAACAGGGAAATTCCAAGGTGGAATTACAACTCCAACACCCTTACCTGTAAATTCTAAGTTTTCATATTTATCAAAATAATCTGCACTATATGGATAGAATTCTAAGAAATCCACAGCTTCAGAAACTTCAACATCTGTTTCAGTAAATACTTTACCAACTTCAGCAGCAGCAACTCCAATTAAGTCATCTCTTCGCTCTCGAACTTTAATAGCCACTTTTTTTAATGCATCATGTCTTTGTTTATGAGATAATGATCTCCAACCATCAACATCAGCACGTGCAACTTCAACTGCTTTTTTTAAGTCTTCAGCACTTGCATTTGCAAATCTTCCAGCTAGTACACCATCTTTTAATTGAGATTTATCAATAGCATCTACAACTTTTCTATCTTCATTAATATCCATACCTGCAATAACTATTGGAGTAATTGAATGAACAGTATCTTTTGTAAATTTCCATTTTTTTACAATATTTCTAGCCCATTCTTGATTTTTTGGTAATACAAAATCTGTATCAGCTTCTGCATGATATTCACTATGAGAAAAAGCACCACTATTTTCATAAGATTCTTCTAATCTATTTTGAGTTCTTTTTGCACCTACAAATGAAGTTTTTTCATTTTCAAAAGATTTAATAAATAAATCTTTTTGCATTCTCCAATCTTTTGAACCAACAGTTAATCCAAATGAATATCTAATAAAGTTATTTGGTCCTGTATTTTCATCAAGTCTTCTTACTAAATATGCAATTGCATTTGTAAATTGTTGTTTTGATGCTGTTGGCGCATATAAAATTACTGATTTTGAAATTTCTCTAATAGCTAGACGTGCTGCTTCACTCATACCTTCTAACATCTCTAAAGTATGGTAATCACTTGTTCCATTAGCTTGTGCTAAAGTTGTTGCATATGCTAATTCAAATAAATTATGAGAAGCCGTTCCTATATGCATATATGGAGCATTTTCAGTTTCAAGTGCATATCTTGCCATTCTTTTATAGTTTGAGTCAGTATCAGATTTTTCAGTATATGTTACCATTTCCCAATGTTTTTGACTAGCTTCAGTTTCTTCCATTTCCATGTTAGCACCTTTTACAAGTCTAAACTTAATTGGAGCTCCACCATTTTTAACTCTATTTCTTGCCCAGTCACATAAATCTTTTTGCCAATTAAATGAATCTGGTAAATAAGCTTGTAAAACAATTCCTGCGTAGAAATCTTTGAATTCTGGTTTTTCTAAAGTTCTTTTAAATACCTCAACAGTAATAGCTAAATCTCTATACTCTTCCATATCAAGATTTATAAATTTATTTGATTTTGTTCCATTTGGTGAAATATATGGATATTTTTTTGCTTGAGCGTAAATTTCACTTAATTTCTCTACTAATACTTCAACAGTATGTTCAAAGTCTAAAGCAATAATTTGAGAAAAAATAGTAGAAATTTTGATTGAAATATAATCAATATTTGGGTTAGCTAAAGCTTTTAAATATTTTTCCATTCGCTCCGCTGCTTCTTCTTCTCCAAGAACAACTTCACCAATTAGGTTAATATTTACTCTAGTTCCTTCTTCTTTTCTCATTTTTAAGTGTTTATTAAAAGGCTCTTCTTCTCCTTTAATAACTACTGTTTTTGTATCTTCTCTTATTTGATTTACAAACATTGGAACTGATAAATCAGGTAAGAACTTTCCAAAATTTTGGAATAACCATAAAAGTGTTTTATCTTTTGTTGTAAAGAAGTGTGCCATTCCATGTTTTTCTAATAAAAAGATAATTTGATCAGCAATTCTAGCGTTTGAATCACATCTAAATGCTTGGTCCATTAACTCAATTAAAAGAGCTTTATCTTTTGGATGCTCAAGCATTTTATTCATTTTTACATAAAATTCTTTATCCCATTTACTAACAAGTTGTGTTGCTCTGTTTTGCCATTTTTCAGCTAAACTTATTGCTGAATCTATAATTTCTTTTTCATTTTTCATTTACAATCCTTAAAATTAATTGAATCTTAATCAAATTTTAAGTAGCTTAAGACGCACGCTTTAAATGTGTCAATAGAGGGGAAACCGCCAAGTTATGCCCCTCTTGCTACTTTACGCTTTTTTCTTTTTACTTACTAATGTTTTTTACCTAAATATGCTTCTTGAATGGTTTTTGAGTTTAATAATTCTTCCGCTGTTCCTTCATGTGTAATTTTCCCAACTTCTAATACATAAGCTCTGTCTGCTAATTTTAAAGCTGCTTTTGCATTTTGTTCTACTAGTAAAACCGTAACTCCACTTTGAGCTATCTCTTTTACTGCTTTAAAAATTGCCTTAATTAAAATTGGTGCTAATCCTAAAGATGGTTCATCCAAAATCAATAATTTTGGTTTAGACATAATTGCTCTTCCAATTGCTAACATTTGTTGCTCACCACCACTTAAAGTTCCTGAAAGTTGTTTTTTTCTCTCTTTAAGTCTTGGCAAAATATCATATATCCAAGCTAGTGTTTCCTTATCATGATCTTTTAGAGTATAAGCACCCATCATAAGATTTTCTTCAACTGTTAAAGTTCCAAAAACTCTTCTTCCTTCAGGTGAATGAGACATTCCTAAAGATACGATATCATGGGCTTCACATTTAGTAATATCATTTTTATCAAAAATAATACTTCCTGATTTTGCTTTTAAAAGTCCAGATATAGTTTGTAAAGTTGTAGTTTTCCCAGCACCATTAGCACCTAAAATAGTAACAACCTCACCTCTTTTTACATGAAGAGAAATTCCTTTAATCGCTGTTACTGCACCATAAGATACATGAAGATCACGTATATCTAATAATATTTCATTATTTACCATTTTCTTCATCCTCCTCATCATCAGTTCCAATATAAGCTTCAATTACTCTTGGGTCATTTTGAACAAAATCAGGCTCACCTTGAGAAATCTCTTTTCCAAAGTTTATAACTGTAATATAATCAGTTAATTTCATAACCATTTCCATATCATGTTCAATCATCATAATTCCAAGTCCCATCTCTTTGATTTTTAAGATGATATTTGTAAGTTCTATTGTTTCATTTTCATTAAGTCCAGCCGCTGGTTCATCTAAAATTAGAAGTTCAGGTTCAGCTGCTAATGCTCTTGCCATTTCGATTTTTCTTTGATTTCCATAAGATAAATCTCCAGCTGGAGTATCTGCATATTTACTTAAACCAAAAAACTCCATTAATTCTTCAACTTTTTTCCACTGTTTTAATTCATCTTTTTTATAAAAAGATGTATGAATAATTGAGTGGTACCATTTTTGTTTCGATTTTGTATGTGTTCCTGCAATTATATTTTCAGCTACACTCATCTCTTTAAATAATCTAATATTTTGAAATGTTCTTAAAACTCCCCTTTGGGCAATTTTATGAGGTTCCATTCCTGTAATATTTTCACCCTTGTATTTTATAGTTCCCTTTTCAGGAGTATAAATACCTGTTACACAGTTAAAAAGTGTAGTTTTACCAGCACCATTAGGTCCTATAATTCCATATATTTGACCTGGTTTTACTTTTATTGTTAAGTCATCAATAGCAACTAAACCATGGAAAAATTTTGAAACATTTTCAATTTCTAATACATATTTCATTATTTTGATTCCTCCGTTTTAGCTACTTTCTTTTTTAAGAATTTTGGAATATTTCCAAAAGTCGCTGGCCAAACACCATTTGGTCTTAAAATCATAGTTAATACCATCGCTGCACCAAAGATTAGATATCTTGATTCTTTAAATTCTGTAAATAACTCAGGTAATACAAACATAACAAATGTTCCTATTATAATTCCAGGAAGTGAAGCAGATCCACCTACTAAAACAATTGCAAAGAACATAACAGATTGCATAAAATTAAATGACTCAGGACTTACAGCTGAATACTGAATAGCAAATACACTTCCAGCAGCTCCAGCAATTGCAGCACCTAAAGCAAAAGCAAAAAGTTTATAATATGAGATATTAATTCCCATAGATTTAGCTGCAATTTCATTTTTATTTATATAATATAATGCTCTTCCATATTTTGAATTATCAAGATTTCTAATTATAAATAAAGTAATAAGTAATAATCCAAATGCAATGTAATAAATAGCTGTATCAGAATATAATTCATATCCAAAAATTCTAACAACATCAATTCCAAATATTCCACTTGGACCACCTGTTACATCAAATACATTATTTTTTAATACTTGTTCAAAAATAATATTAAATCCAATAGTAGCAACAAGTAAATAATCACCTCTTAAGTGAATAATTGGACCTGCTAATAAAATAGAAATAATCACAGGAAGAATAATTGCAAAAGGTACAGTTGCAATTATTTCAAATCCAAAGTGAACATTTAAAATAGCAGTTGTATATGCTCCTATTCCAAAAAATATTGCATGACCCATATTAAAAATACCTGCTCGTCCAAGAATAATATCTTGAGAAAAAGCAACAACTGCAAATACTAAAAAAGTAATTCCAATACCTAACCATGCAGAGTCAACTAAAAATGGGAAAACCGCCATTGTTACTAAAAATATTATGGCAATAATTGTAGTTTTATTCATTATACTTTCTCCGCCGTTTTTTCACCAAGGATACCTGTTGGTTTTACAATTAAAATAACAATCAATAAAATAAATGTAAATGTTTCAGCCCAAGTTGTAGAAATATAACCTGAAATCATTGCGTTAAATAATCCAAGTAAAAGTCCACCTAACATTGCTCCTGGAATTGAACCAATTCCACCAATGATTGCTGCAATAAATGCATTTAATCCATAAAGCCAACCCATATCAAAAGTTAAACCTCTATAGTAAATTCCAATAAACAATCCACCAATAGCTCCAAGCATAGAACCAATAATAAAAATAGTCATAATAATTCTATTAACATTGATTCCCATTAATTTTGCAGCATCTTGATCAATAGCAGTTGCACGTATTGCTGTACCCATTTTTGTTTTATTAATAAAAACATAAAGTGATATCATTACAACAGCAGATAAAGCTAAAATTATAATTTGAGTAAATGATATAATCACTCCACCAAAATCCCAAGCAGTTGCAGGGAAAACATCAGATGGAAAAATTTCCATATTTGGTCCCCAAATTAACATTATTCCATTTTGAATTACAAGTGAAGCTCCAAGTGCTGAAACAACAGCACTTAATCTTGGTGCCGTTCTTAAAGGTCTGTATGCAAGACGCTCAAGAAGAACACCCACAAAAGCCACAACTATTGCTGTTAAACAAAATACAATTACAATATTCACTAAAGATAATGCGTTTGAACCATAGAACTGTGTAAAGATAGTAAGTCCCACATAAGCAGAAAAGGCAACAAGGTCACCGTGTGCGAAGTTAATTAACTTCATCACACCGTAAACCATTGTATAACCTAAAGCTACTAATGCATATAAACTTCCTATAGTTAAACCATTTATTAACTGTTGAAAAAAGATATCCATTTTATTTGCCTTTTATTCGCTAACTACGTCTTTAGTACCGTCATTTTTCATTTTATAAACAACAAATTTAGCACCAACTCTTTCACCATCTTCTCTAATATTAAATGGTCCTGTAATTCCTGGGAAATCTTTCATAGTTCTGATGTAATCAGAGATTTTTTTAGTATCAAAAGAGTTTGTTTTTTCAACACCTTCAATAACTGCTCTTAAACCATCTGCATTAGTAACTGACCAAATTGATGGGGGATCCATTTGAAATTTAGTTTTATAAGCTGCAAGATATTTTTTTGCTTCTGGGTATGGTAAAATCTCAGGTGTTGGGAAGTTAATTAAAACACTACCTTCAGCTGATGCGCCTGCTAATTTGTAGAAATCTGGATTGTCATTTGAATCACCACCAACAAAATCTGCATCAATTTGTAATTGTGCTTGTTGTGCTCTTAATAATCCACCATCAGTATAATAACCTGAATAATATATTACGTCTGGATTCATTGATTTAACTTTTGTTAACATTGCTGTAAAGTTTTGAGTTCCTGATTTGATTTTTCCTCTATAAATTACATTTCCACCAAGAGCTTTAATAGAAGCTGCTGTTGCATCTCCTAGACCTTCAGAGTAAGAAGAATAATCAGATAAAACAACAATGTTTTTATATTTTTTTGCATTTACCATATATTCAGCAGTAAAATCACTTTGTGATGAATTAGGGAATGAATTTCTAAAGAAAGTCCAATATTTATTTGAAATTAATGAATCACTTGTTCCATCTGATGTTTGTAAAACTTTGTTTCTAAAGTATGTAGTTTGTGCAGCCTCTGTTGCACCTGAAGTATATGAACCAATTACAGCAAATACACCTTCGTTTACTAATTTTTTAGCACAAATAGCTGCTTTTTGAGCTTTACCTTCATCATCACAAGTTACAACTTCGATTTGCTTACCTAAAAGTCCACCAGCTGCATTTTTTTCTTCTATAATTAATTTTACAAAGTTTTCTATACTTTGACCTTCATTTGCATATTCACCTGTAATTGGTGCTTGTACACCTATTTTCACAACGTCTGCTGCCATTAACGAACAGCTAAGAATAGCACTTACTGCTATAGTTTTTGTAATATTTTTTAAAATCATTTCTCTCTCCTTAAATTTATTAAATTTTTATAAAGTATGTTCTATAACATAACAACCTATACACCACTCACCAACTTTTTCTATCTTTTTAATATTTCCCCCTTTGAAACTTGATTTTAGATTTTTATGTGAAGCTACTATTGAATCAAATGACTCAATAATATTATCTAATCTATCTTGAGCATTTTTTCTAGCACTTGATGAAATATCCAAATAAAATGCAAAAATTCCATAATCTAATGTTGAATCTTCTTTTTTATCTCTTTGTAACATTTTGCACATAAGTTCAACATCGTTTTTATACTCTTCTTGTACATTTCTTACACCATTTTTTAATGACATAATTACTTTTGAAACAGAATCATTATCGCTTTTATGAATAAATCTTTCATCTAGTGTTAAACATAATAATCTATCCATTATGTAGTTCTTTTTCATAAAATCTCTAAAGTCTGTTCTATTTGGTAATGAACATCTTAAAATATCTGAAATTGTTGCATCTATAAAAATTTCAGGTGCATTAGCTAACTTACCAATTTCTTGTGCAACATGAATAGTTAAAAATTTTGGTGGAGCATATGATAGATACAATTCATCAGAAGTCCAAAAAGTATAATTTCTTTTTGCATTTTCGATACCTGTAATAACTGCATTTACAACATCATCTTTTATAGGAAAAATACTCATTATTCTTGCTCCATATAGTTTTCATCAACTTCTTGTAAAATTCCACTTTCAAATAAAATATCTTCTATTAATTTATTTTTTGAAATATTTAAACTTTGACTCAATATTGCTAAAGCATTATCTAATCTACTGTCAATTTTAATAGTAAGTTGAGAAATCTCTTTCTTGCTACCATTAATATGTTTATTTATAACTTTTTTGATAATAGTTCTTTTATTTTTAAGTTTTGCCATTTTTAAAACCAATTCCCTAATAAAAATTTAGTAGTACAAAAAGTACTACTCTTTTTTCTTAAGTCATTTTTGCATAGTGAAACTTAACTTAATCTTAATTTTTTAATGATAAATGTATATAAAATAGTCATTTTTGATGTTTTTTGATAAATAGTATCAAAATGCTATTCTAATGCTATTTATCTCGTTTTTTTACGATTTTGATATAATTTTGAAGTCTTATTTTGAGCTTTTAAATTGTTGTAAAATTAAGCCCAAAATGATAGTTGTTAATCCAAGAATTGTAGAGATATAAATTTGTTCTCCAACAATGAAATATATAAAGATTAAAGAGATAAAAGGTGAGATAAAAATAAGATTTGCAATTTTTGCAGTTGATGTAGCACTTTGCATTGCTTTTAACCAAAAGAAAAAGGTAATGCCCATTTCAAATAATCCAACATAAGAAGCAGCTAGTATTCCCTTTATATCAGGAAGAACTAAAGGTTGAGTTAGGAGAAAATAAATTATGATAATTGGAAGAGAAACTAAAAAGTTTGAAAATAGACCAACTATTGGATCAGCCTTTTGTTTAGTATTTATAATCCAATACATAGACCATAA
>CBFHMY010000061.1:0-13011 GCA_965657055.1 uncultured Aliarcobacter sp. | reverse complement strand
AAGATTCTAAATCACTTAGTAATAAAAAAATAGGTATTGTAAAGAATTATGCTTTTATTGAAGTATTAAAAGAAAAAAATCCTTCAATTGAAATAGTTGAAGTAAAAGATACAAAAGAAGGATTAACCAAAGTTAATAGTGGAGAATTATTTGGATATATAGATACTATGCCAACTATTAGTTATAGTATTCAGAAATATTCAATGTTAAATGTAAAAATTGCTGGAATATTAGAATTTGATATTGAACTAAGTATTGGTTCTAGAAATGATGAACCAATATTAAATACTATAATGCAAAAAGCCTTAAATTCTATAAGCGAAGAACATAAAAGAACTATTATTGGTAAGTGGATAGAAATAAAAGTTTTACAAGCATTTGACTATACTATTTTATGGCAAATTTCTGCTATATTTCTAATTATCATATTAGCTGTTTTATACAAAAATAGAAGTGTTATTCTTCTTAATAAAGAATTAACTAAAGCAAAAGAAGAGAGAGAAGAACAGCAAAAAATGGTTAATAAATATGTTCCAATATTATCAACAGATACAAAAGGAATAATAAGTAATGTAAATGAATCCTATTGTAAAGCTACAGGTTTTTCAAAAAAAGAGCTAATGGGATCTACTCATATTATTATGAGACATCCAGATATGAAGCATGAATTTTTTGAAGATATCTGGAATAAAATAAATAAAAATCAAGTGTGGTCAGGTGAAATTAAAAATTTAAAGAAAGATAAAACTACTGTTATTTTTAATGTGATTATTGAACCAATTTTTAAAGATAATATAAAAATAGGTTATAGATCAATTTCTGAAGATATTACCGATAAAAAAAGAATTGAAGAATTATCAGTAACTGATAAATTAACAGGTTTATATAATAGACTTAAATTAGATGAACTGATGTTAGTAAAAATAGAAGCATTTAGAAGATATAAGGTTGATTTCTCTATTATATTATTAGATATAGATAACTTCAAAAGTGTTAATGATACCTATGGTCATGATGTAGGTGATAGCGTTTTACAAACAATCGCAAAAATATTAAGATCTCATATTAGAATTACTGATATTGTAGGAAGATGGGGTGGTGAAGAGTTTATAATTATCTGTAATAATACAAATTTAGATAACTCAAAAATTCTTGCAGAACATATTAGACAAATTATAGAAAATACAAAATTTGACAAACTAGGAACTAAAACTATTAGTTTAGGTTTATCTCAATTTCAAAAAGATGATGATCTAAAAACTATATTTAAAAGAGCAGATGATGCTTTATATGAAGCTAAAACTACAGGGAAAAATAAAGTTTGTACACGTTGAAGAATTAAGTAAAGAAAAATCTTTAGTAATTCTTATGATTTTTTAAAAGTATTATAATTTTAGCGGTAATATTATGGTGAACTTTGCACCAATAAATGTATTTTTATTAATTTCTATAGAATGATTTTCAACGAATATTTTTCCCTTTAGATGTTTTTTTACAATCTCTTCTGACATATATAATCCGATACCTGAACCTAGTGATTTATGTTTTGTAGTGAAATAAGGTTCAAATATTTTATCAATTATATTTGAATCTATTCCTCCTGCATTATCTATTATTTCAATGTATCCCAATTTTAAATCTTTGTAACTAGTTATTTGAATGAATTTTTCTTTTTCTTTTTCTAATAATGCATCTTTTGAATTATTTAATATATTTACTAGTACTTGGATTAATTCATTTTCTAAAGTAGTTATTTTAAAATTATCTATTTTCTTTATAATCTTAATTTCTTTATATTTAAGTTGGCTATCTATTAAACTTATTGTTTTTTCTATTGATTCTTCAATATTAAAGGTAGTAATTTTACTATTTTTAGAATCAAAAAAGCTTCTAAAATCTTCAATTGTTTGAGATAAATATTGAGTAGTATTAATTATCTTATCCATTGAATAAATAAAATCTTCATCTTTTAAAATATCTAATTCTTTTTGTAATTTAATTCCTGAAGCAAGAACTGAAATAGATGATAATGGCTGTCTCCATTGATGTGCAATATTACCAATCATTTCACCCATTGAAGCTAGTTTTGATTGCTGAAATAAAAGTTTCTCTTTTTGTACTAGTTCTTCATTTTTTTTGTTTAATTCTGTCACATCATTTGCAATTACAAGAATAAAATCTTCATTGAGTTGATTTTTAAAAGGTTTTTTAATTGACATATAGTTTTTAACTTTATTTGTTTTTACATCAATAGAATCTTCATATACAATTTCAGTTTTACCATTTCTCATAATTTCTTGTACATTTTCTTTAAAGAATTTTGCTAGTTTTTGATCTGGAATAAAATCTCCATCATCTTTACCTATCATTTCTTCAGGAGTAGAGTTATATAAAATTGAAGTAGCTTTATTTACAAGTACAAACTTTGCATCATAATTTTTTAGTACAATAGGATTTGGATTTTCATCTATTACAGTTTTTAGAAGATTTGTTTGTTCTTTTAGTTTATTTTTTATCTCTATTGTTTCACTTATATCAACAATCATCCACAAAAAATAGTTTTTATCTTTAGTAGGATTACCTGATATCTTTCCCCAAAAGGTAGTTCCATCTTTTCTTAAAAATTCATATTCTAAACTAACTGGCTCATTTTGAACAATTTTATTAATTGTAATATCCCTAAAATTTATAAAATAATTATTATTTATATGAAACTTAAGGACACTTTCCTCTAATATCTCTTCTTTTTTATATCCAAATAGTTTGCAGAAGGCATCATTAACAACTTTTATAATACGCTCTTCATCTACAAGTATTATAGCTACAAAAGTATTATCAAAAATATCATCTAAAATTTCACTTTTGTCTATTTTATAGAAGTCATTCATTTTAGTGCCTTTTTGTTATTTTATCAGTGGAAAGATAATAAATTACTTAATAAGAGTTAATATTTCTTTATATTAACTCTTTAAATAATTTAGATATTAATGAATAATTATAGGCTGTATACCCCTTGGAATAACATGTCCTATAATACTTGCATATCCAAAAGATAGTTCTTCTAGCTCTTTTATATACTCTTTAGCATCATTTTCTTTCATTGCTATTAATAAACCACCTGATGTTTGTGCATCGCATAATAAAGCTTTGCAATAAGTAGGTAGGTTATTCATATATAAAATTTTATCTTCTACGTATTTAATATTTCTTTTTGTTCCACCTGGAATTACATCATCATTTGCTAAATCAATTGCTTCTGTAACTATGGGTACAGTATTGCAAGATATACTAAAAGATACAAAATCGTTTGTACACTCTAAAGCATGACCTAAAAGTCCAAAACCTGTAATATCAGTGCAAGAACTAATTTCATATTTTCTCATTATTTTTGATGGTAAGTAATTTAAACTTGCCATTATTTTCGCACAATCTTTTATAAGACTTAATGGTAATAAATCTCTTTTTATTGCTGTTGTTAGTATTCCCATTCCAATAGGTTTTGTTAAAACTAAAACATGCCCAATTTTTGGTGTATTATTTCTTACTATATCATTTGGATGTATTATTCCTGTAACAGAAAGTCCATAATACATCTCCGGAGATTCAATAGTATGTCCACCTAAAAGAACACCACCACACTCTTTGATTTTTTCATTTCCACCATTTAAAATAAGCCCTAAAGCCTCTTTTGAAAGGTTTTTTTTGTCAAAACCTACTATATTCATGGCTGTTTTAACTTCTGCACCCATTGCAAATACATCACTTAAAGCATTTGCAGCTGCAATTTGTCCATAAATATATGGATCATCAACAACAGGAGTTATAAAATCAAGTGTTTGTACTATGGCTTGTGATTCATTTATTTGATATACACTTGCATCTTCACTTGTATCAAATCCTACTAAAATTTTTTCATCACTTGGTATTAGACCGCAAATAGTTTGTTTAAGATCACCCGGACCCATTTTTGCAGCTCAACCAGCAGCTTGAACAAATTTTGTTAGTTTATATTCGTTGTTCATTTTTCTCCTTATATGGATTTTATTTAATTATTAATTGCTTATTATACTTACAATTTATTAAAATATTCATTAGATATAAGTAAATTTTTTTTTACTTTTTAAGTACTTATTTATAAAAGATATATTAATATCTCTCATATTAGTTCAAGACCATAGGTTATGGTTTGACATAAAGTTAACTATACTTACTTTATCTCTACAATAGAACAAAAAACTATTAGAGGTTTATCTCACATGCAAAGAAGAACATTTTTAAAAACAACTGCTGCCTTATCAAGTGCTGCTGTATTAGCTCCAAGTTTTGCGTTTGCAAACAAAGAAGCAAATCCATTTGGAATTACAAGTAAACCAAGAAAATTTAGTGTTGCAAATACTTATTCAATTAATCCAAGTAATGAAATTACTCAACTTTGGATACCACTTCCAAAAGATGAAAGTTACCATAAAGTTGTAGATTTTGATTATAAAGGAAATTTTGCTGAAGCAAAAATTGTAAAAAATGAATACGATACTAGAGTTTTATATGTAAAATGGAATAAATCAGATAAAAAATCTGAATTAGAAGTTAACTTTGATGTAATTATGCAAGAAAGAACTACTGATTTTTCAAAAGCTACATCAGGTACAAACTATCCAAGTGATGTAAAAGTTTTTCTAGAAGGAAGTACTCATATTCCTGTAACTGCAGGTTTAACTAAATATGCAAAAGATATCGTAAAAGGTGCAACAACTCCACTTCAAAAAGCGCAAGCTGTTTATGACTGGACGGTTACAACTATGTATAGAGATGATAGTGTAATTGGTTGTGGATTAGGTGATGCTAAAAAAGCTATTGAAGAGAAAATCTATGGCGGAAAATGTACAGATATTAGTTCAGTTTTTGTATGTTTATTAAGAAACTTAGGAATTCCTTCTAGAGAAATATTTGGTATTAGAGCAGGGCAATCAAAAATTTCAAATGCTTGTGGAAAAGCTGATGATAAAGGATTTGCAAATATTACAGGAGCTCAACACTGTAGAGCTGAGTTTTATATAGATGGTTTAGGATGGGTTCCTGCTGATCCTGCTGATGTTACAAAAGTAAGACTTTCTGAAAAATTAACAAATGAAGACCAAAAAATAAAAGATGTTAAAAAATATTTCTTTGGTTCTTGGGAAATGAACTGGGTTGCATTTAATAGTGCTAGAGATTTTGTTTTAAATCCAAAACCAACTCAATTTCCACTAAATATGTTAGGTTATCCTTATGCTGAGGTTGGCGAAGATGTTCTTGATTATTATACGCCTAAAACATTTACGTATAGTTATACTTCACAAGAGATCATTTGAAAAAAAATAGTTTAACGATATTTGGAGCAGTTAGTGCTGCTCTTTTATCAACGCTATGCTGTTTACCAGCATTTTTATTTATATTCTTTGGAATATCAAGTGGTATTTTGACTTACTTTACAAGTTTAGAATATCTTCGTATACCTATGACTGTTTTAACAGTGATTTTATTTATTTTAGCAATAAGACAATCAAATAAAAATATATCTTGTCAAAAAGATAGAAAAAGAAAAATTACTCAATATACTTTTAGTATAGGATTATTTTTCTTATTAATATTTTTGTTGTTTTATCCTGAAATTATACCTTACTTTATGGATTAGATTATGAAAATTTTATTTACAATACTTGCTTTTTGTGGCCTATTATTTGCTTCAAATGTATCTGTTATAAAAGTTGAAGGAATGCACTGTCCTTTATGTACAACTGCTGTTAAAAAAGCTGTAAAAGAGCTTGATGGAATAGAAAAAGTAAGTGCCATATTAAATACAAAAGAAGTAACAGTAACCTACAACGAAAAAACAAACCTAAAAGCTATTTTAGAAGCTATAAAAACAACTTCTTATGAAGGTGTAGAAATTTCAACAATAAAAACTAAATAACAATCTTTTATCAAATTATAATATTGCTATAATCATTTTTTATTTCAAAAAATGATTAAATAAAGGCTAAATTAAATGAATTTAGAACAAATACAAGAAAAATTAATAAATGATTTTGATTTTGATAGGGTTTTAGAAATACTTACAAAATTAGGTGAAGATTTTTCAAAAGAAGATTTAATAGAAAATGGAAAAAATCTAATCAAGACAGCTTATGTTTCAAGGGAAATGGATGATGTATTTTTCAACGCAGCTTATCTTGTGGCTTCACGAAGTTATTATGAAAATGGTTTTGTTCATTATGGTTTAAACTTTTCTATAGATATTCAATCAAATTTAGAGTTTGATTTAAAAGAGACTTTTTCCCATAGAGTTGTAAGTGAAAAAGAGTTTATCTTGCGAGAAGAATTATCAAATTTATTAGAAATAAACAAAGTTAAGTATGAAGATGAAAAAGATGAATTCATTGAAGCTAATATCTTAAAAATTGAAGAGATTTTGAAAATTTTGGATTAAATTCATTTCCAATCTCTTCTATACTTTTCTCTAAAAAATATCCAAACTCATAATAAATAATATAAAAATCTTTTAAAAATATTAATAATATTATTTTTCTTGACAAGAATAAGAAAAAGATGTACTATTTCATTAATGACTGACGGTCATTCATTAATAAAAGGTATTTTATGGCACGAATTATAGATAAAGATGAAAAAAAAGCTAGCATAGCGTTATCTGCAATTAAACTGTTTTGTGAGAAGGGAATACAACAAACAAGTATTGATGAAATAGCAAAAAGTGCAGAAGTTGCAAAGGGAACTATATATCTTTATTTTAAAAATAAAGAAGAAATAGTTTTTACTATCTGGGATATTCTTTCTGCTCAACATCAAGAGTCTTTTCAAAAAAAAATTATAGAAAATATGAGTGCAAAAGAAAAGATTTTAGAATATTTTAATTTTAATGAATTTCAAGAAGAGATTGATAAAGAACAAATACTTACACTTTTTCAACATTTTATAAGCTCAATGCTTATTGATGAAACTCAACTTTATACAGCATACTTTGAAAGTTTTTTTAAAAAAGATTATGATCTTATTTCTTCATATTTAAATGAAGGAGTTGAAAAGGGTGAATTAATTATTGATGATGTTGACAACTTAACTAATATTATAATTCTACTTTTAAAAGGTTTACTAGTTAAATCAAAAGCTTCTAATATGACTTTTAATGAAACTCAAAATATTTTGTATAAACACATTAATTACTTACTTGACAATTACACAAAGGATAAATCATGAATAAAATAGTAGGACTTTATAAAATAAGTGAAAATATTAAAGGAACAATCCAATGAAGAAGATTTTTATAATTATACTATTTATGTTTCATGCTTTATTTGCAGAAGATATTTATGCAACATTTGATGTAGTAAGCCAAAAAGAGTCTCAACTTGGACTTTCTGTATCGGGAATTGTTAGTACATTAAATGTAAATGTTGGGGATAAATTAAAAAAAGATGATTTGATTCTTTCTTTAAATAATACCCAAGAAAAAAATGAATATGAAATTGCAAAAAAAAATGCAGAACATTCGGCGAATATCTATGCCAGATATGCAAAAATATCTGATGTTATAGATAAAGAAAAAATGGAAAACTATACTTTTGATAGGGATATTACCCAATTAAATGCTAAAAATAAAGAAATTATTTTAAGAAAAACTGAGCTAAGAGCACCATATGATTTAGTTATTACTAAAAAAAATATTGACCTAGGTGCTATTGTTTTAGCTTCTCAAACTAAACTTATTGATGTTATTGCCTTAGATGATGTAAAGTTGGTATTAAAATTAGATGAAAAATATTGGCAAAAAGTAAAAATAGGACAAAAATTTATATATAAAGTTGATGGAAGTGACAAAGATTATGAAGGAACTATTACAAAAATATATCCAGTAATTTTAAAAGAAACAAGACAAATGCAAGCTGAAGTTCAAGCACAAAATCTTATGCCAGGTCTTTTTGGAAATGGCACAATTAAAGCAGAGTAAATAATGTATAAATTAGCTATAAATCGCCCAATCACAACTTTGATGGGTGTTTTGACTTTTATTATTTTTGGATTAATGTCATATAACAGTATGCCTATAAATCTTTTTCCTAATGTCGATTTTCCAATAGTTACAGTGCAAACCACATACAATGGAGCAGATCCATCTACTGTTGAGACAAAAGTAACAGATAAAATTGAAGAAGCAATTTCAGGTGTTGATGGTATTGATAAACTTATGTCAACTAGTTATGAAGGCTTTAGTGCTGTAACTATTCAATTTAAACTTACAAAAGATTTAGATGAAGCTACAAATGATGTAAGAGATAAAATAGGTGCGTTAAATCTTCCTTCTGAAGTTGATAAACCAGTTGTAAAAAAACTAGGAGGAGCAGGGGCTGTTATAAGTCTTTTTATTGCTTCTGATGGAAATGATACAAGCTCTTTAATGAGACTTGCAGATGAAAAACTTAAACCTCAATTACAAAGAATAAAAGGTGTTGGTGAAGTTAATATTCTAGGATTTCAAGATAGGGAAATTCGTATTTTTATAGATCCTTTTTTACTAAATAAATATAATCTTACTGCTTTAGATGTAAGTGCTATTGTTTCAAAAGAAAATATTAAACAAGGAGTTGGAAAACTTATTAATCAAAATCAAGAGATTATTATAAAAGCTGAAGGCGATGCACAAAATATTGAAGAGATTGGT
This sequence comes from uncultured Aliarcobacter sp., assembly GCA_965657055.1. GTDB lineage: Bacteria > Campylobacterota > Campylobacteria > Campylobacterales > Arcobacteraceae > Aliarcobacter. The sequence goes on along the minus strand of CBFHMY010000061.1, from coordinate 4,295 downwards.
AATTTATTAGTAAAATCAGGTGTTAGATTAAAAGATATTGCAACAATAAAAGACGGATTAAGCGATGCAAAAAGTTTTTCTTCTTATAACGGACAACAAGGAGTTACTTTAGAAGTTAAAAAAATCTCAGGGGAAAATGTTTTAAATATTATCAAAGAGGTAAAAAAAGTACTTCCTAAACTTCAAGTTCTTGCAGGTGAAAATACACAAATAAAAATATTACAAGACCAATCAGAAAAAATTATGGTAAATATTGATAATGTTCAATTTGACCTTATTTTTGGAGCTTTTCTTTCTGTTTTTATTGTATTTGTTTTTTTACGAAATACAACAGCGACTTTTGTTTCAGCATTAGCAATTCCAACTTCTGTTATTGGAACTTTTGCTATTATTGATTATTTAGGATATGACTTAAATCGTTTAACACTTATTGGATTAACCCTTGCTATTGGGATATTTATTGATGATGCTATTGTTGTAATTGAGAATATTATGAAAAAAATGGAAGAGGGTGCAACACCATTTCAAGCCTCTTTTGAAGGTGCAAAAGAAGTTGCCTTTTCAATTCTTGCAATCTCATCTGTGTTATTAGCAGTTTTTGTACCAGTTGCTTTTATGGATGGAATTGTGGGAATGTTTTTTAACTCATTTGCAATGACAGTAGCTTCTGGAATTGTAATCTCTTATTTTGTTGCAATTATGTTTATTCCTAGTATTGGGGCTAGGGTTTTAAGTACAAAACAAAACCGTTTTTATCATGCAACTGAGCCTATCTTAAATGCAATTGATAAAGGTTATACCTGGTTACTAAAACCCTTACTTCGTTTTAAAACCATAACAATTATTGTAACAATTGCTATTTTAATTGCTTCAACTACTTTAAAAGTAGGAATGTCATTTTTACCAATGCAAGATAATGCAGAGTTTCAAATCACTATAAAAGCACCTGTTGGAATTAATATTGAATCAATGAAAAAAGTTATGACTCCCTTTGATGATATGTTAAAAGAGGATAAAGATATTTTATATTCAATTTCATCAATTGGTTATAACTCAGCGCAGGAATTACACAAAGGAAGAATTTATGTAAAACTTAAAACTTTGGGTGAAAGAACAAAAACACAAGAAGCAATAATTCAATACTATAGGGATAAATTTCTATCAATTAAAGATATGGTTATATCTGTTGAGAAAGTAGATGATTTTAATACAGGAGTAACAACAGCACCCGTGCAAGTTGTAATTACTGGAGATAAACTGGAAGAACTTGATGTTATTTCTACAAAATTAATGAATATATTAAAACAAACTCCGGGTATTGTGGATGTAGATAGGGATTTTGAGAATGGAAAACCTGAAATTAAAATTGGTATCTTAAGAGAAAATGCACAAAGAGTAGGAGTTAGTGTTGAAGAAATTGCTTCAATTTTAGGTTCAGCTTATTCAAGTGAAAGTGCGGTTTCTTATTTTGAAGACAATGGAAGACAATTTGATATAACAGTTCGATTAAAAGATAATTCTAGATCTTCACTTGATGATTTGAAAAAATTACAAGTTCGTAATTCAAGTGGTCAATTTGTTGCACTTGATGGATTAATAGAGATTAAAGAAAATCTAGGAAATGCTTCAATAAATCGATTTGATAGGGAAAGAAAAGTTTTAGTTACAGCAAATATTTTTAATACTTCCCTTGATAAAATTGTAGAAATTGTTGATTCTAAAATGCCTGAAGTTTTACCTTTAGGATATAACTATCGTTATACAGGAGATGTTGAAAATATGGTAGATACAAATAAAGCTTTTGCATCTGCAGTTTTTTTTGCTGTAATTTTGATTTATCTCATACTTGCAGCATTATATGAATCAATTATTCAACCATTTATTATTATGATTTCAATGCCTCTTTCTTTTACAGGAGTTATGGTGGCTTTATATTTAAGTGGAAATTCTTTTAGCTTATTTGTAATGATAGGTATTATTTTACTCTTAGGAATGGTTGGGAAAAATGCTATTTTAGTTGTGGATTTTGCAAATCGTGCAATTAAAGATGGAAAAAGTATTGACGATGCTCTTTTAGAAGCTGGGGAAAAAAGATTACGTCCAATTTTAATGACTACCTTTGCAATGATAGGAGCTATGCTTCCTCTTGCTTTTGGAAGTGGAGCAGGGCATGAGAGTAATGCTCCCATGGCAATAGCAATTATTGGAGGACTTATTAGTTCAACTGTTTTAACTCTTTTAGTTGTTCCTGCTATTTATAAATTTATGTATCCCCTTGATGCTTGGCTTAGAAAATGGTATGAAAAAGGTATAGTAAAATAATAAATCATAAAAACTATAGATTCGTTAAAGCTTGTTCATTGAATCTATATGTTTTATGTTGAACTTTTACTAAAATATTTTTTTCTGCTAACTCTTTAAATAGTTTAATAAGTGTAGGTTTTGAGATTGAAAAACTATCCATTATATCTGTGTATGAAGCTATAAAGAGATTTTCATTATCTAAATTATTTAGAATATATTTTATAATAGCAACTTGTTTTCCATCTGTTATAGCTGAAATTGTTTTTATTAAATTATTGTTTTTTTGAATCTCTTTTTTTTGAACGATTGGAAGTAAAATATCGTGTAAACTATTTAATAACTCTTTTATATTTATAGGTTTAATTATATAGTTTTCAACTTTTAATCTAATTGCATCTAACAAGTATTGAGTATCTGTATGAGCAGTTGTAAGAATCGTAGGAATATTTATATTTTTATTTTTTATGTGTTTTAAAAAATCAATTCCATTTTCATCTTTTAATAAAATATCAGAAATTATTACATCAACTTTTTTATTTAAAAGTACATCTAAAGCTTCACTTATAGTTTTTACAGCATAAATATTGTTTACAAAATCTTCTAAAATATCCCTTGTATGTTTTAATAAATTTTCATCATCTTCAAGATACAAAATATTGAATTCATGTAAAATATTTAAGTCATTATTATTCATTATCACTCTCTTTATAGTTGTGTTTTATAGGTATTTTTATTGTAAATAAAGAACAATTAAAAACTCTCTCATCCTTTATTTTATGGCGAACATTTTTACAAGATAATTGACCTTCCATATGTTTTTCAATTATTTGTTTAGACATATAAAGTCCTATCCCTGTTCCTGCACTTTTATATTTTGTTGTGTAGTAAGGTTCGAAAATTTTTGGTAAAACTTCATGGGGTATTCCTCCCGCATTATCTAGTATATTCACAACAACATTATTATCAAATTCATTTACTATTATTTTTATGATTCTATCATTTTTATTAACATTAGAACATAAAGCATCTTTTGCATTTGTGATGATATTCAAAAATACATGGGATAATTCGTTATAAAAGCTATTTATTTCTAAATCTTTTTTTATGCTTAGCTCAACTTTAATACTCTCTTTTGTTAATAAATATTTAGAAAGTTCAATGGAATGTTCAATACAATTTTTAATTGAAAACTTACTTTTTATTTTATTTGGTGAAAAAAAGTTTTTAAAGTCATCAAGGGTATTTGACATATTACTAGCCAAAAATAGGGCATCTTTTACTTTCTCATCAACAAATTCAGGTGTTAATTTTCCTAATAATAGTTTTGTTTGAAAACTTTGAATAATCATAGTAATAGATCCCAATGGTTGTCTCCATTGATGAGCTATATTATTTAACATTTCCCCTAAAGATGCAAGTCTTGCTTGTTGAAACATTATGATATCTTTTTTTCTATTTTGAGAAACTTCTTTTGAAATTTTTGATTCAAGGGATAAATTTAGTTCTTGAAGTTCTTTTGTTTTTACATGTACTTTTTGTTCAAGTGAATTATGTAATTTTTTGAAATTATTTATAATAAAAATAGATAAAATAATAGAAAATAAAAATACTATAAAAATAGAAATAATAGAGAAAATCAAAATGATATTAAAAATCTTATCAGTATTTCTTTTTTCATTAATTGCCAATGATAAATCATAATTAATTAAACTTGTTAGATAAATAGAAACGGCATTTATTTGAAAATTTAGTTCTGAATGGAACTTTTCTTCGCTACTATCTATACTTATTTTATTAATTTTATTTTTTATAATTTCCATTTTCTTATTAATATTATTCATAATGTTGTTTTTTAAGGCTTTATTTTCATAATAGTTCTCTTCTTTAATTATAAAAGTTTTAATAAAAGTTGTTAAAATATCTTTATTTTGAACTCTTATTTGACTTTTATATAAAAGCCAGTTTTTATCAATAATTTCTTGGGCTAGTTT
>CBFHMY010000060.1:0-13553 GCA_965657055.1 uncultured Aliarcobacter sp. | reverse complement strand
AATTTATATAAATTTATAAATTATTTTAATCACCAATTTTACTATACGTTCACTTATATATAGCAAACATTAATTACAAAATACAATCTTCTTTCAAACTTATAAATCCACTTTGTGTAAATATAATATGGTCTAAAAGTTCTATACCTAAAATTCGACTACTCTCTTTTAGTCTTTCTGTTACATTTATATCTTCAATACTAGCTTCTAGTATTCCACTTGGGTGATTATGGGCTACAATTATACTGGCGCATCTTTTTTCTATTGCATATGAAAATACTTCTCTTGGGTGAACTAAACTTTGATTTAGTATTCCTATTGTTATAACTTTTGTTTGCATCAGATGATTTGCTCCATCTAGATAAAGACAGAGGAAATATTCTTGTTGTTTATTGTGGTATTCTTTTAATTCATTATAAACATCTTTTGATGATGTTATTTTTTTATTTTGTTTGATTAGGTATCTTCGTGAAAGTTCTATTGAGCTTAATATCAGTGAGGCTTTTGATATTCCTAAGCCGTGAATATTTAAAAGTTCTTCTAGGTTTATATTTTCAAAATCTTCTTCAAAAAGTTTTATTATTTCATTAGATAAACTTATTACATCTTTTCCTTTAACTCCACTTCCTAAAAGAACTGCTAGAAGTTCATAGTTTTTGAGAGCATTTGGCCCTTTCTTAAGAAGTTTTTCTCTTGGTTTATCAATATCTTCTAATTGTGAAATAGATTTCATAAGCTTCTCCTACTAAATAGTAGTACTAGCTTATCAAATCTTTACTATAAAATAATTTAAAAAGTTATAATTAAAACTTAGTTTGTGTAGAAAATATTAATTTTGCTTCATCTAGAAGTTTTTGAGCATCTTCTAACTCTTTTACACCTGTTTTATATACGTTTATTGAATCACTAAGTGTGATTTGTGGATTTGAAAGTTTTTCTAAAAGTTCTTTTGCTTTTATAATTTTATCTTCAAAATTTGATTGTTCTATATCTTTTATTTCTGCCATTTATTTATCCTTTAAAATATTTCTTACATGTTGTTCAAATTTTTCTACTTCTACTAAAAATGAATCATGTCCTGATTGACTATCTACTAGCAGGTAACTCACTTGATTTTCTCGTCCAACTTTTATCATAACATCTCTTATTTCTTCCATTTCTTCAGGGAAAAATAACATATCATCGCTAAAAGCTATTAGATGTAAATTTGATTGAACCTTATCAAAAGAGTCTGCTAATTTATCTTTATTTCTTCCTGCATCAAAAATATTCATTGTTTTACATACATAAAGGTATGAAAGTGGGTCAAATATTTTTGGAAAACTATAGGCATTGTATTCTAAGTATTTTTCAACTTCAAATCTTCCAAATAACTCATATAATCCATCTGTTGAAGAATAATCTCTACCAAATTTCTTATTAAATAGTTTTGGACTTAAATAACAAATCAATCCAGCCATTCTTCCAACTGCAAGTCCAGGAAGTCCTAAAACTTGTGGATCATCTTTTTTATAGTTTCCACTTTTAAATAAAGGATCATGTCTTATAGCTTCCATCCCTATTTTGTTAAAAGCTATTGCCCATGGTCTTGTATATGCAGTTGTTGCCATTGCAATAATTTCTTTTGCAAAAGTTGGATGTTCTATTGCATAACAAAGTGCTTGCATTCCACCCATACTTCCACCAATAACAGCAACGGCATTTGAAATACCTAATCTCTTATAAAGTTTCATTTGAGCTTTAACAATATCAGAAATAGCAAGAACTGGGAATTTTAATCTATACTCTTTTTTTGTTGATGGATCTATGCTCATAGGATTTGTAGAACCATAAGAGCTTCCTATGTTGTTTGAACATATTACAAAATATTTTTTTGTATCAATTGCTTTTCCATCACCTATAAATTTATCCCACCAACCAGGCTTTGCTTCATCTGCATATCGTCCTGCTGCGTGATGACTACCTGATAAAGCATGACAAATAATAATTACATTTGATTTATCTTCATTTAATTCGCCATAAGTTTCATAAATGATTTGAAATGACTCTAAAAGTCTTCCACTTTCTAGATATAAATGCTCATTAAACTTCTCTATTTTTGTCTCTATTTTCAAATCGATTCCCGTCTTTTTTGTTAAATTAATGGATACATATTATCAAAAATATCATAAGACTATGATTTACTCATATTATAAAATAATTAATTAAGCTTTATATAATTCTTCATAATCAACCTTCATCAAATCTTGCCATACTTTTGAAGGATTCCACATTTCAAATATAGATAAATCAATATTTTCAAAGGGTGTTTTTAAAATATATTTATGATAAACATACATAAAAGCACTAACTCTATAATTTAATGCACAATGTACCCAAACTTTATTTGCTCCCAAAGATTGTAAAAGATTCAAAAAAAGTTTTAAATCTGATATTTTAGGATTATCAAAATCTACAGGAATATGAAAATAACTCATCTTCAAATCTGTTACTATTTTATCTTCATTTTCTATTGCATTTGAAGCATTGTGTAAAGCTAAATTTATAACAACTTCATATTCATTATTTGCAATTTCTTTAAACTGCTCAACACTTGGCTGTCCTGAACTTGATATTAGTTCATTTATTTTTATATAGTTTAAAATTCCACTCATTTTTAGCCCTTATTTTCTTCATTGTTTATTATCTGCTCTACTTTTTTTATATAAGCTTTTTTTAAATCATCACTAATAAAAGATGAGTTAAAAGAATTTTTTACAAGCTTAAAAATATCATCTTTATCTAAATCCAGATTCTCCCATAAATTTATAAAATTTTGATTTAAATATCCTTTAAAATATGCAGGATCATCTGAATTTACACTTACATTTAAACCATAATCTAAAAGCTCTTTAATATTATGGTGTGAATAGTTTTCAAACACTTTTAGCTCAATATTTGAATTTGGACAAATAGTAAGAGGTATTTGCTCTTTTTTTAATCTTTTCATTAAAGAAGCTGATTTGATAGATTGAACTCCATGGTCAATTCTTTGAATATCTAATAAATCTAAAGCTTCAAAAATATAAGAAACATCAGCCTCTTCTCCTGCATGAGCAACTAATTTATAGCCTTGCTCTTTTGCTTTTTTAAATACATCTTCAAATTTTGATGGTGGATTTCCAATTTCTGATGAATCAAGACCAACACCTATAATATATTCTTTAAAAGGAAAGGCTTCTTCTAAAGTTTTTGAAGCTTCTTCTTGTGAAAGATGTCTTAAAAAACACATGATAATAGCTGAAGTAATTCCAAATTTTTCTTTAGCATCACTTAATGCTTCCACTATTCCTGTAATTACAGTTTTAAACTCAATTCCCCTTTGAGTGTGAGTTTGTGGATCAAAAAATATTTCTGTATGAATAATATTGTTTTCAACACATTTTAAAATATATGCCCATGTTAAATCATAAAAATCTTGTTTTGTTATAAGTACATTTGCACCAGCATAATAAATATCTAAGAAACTTTGTAAATTTGTAAAATTGTAAGCATTTTTAATATCTTCGATAGTTTTGTAAGGTATTTCTATATTGTTTCTTTTTGCAAGTTCAAACATTAGTTCAGGTTCAAGGGAACCTTCAATGTGTAGATGAAGTTCTGCTTTTGGTAGTTTTTTTATAAATTCTTTCATAATATAATTCCAATTGTTTTAAATAATGTGCCGATTATACAATATACAAGTGTTAAAAAGATGTAGGAAGCTAGATAATAGCAGTTGATTAAGTTAATTTATATATAATTCTTTCATGAAAAAGATATATATAGCAGGATTCGATGTATTTGAACCCGACTCAATTGAAATTGGAAAAAGATTTGTAAAGCTCTGTAAAGAGTATGGTTTTATTGGACTTTATCCTTTAGATAACGTAATAGATTTTAATCAAGAAAAAAATAAAATTGCCCAAGATATCTACAAAGCAAATGTAAGTTTAATAAATCAATGTGATATTGTAATTGCAAATATTAATGCTTTTAGAGGAAAAGAAGCTGATAGTGGAACTATTTGGGAATGTGGATATGCAAGTGCTTTAGGTAAAAAAGTTTATGGATATATGAAAAAAGAACAAAATTATATTGATACATTTTCAAATGATGAAACAAAACTTTTAAATAATGTTGTAGTTGATTTAGATGATAGATTTATTGAAGATTTTGATTATCCAATCAATCTAATGATAGCTTGTAGTGTTGAAAATATAGTTTTTGGAACTTTTGAAGATTGTTTAAAGGAACTAGTTAAATGAATATGATTATGGCTAAATCACAAAATGCAATAAAAGCTTATAAACTAGTGCAAGCTTTACAAAAAAGATTTGTAGATAAACTAGATTTATTAAGTTCAACTTTAGGTGAAAATAAAAACTTTGAAGAAGTAACATGGTTAAGGGATAATGGAGTTCACGGTGGTGGAAACAGATTTGAAGCTAAAGATGAAATCTTATTTAACACTGCTAGTGTAAATGTATCTCAAGTGCATTATGATGAAGATGAAACAAAGGCTCTTCAAAGTGCAACAGCAATTTCAACAATCATTCATCCTAAAAATCCAAATGTTCCGTCAATTCATATTCATATATCTTTGACTTGTCTTAGAGATGGCAACTCATATTGGAGAGTTATGGCTGATTTAAATCCAAGTTTGCAAAATGATGAAGATAAAGAAGTATTCAATAATAGTTTAAAAGAGCTTTCAAATGAAACTTATGAAGAAGGAATAAAACAAGGAGATAAATACTTTTTTATTCCAGCACTTAATAAACACAGAGGTATTTGTCATTTTTATTTAGAAAATTATAAAACTCAAAATGAAGAAAATGATTTTACATTTGCTCAAAATTTTGGTGAAGGAATTATTAATACATATATAAATATAATAAAAAATGCTTTTAAAACAAGAACTACTTTTAGTGTTCAAGATATTAAAAAACAACTAGATTATCATACTTTATATCTCTTCCAAGTTTTAAGTTTAGATAGAGGAACAACTTCAGGTTTACTTGTTCATAATCAAAATGACATTGGAATTATGGGTTCACTTCCTTCTTTTATAAATAAAAGTCTATTAAAATCATGGCAAGAAAAAGTTGAAAAACCACAAGATGAGTTAATTGAAAATTTAGTAAAACAAATAGATGATAGAGGAATTATAGATAAAAATACAAAAGAAAAATTAGCTCAAAAAGTAAGAGAGCATTATAAAAAATATCCACAGGCTTTAAAATACCAAGCAAGTGGAAATGTAGTACCAAATACAGTGAATAATCACATTAAATAAAATACAGGAAAAATTATGAATAAAATAGAAGAATTAGAAAAAATATTAATAACAGATGTTTTAATAGAAGTAGAAGAAGAAATAAAAGGTTTAAAAAAACTTATTTCAAAACAAAATAATAACAATGAGTTACAAGATGAATTATCATATATGGAAGATGTTAAAAAATATTATGATGAAGTTCTAGCTTTTATTAAAAAAGGCTTATTAAAAGAAGAGGAAGCTATTAAAATCTTAGCTGATTTAGAAGATATGAGAGCTGATGATGAGGATGATATATAAATGCTTGACTTAGAAATATATGAAATAATAAACATACTAGGATTATTTATAGGAATTGCTTTTGGAGCAATTGCACAAAAAAATCAATTTTGTTTTAGTGGATCTATAAAAGATTATATATTAACAAAATCTACAAAAAGAGCTGCATCTGTTGTAATGGCAATGATTGTTGCAATTGTTTCAACTACAATTATGGCAAGTCATTTTGAGCTAGATTTGACACAAACAAACTATTTTAAATCAAATATTAACTACTTTTCTATTATTTTTGGTGGGCTATTATTTGGTTCTGGAATGATGATAGCAGATGGTTGTAGTAGTAGAAGTTTAGTTAAATTTGCACAAGGTGATTCAAATGCTCTTGTAACTTTGATTTTTATAGGAATTTTTGCATATGCAACTGTAAAAGGTTTATTAGCAGGTGTTTTAAATCCATTTATAAATAATGAAACACTTATACAATGGTCATCTTTAATTGAAAATACTCAAATGAATATTTATATAGTTGTAGGAATTTTAACTATTATTTTACTTTATTTAGTAAAAAAAGTAAAAAGGATATTTACTTTAGTAGATGGTATGTTAATTGGATTATTAGTTAGTTTTGCTTGGTATGTAACAGGCGTTATGGGTGAAGAAAGTATGGAGAGAACTATTGAATTATCAAGTATTACATTTGTTTATCCAATAGCTAAAACAGTAGAGCTATTTACCTACTATCAAGTAAATGAATTAAGCTTTGCTATTACGATTATCTGTGGTGTTTTAATAGGTACTTTTTCTATGTCATTTTTAAATAGAAAATATAGCTTTGGATGTACTGCAAATCAAAATATAAATAAAGTAAAATACAATATGATTGGTGGTTCATTAATGGGAGTTGGTGGCGTTTTAGCAATTGGTTGTACGGTTGGTCAAGGACTAACAGGATTTTCAACTCTTGCTTTTGCCTCATTACTTGCAATTTTATCTATATTTATTTCAGGATATATAACAGCTGTAATATTAGGTAAAAAAGACAAACTACCTATGTGCTTTATATTTGAATGGAATGATGATAAAACAAATAAGCCAATAGACTTCCAAATATAAACAAGAAAAATAAAGTGTCTTTATGTTAAAATAAGCTTAATCAACGCTAAGGGCTTATTTTGACGCAAAAAAATTTTCACAAATTCTTTACTCTTTACTTCATCATTTTTGGAATTGTTATTTCTTTATTTGGTGCAATTATCAGTTATAATTTTCAAGTTAATGATATTCAAAAAGAATTAGATAGAAAAGCAAAAGAAATCTCAGAAATAAAAATTGATACAATATTAAAAATAACTATAGATAATATAGATAATATTGTGAAATCTCTAGGTAATAATAAAATTATTAGAGAATATACAAAAGAAAACAACTCCCATAAAAAACAGGAATTAGAAGAGTTATTTCTTGCAATTGCTAGTAGTAATAATATAATAATGCAAGCTAGATTAATTGATAAAGAGGGCCAAGAATTAATTCGTGTTGAAAGAGACAATAAAACAAAAGATATTTTATTAATTCATGAAAAAGATTTTCAAAACAAAAGAGATAGTGATTATTTTAAACTACTATCAAATAGTAAAAAAGAAGATATTTATTATTCAAAGTTAGATTTAAATATGGAATATGGAAAAATTGAAATTCCATATAAACCAACTCTTAGAGTAGCAATGCCATTAATTCAAGATAATCAATTTACAGGTACGGTTATTGTTAATATTCTTATGAATAATTTATTTGATTCAATTGGTAAATCATCATCATTTGATCACTATATTATTGATAAAGATCAAAACTATATTCTACATAAAAATAATCAATATTCTTTTAACAAATACAAAAATATTAAAATAGATATCAAAGAAGACTTTCCAGATGGATTAAATACAATAGGTGTTTATATTTTTCCTTTAAAAAATATTTTAAAGAATGATGATGATGCACTTATGATTTTAAAGACAAAAAAAGATTATAAAAAAGAATTAATTCAAGAAAAAATAAATACTGCAATTTTTGTTTTTTTATTAACAGTTATTCTAAGTTTAATCATGGCTTTTTTAGCATCTAAAACGCCTTCAACTCTACAAGAAAAACTTTTACGTGCCCATGAAAAACTAAATGAATTTACATCAATTATTGATAAATATGTAATCACTGCAACAACTAAACCTGATAGCACAATAGTTCGAGTAAGTAGCGCTTTTGAAAAATCAAGTGGTTATTCAAAAGAAGAGTTAATAGGCAAACCAATAGGGATAATAAAAGATAAAGAACGAGATAAAAAAATCATTCAAGAATTATGGAAAACAATATTAAATGGAAAAACTTGGATGGGAGAAATTAAAAATAGAAGTAAAAATGGTGAAGAATATTGGCTAGAACAACATATCATTCCTAAAATAAATATTGATACAAATGAAATAGAAAGTTTCGTTTCAATAGGAATTGATATAACTACAAAAAAAGAGATTGAAAAAATAGCATCAATAGATAAATTAACCGGCATTTATAATAGAAGAATGTTAGATGAGATTTTACAAATAGAACTAGATGTAGCAAAAAGACACCAAAGTGAATTATCTTTGATTATTGTAGATATAGATCATTTTAAATATGTAAATGATAATTTTGGTCATTTAATTGGAGATGAAACATTAAAAACAATGAGCTCAATAATCACCGAGAACATAAGAAACTCTGATATATTTGGAAGATATGGAGGAGAAGAATTTTTAATAATATGTACTCATACAGATAAAAATAGTGCTTTTGTATTAGCAGAAAAATTAAGAAAAATTATAGAAAATTATGATTTCCATAAAATTGGCACAAAAACAATATCTTTAGGTATTTCAAATTATGAAAAAGATGATGATATTAACTCACTATTTAAAAAAGCTGATGATGCTCTTTATTGTGCAAAAGATGAAGGAAGAAACAAAACGGTTATATATAAAGAAAAGGTATAATCTAAACTTGAGATTTCAAGCTTAGATTATTAATAAGTTTAGAAATTTATTAGTTTAATTGATATTGAACTATATAATCTCTCATTAAAGGAGGAGTATCTAAATAAGTTTCGATATCTAAAGGAACTGCATTTTGAGTATTTTCTTCTGTACCTTCTGCTGGTTCTTCAGGCTCATCGTTTCTAGACTCAAATCCAGTTGCAACAATAGTAATTTTAACTTCATCTTTTTCTAATGTACTATCAGAAGTTGTACCAAAGATAATCTCAGCATTAGAATCCATTCTATCATTAATAGAACCCATAACATCATTTATAGCAAATAATGAAACTTGAGGGTGAATATTAAAGTGAATTAAAATACCTTTAGCACCATTTAATGAAACTTTATCAAGTAATGGAGAATCAATTGCGTCTTCTAATGCTCTTTGAGCAGCATTTTCGCCCTTTGCTCGCCCTATTCCCATTAATGCCATACCTTTGTGTTGCATAATAGTTTTAACGTCTGCAAAGTCTGTATTAATATCTGAATTACCTGGATTTAAAATGACTTCACTCATACCATTAACTGCTTGGTATAAAATATTATCAATTATTTTAAATGCATCTTTCATACCAACATTTTCATCAATTATTTCTAATAATCTATCATTAGGAACAATGATAATTGAATCACTTACTTTTTTTAATTCTTCAAGTCCAAGATTTGCAAGTCCTGCTCTTTTTTTACCTTCCCAAGTAAATGGTTTAGTAACAACAGAAACAGTTAATGCACCAATTTCTTTTGCAGCTTTTGCAATAATAGCAGCAGCTCCAGTTCCTGTTCCACCACCAAGTCCAGCAGCGATAAAAATAATATCAGCACCTTTAAGTGTAGCTTTTATCTCTTCATAACTTTCAACAGCTGAATCTCTACCAACTTCTGGCTTCATTCCAGCACCTAAACCTTTTGTTAGTTTAAGTCCCAATTGAATTTTCTTTGGAGCTTTTGAAATATGCAATACTTGTAAATCTGTATTTGCAGCAATTAAATCAATTTTATGAGAACCTTCATTTATCATGTGGTTAATCATATTACAACCACCACCACCAACACCAATAACAGCTATTTTAGCAACGTTATCAGATAAAACTTTACTTGGCATATCCACTTTAATATCATCCACTTTAAATAAATTCTCCATTAAAACCACTCCGATACTTTACCCCAGAATTTTGAAACACCTTTTTTCTTATCTCTAGTTAAAGGCGTTAAAACAGTTGCGTTATCTTTTATTTGTATTTGTTCTTTCATATGTTCAACTTGAGGTTTGTCAGATATATGATTGTTATTACTATTAGATACTGAAATTTTTTGTTGTTCTACTATTCTATCATTTTTAAAAGGTTTAATTAACTTTTTACTTGAATCTAATTGGTAACTTCTATTTGTTCCTAATGAATAAAAAAGTAATCCAACAATTGTTGCCATGTTTGCTTCATCGAAACTCATAAAACCATTTTTAATATTTTTTGGATTAGCTACACTAATTGGAATACCTTCAAAAATTCGTTCAGTTAATTTTTTTATTCCATCAAGATAACTCATTCCACCTGTAATTACAATTCCAGAACCTGTATTATCCATTAAACCGCTTTTCTTTAGTTTATTTTTAACTAAAACTAAAACCTCTTCAACACGCGCATGAATAATAGTTTGAATATAATCAAGGGCAACTTCAGAAATACTATCTTCATCACCAATTCTAGGAATTTTAACTTTTGTAACACCTAATTCATTATTAGGAGAATAGTTTCTTACTAATGAACCATATTCTAATTTTATTTTTTCAGCAGCAGTTGGAGGAGTATGCAACATAACTGATAAATCATTTGTTACATGATTTGAACCAACTGGAATAAATCCATTAAAAATAATTGAATTACCTTTAAAGTATACAAATTCAGTTGTAGTAGCTCCTAAATTTATAACTATAGCTCCAAATTTCTTTTGTTGATCATCTAAAACAGCAAGTGCTGAAGCATATGAATCTAAAACAAATTTAACCACTTCAATACCAGAAATTTTAAGAGCTGATTTAATATTTGTCAAAGCAGTTCTTTTAGCTGTTACTATATAAACTGAAACTTCAAGTCTTGATCCATTCATATTTAAAGGATTATCAACTTCAATTGAATCATCAACTTTAAAGAAAATTGGAACAACATGAACAACTTCATATTCTGGAACTATTGTTGCATTATATAAAGCCATTTGCATAACTTGATTTATTTCAGTTTCAGTAATTAATCCATTTGGTACATTTACAGAACCACTACTTCTAATACTTTTTGAATAGCTTCCAGAAATAGACACAACCGTTGTATCAATCATTTCAGTTGTAGTTCTTTTAGCAATAGAAACTGCATCTTTAATAGATTTAGATGCTTCTTCAATATTTATTATTAACCCTTTGTTAATTCCGTTACTTTTTTGAATACCCGTACCCAAAATATTAATATTATTTTCTAGGTCATGCTTTGCAATAACTGCTGTAATGGTAGATGAACCTATATCAATTGCTAAGAAAGTATTATTCAACTATTACTCCTTTTCTTGAATTGAAGATTGGATTGGAAATGTGTTTTCTAATCTTTTTAATAAATTTGTCATTAATTCTTCCTCTTGAAGTTGTTTTAATGTACTTTTAACAACATCATCTTTTGTTTTATCATAATCTGAAATTTTTGAATTATTAATTCTATATAAAACAACTTTATTATCTAATTTAGCTATTCCTTCTTTTGTAGTAGAAGAGAATAATTGATTTAAAAACTTAGAAGCTTCTTGTTGCTCTAGTCCTGTAATTTTAGTAATAGATTCTCTAGTAACTCCTAAAATATCTTCACCTTTAAAAGTTTTTAACTCACTAGTCGCTAATTCATCTAATTTTTTAGTTTTTAATACTTTTTCATAGTCAGCTTTAACACTTGACAGAGCATCTTCATATGATAATGCAGTTGAAACATTCTTTTTATTTAATTTAATAATTACATATTTATTATCTTGAACAAAAGGCTTAATAATTTCACCCTCTTTAGATTCTAATATTTTAGCATTATCTTCTGCTGAATATGGTAATTGTGACTCTTTAAAATTAATACTTGATTCAAGTTTTTCTTCGTCTTTTTTAACTTTTAAATAAATTTTTAAAGCTTCTGTTTTTGTAAACTTATCATCTAAATCTTTTACAATTTGATCTTTAGCTTCTTCTAATGATTTAATTTTTCCATCAGCATATTTATAATCAATTTTAAACTTTTCATAATGAGCATTGATATCTTCTTCAGAAGAATTAGCTGACATTAATGGAATATCTTTATACTCTAAATCATAAGAAACTTCAGACATATATGAGTTTTTATTTTCTTCCCAATATTTTCTAAGTTCATCATCTTTTAGTTCTACTGTAATATCATTTAAACTTAAAATCTTAATTGAAATATCATCTTCTAAAAAGATTAGTTTACTTAAGTTTTCAATTTCAGCACCGTTTGGATTTAAATCAAATAATGTTTGAACTTTTTGTAATAATAAACCTCTTTTTAACGACTGTTCAAAATCTTTTGGAGTCATTCTATTTTGAGCTAAAACTTTTACATAAGTATCTTTATCAAATTTTCCATCTTTTATAAAAGAATTATATTTTACTAACTCTTTGGCAATATCTTCATTTGTAACATCAAGACCTAAAGAGTCTGCGTATGATAAAATTAAATTTCTTTGTAAAACTTGCTTATAAGCTACATCTTTTAACTTTAATTGCTCAGCCAATTCTTTATTAAACATTGAACCAAACATTTTTGAATATTGCTCATAAAGATTAGAATACTCTTCTTGATATTCTTCAACTGATACTTCTCTATCACCTACAACTGCTACAACTCCACCTTGTTTTCCATATTCATAAGAACCCCAACCAACAAAGCCAGCTCCGACAAACGCAATTGTGCTAATCCAAATAGTAATAACTAGCCACCTTTTATGTCTTTGCATCCACGTTATCATAAAATATTATCCTCTTAAAAATTTTAGATATGATACAAAATACTTGCTTTTATGTTTGTTAAACAATAATTTTTTCTATATTTTCTGAAATGTTTTTTTGTTCTTTCTTCGATAGTAAGTCATTTATGACAGATTCTCTAATTGTTATTTCTAGTTTTTTACATGCACTTTTAAAAGCTTCTTCCTCTCCTACAATAAAGCACATTTTTTTAGCTCTTGTAATTGCTGTGTATAAAAGCTTTGTATTATGCATAATATAATGGGAAAAACTCATTGGAATTAAAGCATTTTCATACTCCATACCTTGAGTTTTATGAATTGTTAAGCAATATGCTAAAGATAATAATGAATACACATTATCAAAATCATAAAAAACTACCATATCATCATTTGGATATAAGACAATACATTTTTCTTCATCAAAATCTAGTTTAATAATAAGTCCTAATTGACCATTATAAACTCTTCTTTCTAAGAAATCTGTTGATGCGCTTTTATACATACTCATTGTCTGAGCTTTCATATTTTCATTTTTTATATGAATCACTTTATCTGTTAATTTATATTCATAAATTTTAGATGAAAAAGCCTTACCTTTTGTATGATTAAAAAGCTTTTGAAGTTGAATATTTAAATTATCAACACCTAAAGTTCCTGCTTTCATAGGAGTAATTACTTGAAAAAGTGTTAGTGCTTTTGATATTTTTTTCTTTTTTATATATTCATAATATTTTTCAATATAAGAAGATGAAATATTTAAAATATTATTTAAAATATACTCAGAATTTTCTCCTCTTAAATCTGCAAAATCATTTGAAGAAACAGAGTTTTTTTGTGAATAATAATTTGATATTGAAACATCTATAAATTTAAAATCTTCATACTCTTCTTTATAAGCAGGCACT
>CBFHMY010000059.1:0-13696 GCA_965657055.1 uncultured Aliarcobacter sp. | reverse complement strand
CAACACGCTGCATTAATGGGTTCTAAAAAAGTTATTTTAGAAACATTTGCACAATTTAAAGAATTAACAGGTAGAGAATATAAACTTGTTGAATCTTATGGAATGCAAGATGCTGAAATTGCAATTGTATGTTTAGGTTCAACTTTTGAAACTGCAATGTTAGCAATTGATCAATTAAAAGAAGAAGGTATAAATGCAGGTGTTGTTGCACCTAGATTATTTAGACCATTCCCTCTTGAAGAAGTAGCCGAAGCACTTCAAAATGTTAAAGCAGTAGCTTGTATGGATAGATCAGCTCCTGGTGGAACTGTTGGAGCATTATATAATGAAGTTTCAGGTGCTCTAATCAATACACCTGCAAGACCATTAGTAACTAACTTAATTTATGGATTAGGTGGTAGAGATATGACAGTAGCTGGATTAAAAAATATTTTCAGAACATTAGATAAAGAAGCAAAAGACGGAAAATTATCTGGAAAAATCCAAAGATTCGTTGGAGTTAGAGGACCAGAACTTAGCTTTTATGAAGCAAAAGGAGAACAAAAATGAGTAGTGCATTAGTAAATACACAAAAAGAAATTAAAAATCTTAAAGCATTCTCAACAGCTGCTGAAAGATTTGAAGGTTCACACCTTTTATGTCCAGGTTGTGCTCACTCTATTATTGTTAGAGAAGTTTTAAACGCAACTAATGATAACTTAGTTGTATCTGCTTCAACTGGATGTTTAGAAGTTTGTACAGCTATTTATCCTCATACTTCATGGGATTGTTCTTGGATTCATATTGGATTTGAAAACTCTTCAACTGCAATGGCAGGTGTTGAAACTATGAATAAAGCACTTAGAAACAAAGGAAGAATATCAGCAGATACTCCTCAACCAAAATTCGTAACTTTTGGTGGAGATGGTTCAACTTATGATATTGGATTCCAATGGATTTCTGGTTGTTTTGAAAGAGGACATGACTTTATGTATGTTTGTTTAGACAATGAAGTTTACGCAAATACAGGAGGTCAAAGATCATCTTCTACACCTATTGGTTCAAGTACAACAACTGCACCAGCAGGAACTCACTCTTATGGTGAGAAAAGACAGAAAAAAGATATTATTTCAATTATGGCAGCACATGGTTCTCCTTATGTTGCACAAGTTGCTCCTAATAAATGGAAAGATATGGTTAAAAAAATCCAAAGAGGTTTTGACACGCCAGGCCCAGTATTTATAAATGCAATGTCAGCTTGTACAACAGAATGGAAATTTGCTCCAAATCAAACTATTGAAGTTTCTGATTTAGCAGTAGATTCATTAGTATTCCCACTATATGAGATTATTGATGGAAGAGAATTAAACATCACTTATAGACCAAAAAACATTGTTCCAGTAAGAGATTATTTAGGTGCACAACCAAGATTTAAACATTTATTTAAACCTGAATATGAATACTTAATTGAAGAATGGCAAAAAAGAATTGACGAAAGATGGGCATTCTTACAAAAAAGAGAAGAAATTAGAATGTAATTTCTTTTAATGTTTGGAAAACAGAACTTTATCTAAAGATTTTGTTTTTCTTACATTTATTTTACAAATTTTTAATATACAAATATAAATACTAACAATTTTCTCCGTCCTCATTTCACGCATCTGCCTCCTGTTTGAAATGGGGATTTTTATTCCTAAATTTTAAAATCTTTTTTATTTATTACAAAATAAACGGCTTTATCATGCAAATAATTCCTCAACTGGTGCTATCTTTTTTATGGAAATTTAATTTTTTTAAGTAAAAGAATAAAAAATAGATAATTAGAAATCATATAAAAGGCTAATTTCGATAAAATAATAAATCTTTTTATGAAAACAATTAAAATAGCAAAGGACAAAACTTGATAAATGAATTAGCAGGTAAAAAAGCACCTAAAGAAATACTAGAGAATATTGAAAAATTAATTGAAGCTTATTATGTTAATAAGCCAGATGTAAATATTCAGAGTCAAAAAGTTAGTTTTGGAACATCTGGGCATAGAGGAAGTTCTACAAAATCAAGTTTTAATGAAGATCATATTTTAGCAATTACTCAAGCACTTTGTGAATACAGAATAGGTGCTTCTATAAATGGTGTTATGCATATAGGAATTGATACTCATGCTTTATCTACACCTGCTCAAATAACTGCATTACAAGTTTTTCTAGCAAATGAAGTTCACTGCAAAATTGCAGCCGAAAATCAATATACTCCAACTCCTGTTATGTCTTTTACAATAATAGAATCAAATAAAAGTTCAAAAGTTTTAAATGATGGTGTAATTATAACTCCATCTCATAATCCTCCTTGTGATGGTGGATTTAAATACAACACTCCAAATGGAGGACCTTCTGATACTGATGTTACATCTGTAATAGAAAAAAGAGCAAATGAGATATTAAAAGATGGTTTAAAAGATGTTAAATTCATAGCTAAAGATAAAATATTTGAATCTAAGTTTTTAGAAATTTGTGATTTTATAACTCCTTATGTAAAAGCTTTAGACACTATTATTGATATGGATCTTATAAAAAATGCAAATCTAAATATTGGTGTAGATCCACTTGGTGGTTCTGGTTTAGAAGTTTATAAAAAAATAAATGAAATCTATGGTCTTAATCTTGATATTGTAAATGAAGTAATCGACCCAACTTTTTCTTTTATGTCATGTGACCATGATGGAAAAATAAGAATGGATTGTTCATCTCCTTATGCTATGGCTTCACTTATACAATTAGCCAATAAATATGATATTGCCTTTGCTAATGACCCTGACTTTGATAGACACGGGATTGTAACAAAAAGTGTAGGACTTATGAATCCTAATCATTATTTAACTGTTGCTATTTGGTATCTGTTTTCAAATAGAAAATCTTGGAAAAATGATTTAGCTGTTGGTAAAACTTTAGTTTCAAGTTCAATGATTGATAAAGTTGTTAAATCTTTAGATAAAAAACTATATGAAGTTCCAGTTGGATTTAAATGGTTTGTTGAAGGTTTATATGATGGAAGCTTAGCTTTTGGGGGAGAAGAAAGTGCTGGTGCTTCATTTTTAAGAAAAGATGGAAGTGTTTGGTCTACGGATAAAGATGGAATTATCTTAAATCTTTTAGCTGCTGAAATTACTGCTAAAGAAAAAAAAGATCCAGGTCTTATTTATCAAGAGTTTGAAAAACAGTTTGGTAAAGCTTTCTATAAAAGAGTTGATGCTGTTGCTAATTATGAACAAAAAGCAAAACTAAAAAATCTTTCTGTAAAAGATATTACATCTAAAACTTTAGCAAATGAAGAAATTGAAAACATCTATACAAATGCAAGTGGAAATAATGCAAGTATTGGTGGTCTAAAAGTTACTACAAAAAATGGTTGGTTCGCTGCTCGGCCTTCAGGAACTGAAGATATTTATAAAATTTATGCAGAAAGTTTCATAGATGAAGAGCATTTAGAATTGATTATAAAAGAAGCTCAAGACTTAGTTTTAAAAAGTATTGAAGCTTAATAAACCTTACAAAAAGAGTTAAATTTCATATAGAAGTTTAGCTCTTTTTAATTCTTTTTACATTACATTCTTTTATAAATTCAATAAAAATACAAAGAAATAACTCTATAAAACAAACATCTAGGAAACTAAATAAATGCCAAATATCCAAAACCTTTTACAAATGCTTCTTGCAATTTTTATTGGATTATTGGGTTCTATTTTATTTATTTATCTTCATTTACCTCTGCCTTGGCTGCTAGGAGCCATTTTTACCTCATCAATTGCTATGAGGTTTCAAAATATCCCAATACTTAGTCCTAAAATATTTTCTACTCCTGCTAGAATTATAATTGGACTTACAATTGGAAGTGCTTTTACTCCTGAGATTTTGGGAAATCTTCATATATATTTTTTTAGTATTTTACTTATTATTCCATATACTATTATTGTGGCCTTTGCTGGAATGTATTACTACTATAAAGTTTTACATTTTGACAAAAGAACTGCTTTTTTTTCTTCAATGCCAGGAGGTGTTATTGAAATGGTAATTTTAGGAGAGCAGTTAAAAGCTGATACTTCTAAAATCACTCTTGTTCAATCTTCAAGACTTTTATTTATAGTTTTGACTCTTCCTTTTATTATTCAATATATTTTTCATATAGATATAAGTGGAAACAAACTAATAACAGTGCCATTAAAAGAAATATATTTAATGGATTTCTTTTTCTTAGCTATTATTGGAGTAATAGGAGCTGCTGGAGCCAAGAAACTAAATATTTCAGCAGCTTATCTAATAGGCCCTATGATTTTAAGTATCATCGCTTTTAGCAGTGGATTTGTCCATTCTAAACCACCCGATGAATTAATAAAATTTGTTCAAGTAATATTTGGAACAATAATAGGCTTTACCTTTAGAGGTGTTACTTTAAAAGTGATATTAAAAACTCTAATTGGAACTTTTGGGCATTTTGTAATACTCGTACTTGTAAGTGCTATTTTTATATCTATTGTATATTTTGCCTTTGATTTTCCTATTATTTCAGTACTTTTAGCCTTTAGCCCAGGTGGACAAGCAGAGATTAATTTAATAGCTATTTTAGTAGCTGCAAATATTCCATATATAACTGTTCATCATATAGTAAGACTTTTTATTGTTATGAACCTTGCACCTCTTTTAGCTAAAAGAATTAAAGATTAGTGTAAAATCTTTTTAATTATAAAAAGGATTTTCATGTATTTTTTCAAAAAAACTCATATTTTTGCTATCTTATCTTTTATTTTACTATTTCAGGGATGCATAAAAAAGCTTGATACAGATGGATTAACTCTTAAAATTGAAGAGAGTGAATTAAATAAACAATCAGAATATTTTCCCATAAATCAAAACTTCGTATTTGCAAATATTGACATAAAACAGCCAAGTATTTTTATATCAAATACAAATAGATTAAATGCAAATATGAATATAAACCTATCAGCAATTTTTATTCCAAGTGCAAATGGAACTTTTACTCTATCGGGTAATCCATACTTTGATAAGGAGAAATCAGCAATCTTTTTAAGAGATATTCAAGTTGAAGAGTTGAAATTTTCAAATATGAATATTGATAAGAATTTGGCAGATATGGTGTTTTCAAATATGAAACCTGTTATAGATACTATTTTCTCAAATATGCCAATTTATAAAATAGATAAATCCTCTTTCAAAGGCTCTTTTGTAAAAGATGTGAAGATTGAGGATTCTGAGCTTTTAGTTACTTTTGGACTATAAGCTATTTTATTTGATTAAGTTGTAGATTTGTAAATTCAAATCACTTAGAACTTCTTCAAAGGCTTTATTAACTGCAACTATAAAATCATAAGGTTTATTTCCTTGTGATAAAACTCTTTTATTATAGGTATATGTTTTTATAAGCTCGTCATTTGATACTAAATCAAATTTTATAGATAATATGGCATATGAATTATTAGCTTCAACACTATTATATAAACTTATTACATTTGTTTTAAGTATATAATCAAACTTGATCTTTGATTTTTCTTTTAGAATATTTTTAAAGATATTGCTACTTTCAAGTGTTTGAGCAACATTATTATGAAGCATAGAAGATGGTTTATCTATCCATTTATTTAAAGCATACTCTTCAAATGAATATGCTTTTGTTGTATAAAAAATTGAGTTTGAATTGAAACTCTTATTTACATTTGGTATTTCCACATATATTGATTTTCCACTATTTTTAAAGCTTTGTGTTGTTTTAAAATCAATTGCATATGTATTAACCTCATAACTGTCTTGTTTTAAACTACAAGCACTTAAAAGCCCTATTATGCATATATAAATAAAAATCTTTATACTATTTTTCATCTATTTCTCCTGGACCATATTTTATAGGTTTTTGTTTGAAGATTAAATCACTTGGACTTTGATTTAAATCATCAACAAATTTTTGTGTTTGAATTAAAGTTTCATCTAAACTATTTAATACATTATTCAATTTGTCAAAACTCTCTTGTGATAATTCTTTGATATTAAATGAACCTTTTTTTATCTCAGCTTGTAATTCATTTGATAATTCTTTAAAACTATTTGCAGTTTTAGTCAAACTATCAGCTGTTTTATTTACCCCTTTTAAAGAGTTATTACTATTTTTCACTAATCCAGAAACCTCATCTAATAACTCATCTATTTTTTTCTCATTTGCAACTAAATAATTGGTTAATTGATCAATATTTGAAAAGCTACTTTCACCTTTTACTAAAAAATCTGAGAACTTATCTATATTCTTATCATCTAAAACTTTTTTTATCTGATTTAAAACTAGCATAACTTCAGTTGTAATATCTTGCGTTGAATCAAATAAAGATGTTAAGGCAGAGGTTCTTGAAGGTATTAATTTTATTCCATCTTTGTTTTCTTTTAATAAAGCAGATTCATTTGATCCACCTTTAAGCTCAATATATTTAAGTCCTGTAATTCCTAGATTTCCCAACATTGCATAGTTATCTTCTTTTATAGGAGTACCTTTTTTTATTAAAACATTGATTTGAATCTCTTCTGAATTATTTGGATTTATTTTGATTTCATTAACATTTCCTACTTCAAAACCTTTGTATTTAATAGATGAACCAATATTTAAACCTGAAATTGATTCCTCAAAAAATATTGAGTATTCATCAAATTTTTGTTTTTCAAAACCATATTTCCCTAACCAAAAGATAACACCTAAAAGTGCTATTGTAAAAATTACTATAAACATTCCTATTTTAAAAAAATTAATTTTAGTATCCATTTATAAAGCCTTTTTATTTGTTAAAAAATCTTTTATAAACTCATTATCAGAGTTCATAGCTTCTTTGATATTTCCATCAAAGATAATATCTTTTTTTAATATTATAAATCTATCTAGTACAGTTTTTATTGTTTCTAAATCATGGGTTATTATAACGATTGTTATATTTAATACATCTCTTAAATAGATAATCAATTCATTTATCATTTGAGTACTAGCAGGATCTAAACCACTTGTTGGCTCATCTAGAAATAAAATCTTTGGCTCTAGGGCTAAACTTCTAGCAAGGGCAACTCTTTTTTTCATACCACCACTTATTTCAGAAGGATATAAATTTGCACAATTTTTTGGAAGTCCTACAATTTCTAGGTTTGTATATGCTATTTTTTCTATTAAATCACTTGGTAAATTTGTATACTCTTTTAACATCACTGAAATATTTTCAATAACAGTTAAAAAAGAGTACAAAGCTCCAAATTGAAAAAGATAAGAAAACTGCTGTTTTATTTCTTGGCTTTGTACTAGATTTAAATTTGAAATATCTTTATCAAAAATTTTGATAGTACCCTTTTGAATTCTATTTAGCATTACTATTTGTTTTACCAGTACTGTTTTACCAGAACCACTTCCCCCTAATACTCCAAATATCTCTTTTTCATTTATTGAAAATGAAATATTATTGTGAACAATATTATCACCAAATACAGTGGATAAGTTTTCTACTTTTATGATTTCCATTATATTCCTATTTGAGTAAAGATTACTGAGAAAATTGCATTTAGTGCAATCACCACAAAAATTGCATTTACCACACTAATAGTTGTATATTTTCCAATACTAGTTGTATTATTTTGTACTTGAAATCCTCTATAACATCCAATAATTGCTATTGTCATTCCAAAAAATATTGATTTAAATATTCCAAGTAAAAAATGTTTTAATGGTACTTCTGTTCCTATTCTTATAATAAATTCTCTAAAAGTTACATCTAAATCAATATAAGCAATAACCATCCCACCAAATACTCCCACAACATCAGCAAAAAAAACCAATAAAGGTAAAGATATTACTAAAGCAAAAATTCTAGGTAGTGTTAAAAACAGTATTGGTTCAAAGTTCATAGTTCTCATGGCATCTATTTCATCGGTAATTTTCATAGCTCCAATTTCAGCAGTATAAGAACTAGCACTTCGTCCTGCTATTACAATAGCAGTAACTAATGGAGCAATTTCTCTAAACATAGTAATAGAAATCATTTCAACTATAAAAATATTCGCACCAAATTTTTCAAGTTGAACAGCCCCTTGATAAGCAATAACAACTCCCACTAAAAAAGAGGTAATTCCCACTATAAATAAAGCATTAACAGCAGAACTATCTATGTATTTAAACATTGCTTTTATTCTCATTTTACGAGGATTTAGTAAAGAATATATGAAAAAATAGAAAATCTTTCCTAAAAATTTTGTGAAATCTATAAAAGCTAGAAAAAAATCATTTGCTTTTCTGCCAATATTTTCTATGAAATGTTTTTTTTCTTTTTGGATTAGATTATTGTCTTGATAGTGTTTTTCATAGAATTTATATTTATTTTCATATAAATCTAGATTTATTAATTTAATATTTTCCGATGGAAATTGTTTTGTAAAAGAAATAAGATAAATAATAGCACTGCTATTACACTCTTTTAGATTCTTAAAATTTATTTGAATTTTTGACTTATTTGATAATTTTACTTTTTTTAACTCTTTAATATTTTGAGCCATTGTTTCATTATTCCAAATATTAAAAAGCTCTAGTTCGTAAGTATCATTTGATAATTGTTTTAATTCAAAGTTATTATCCATTTTTTAATGACCTTTACCTTTAATCTATATAACATGGTATCCAAAATTTAATTATATTATTTAGTATAAATTTATTATCATTGTAGTACTATGAATTTAAATTACTTTGTCTCGCTATATAAAAGGAACTTTATGAAAAAAATATTCCTACTTTTACCCTTTTGCCTTATATTCTTCACTGCTTGCTATCAAGAAGAAAAAGAAGTTAAATTTTATGGAAATGTAGATGTAAGAACTGTATCTCTAGCTTTTAGAGTATCAGGAAGATTAGAAACATTAAACTTTGATGAGGGCCAAAACTTAAAAAAAGGTGACATCATTGCAACAATAGAAAACTCTATTTTCAAAGAAAACCTAAATCAAATAAATGCACAAATTCATCTTCAAGAAGCACAAATTCAAAAACTAGAAAAAGGTTATAGAATTGAAGAGATAGAAAAAGCAAAAGCAAAACTCGCTGAAGTAAAAGCAAATCTAGATAAAACAAACAAAGATTTTCAAAGAGCACAATCTCTTTTCAGAAGTAACTCTATTTCAGAACAATCTTATGATAATACAAAAGCACAAACTTTGGATTTACAAGCTCAATACGATTATGCAAAAAGTTCTTTAGAACTACTACAAAATGGTTATGAAAAAGAGGATATTTTAGGTGCAAAGGCAAC
This sequence comes from uncultured Aliarcobacter sp., assembly GCA_965657055.1. Taxonomy (GTDB): domain Bacteria; phylum Campylobacterota; class Campylobacteria; order Campylobacterales; family Arcobacteraceae; genus Aliarcobacter. The sequence continues at coordinate 4,392 of CBFHMY010000059.1, read as the reverse complement.
ACTTGACTCACTAAAAGCTCAAAGAAATATTTTACAAATAAATTATAATGATACGGTTTTATACTCTCCTGTTGATGGAACTATAATTACAAAAGTTTATGAAGTAGGCTCTATTGTAAATAATTCTCAAACTATTGTTGAAGTTGCAAAAAATGATGAATTTTGGGTAAGAAGTTATCTAAGTGAAAAATATTTAGGAACTATAAAATCAGGTATGAAAGCAATAGTATCAACGGATAGTAATACAAAATATGAAGGAGTAGTTAGTTTTATCTCTCCCCTTGCTGAGTTCACTCCAAAAACAGTGCAAACAGAAGATTTACGAACTGATTTAGTTTACAGATTTAGGATAGTTTTAAAAAATGTTGATGCTAATTTAAAACAAGGAATGCCAGTAACAATTAGTTTCCCTGAAATTAAACTATAAAATCATGTCAATACTTTCTGTAAAAAACCTAAGAAAAAGTTTTTCAAAACAAAAAGCATTGAATAACATATCTTTTGAAATAAAAGCAAATAAAATCACAGGAATCGTGGGTCCTGATGGAGCTGGGAAAACTACCCTTTTGCGAATACTTAGTGGTCTTTTGTCTTTCGAAGCAAAAGAGATTGAAATTTTAGATTTAGATTTAGAATCAAATATACAAAATATACAAGAGCAAATAGGATATATGCCACAAAAATTTGGTTTATATGAAGATTTAAGTGTAGAAGAAAACTTAAGACTTTTTGCAAACCTACAATCAATACCTTTGGATAATCTTCAAAATAGAATAGATGAATTATTACATTTCACTTCCCTTTATAAGTTCAAAGATTTTTTAGCAAAAAACCTATCAGGTGGAATGAAACAAAAATTAGGTTTGGCAAGTGCATTAATTAAAAAACCAAAACTTTTACTTCTTGATGAGCCAGGAGTTGGTGTTGATCCTATTTCTAGAAAAGAACTTTGGAGCATGGTTGAAAACCTTACAAAAGAGAATGTTACTGTTTTATGGAGTACAGCATATTTAGATGAAGCTGAACTTTGTGATGAAGTTATTCTTCTAAACGAAGGTGATATTCTTTTTTTTGGTAATCCTGATATCTTAAAAGAGAAAATGAAAGGCAAAGTATTTGACATAATTGGAGATATAAAAGATAAAAGAAAAACTTTACAATTAGCTCTTAGATATGATTTTATAAATGATGGTCTGATTTTAGGAAATAATGTCAAAATCGTCACAGATGAAAGTAAACAATTACCTCCTTTAGAAAAGATACTTGCGTCAAATTGTGTATATAAAGAGTCTCTTCCTACTTTTGAAGATGGCTTTATGAATATATTAAAAGCTAATTTTAATGGTCTTTCAAAACTTGCAGATCAAATAGAATATATAAATACAGATGAAGAGAATATAATAGAAGTTAAAAATCTCACAAAAAGATTTGGCAATTTTATTGCAACTGATGATATAAGTTTTGATATAAAAAAAGGTCAAATATTTGGATTATTAGGACCAAATGGTGCTGGAAAATCAACTACTTTCAAAATGCTTTGTGGCTTGCTAAAACCATCAAGTGGAGAAGCTACAGTATTGGGTTATAACTTTATGAAGTCTTCACAAAAAGCTAGATGGAAAATAGGATATATGTCTCAGAAGTTTTCACTTTATGCAGATATAAATGTTTACGAAAATCTTAAATTTTATGCTGGAATTTATGGATTAACAGGAAATAAGAAAAAAGAAAAAATTTCAAATATGTTAGAAATTTTTGAGTTAAATAAATATAAAAATACCCAAGCAAAAGATTTACCACTTGGATATAAACAAAGATTATCTCTAGCTTGTGCAATCATGCACGACCCAGCTGTTTTATTTTTGGATGAGCCAACAAGTGGAGTTGATCCAGTAACAAGAAGAGAGTTTTGGAATCATATTTATGCAATGGTAGAAAAAGGTATGACTATTATGGTTACCACTCACTTTATGCAAGAAGCAGAGTACTGTGACAAAATAGCTTTAATATATAAAAGTAAAGCAATAGCTATAGATACACCCCATGAGCTTATTTTAAAAATATCTCCAAATGCTACCATGCAAGAAGCTTTTATAGAACTAATTAAAAGAAGTGATAATGTTTAAATTTAGAAGATTTAGAGCTTTATTTATAAAAGAGAGTTATCAAATAATAAGAGATCCAAGTGCAATACTTATTGCTTTTATATTACCATTGATTTTGCTTTTTTTAATGGGTTACGCTATTTCTCTTGATTCAAAACATACACCTATTGGAATAGTGGTTGAGAAATCTTCAAAATATACTTTAAGCTTAGTAGATGCCTTTAGAATGTCAGAAAGTTTTAAAGTTGAAGTTGGAAATAATAGAATGGATTTTGAAGAGAAACTTCAAAGAGGAACCATAAGAGCGATTATTGTTATTCCATCAACTTTTGAAAAAGATTTAGAAACATCAAATACTAAGATTCAAATTTTAGCAGATGGAAGTGAACCAAATATTGCAGGTTTTGTACAAAAATATAGTAGTGGAGTTTGGAGTAACTGGTTAGAGCAAGAAGGCTTTAGTAAAAAATCAAAAATATCATCTTTAGATATACAAACAAGATATTGGTTTAACTCACCACTTCTTAGCTCTTATTTTTTATTACCAGGTTCAATAGCTATTATTTTAACACTTATTGGGACTTTATTAACAGCCCTCGTGGTTGCTAGAGAATGGGAAAGAGGGACTATGGAAGCTATTATGTCAACGCCTATTACTATTATGGAACTGCTTTTAGGAAAACTTTTACCTTACTTTGTGCTTGCTATGATTTCTATGTTGATTTGTGTTAGTATTGCTATTTTTTGGTTTGAAATACCATTTAGGGGTTCAGTTCTTTTACTTTTTCTTACCTCAGCTTTGTATCTTTTTCCTGCACTTGGTCTTGGTCTTTTGATTTCAACATTAGCTAAAAACCAATTTGTAGCTGCACAAGCAGCACTAATAGTTGGATTTTTACCGGCTTTTTTATTATCAGGTTTTATCTTTCAAATTAGTAGTATGCCCACATGGCTTCAATATATAACCCATGCAATTCCTGCTAGATATTTAATAGAAATATTACAATGTATATTTTTAAGTGGAGATATTTACGAAGTAATTCTTCCAAATGTTTTTGCCATGATAATAGTAGGTACCATCATATTTTCTATAATAATAAAAATCACAAGAAAAAGGTTAGATTGATGATTTGGATTTTTCAATTATTAGCTTTAATGAAAAAAGAGTTTTTAGCCATTTGGAGTGATAAAAAATCTAGAACTATTATAATCATTCCACCACTTATTCAACTTTTGCTTTTTTCATTTGCAATTACACTAGAAGTAAAAAATATAAATATAGCTGTTCTTGATAGGGACAATAGTACAAAAAGTCAAGAAATAATAAGAAGCCTAAGCTATAGTAATTCATTTACAAATATTTATAGATTAAATAGTGAGAAAGAACTAACAGAATATATAGATACTCAAAAGGCTTTAGTAGTTTTATATATTCCACAAAACTTTGCAAAAAAAATAGCAAAAAATGAAAATGTATCTATACAAATCATAGCAGATGGAAGAAAATCAAACAGCTCTCAAATAGCACAAGGATATATTCAATCAGCTATTCAAAAAGTTGTAAATAACTCACCCATAACTAATACAATCATTACAAGAAATTTATACAATCCAAATCTTGATAATTATTGGTGGGTACTTCCAAATCTAATGGGAAGTTTATCTATGCTAATAGCACTTTTATTAACATCATTATCAGTAGCAAGAGAAAGAGAATTAGGTACGTTTGAGCAACTTTTAGTATCTCCACTTTCTACAACTATTTTGATAATTGGAAAAACTATTCCACCTTTATTAATAAGTATTGTTGAAGCTAGTTTTATATTTTTTGTAGCAATTGTCTTTTTCAAAGTTCCATTTGTTGGGTCAATTTTAATACTATATGCTGGATTAGTTGCTTTTTTATTTTCTATTGTTGGTCTTGGACTTTTTATATCTTCAATTTCTTCTACTCAACAACAAGGAATTTTAGGAGCATTTGTTTTGATGGTTCCATATATTTTAATGTCAGGTTTTGCAACTCCTGTTGAAAATATGCCCCAATGGCTAATACCATTTACAGATATTATCTCTTTAAAATACTTTTTGATTTTATTAAAAGGTGTATTTCTAAAAGATATAAGTTTTGAAATGGCCATTTCACTTATAGTTCCCATGTTAGCCTTAGGTTTTATCTCGCTCATATTTGCTTCTTGGATGTTCAGAAAAAAAATTCAATAATATAAAATAATACATATGATATTTAATATAAGTATACAATAGTATATTTTATATACAAAGTAGGCAT
>CBFHMY010000058.1:0-13729 GCA_965657055.1 uncultured Aliarcobacter sp. | reverse complement strand
TTTAATTGGAATGTATTATTTAGGATTAACTGATCCACTTATGAAATAACAAATATAAAAAGTAAAAAGAGAGCTTTTGCTCTTTTTTTATTAAAAATAAGTGTTTTCTACCATATCATTTATTTGATCTAGCATAGATTTATAATCATTATATTTTATATTTATAGGATATAACTCTTTTTTATATTTTAAAACCAAAGATGGAAAAGCATTTACATAAAGTGATCGTCTTAAGTTTAATTCATTTTGTAAATCATTTTCTATTTTTTCTGACTTTAAATCTTCTTCAAATTTCTTCTCATCAATACCTATTTGTTTTGCAAGTTTGATTAAAGTTGAAGCATCACTTGGATTTTGTGCATTTTGATAATAAGCTTTTTGAATAGCTTCTATCATTTCATCTTCTTTATTTTCATCCCGAGCTATCATTGTTGCTTGACATGCAAGGTAGGTTGAACGTCTTGGAAGACAATTTTCCCAAAAATCATGATTAAATTTTGTTCCCACTGTATTTTCTATGTCATACCAAATACTTTGTATTTTTTCTTGCATATCTTTTGGCATTATTTCATCACTATGTTTTGCAAGTCCTCCAACCACATGTTGAATTTTTATATTTGAGTTTAAATTTCTTCTTAATTCATCTAAAGTAGGCTTAAAAGCATAACACCATGAACACATTGGATCATGAACATGATATAAAGTATAAATCATAAAATTTCCTTTTTTAAATTTTAAATAGATTATCATTATTGGAATTAAATGGTTCTAAAAATTAATATTAATTATATTTAAAATTTTTTGAGTACAATATGTTACAGTTAAAAGGATTTTTATGGAATATGAAGAGTTTGAGAAAGCTGTTGATATGTTTGGAATATTAACAAGAGTTTCAAAAAAAGATTTAAAAAATAAATATTTAAAATTATCAAAGAAATTTCATCCCGATATGCCAGAAGGTAGTGATGAAAAATTTCAAGAATTAAAGAAAAATTATGATCTACTTTGTGCTTATATGGATTCTTATTATTTTTCTTTTGAGAAAGATGAGTTTAAACATCAGTTTCCTTCTTTTACAAATTATAAAAACTGGAATAAATAGGAGATTAAAATGTACGAAGATAAAATAAAAGATTTAGTGTTAACAAGCCTTGTAACAGATGCTTATTGTTTAGGTACACATTGGATTTATGATGAAAATCAATTAATTAATAATGATATTATATGGGAAGAATTAAATAATCCTTTAGCTATATGGCACAAAGGTAAAAGTGCTGGTGATTTTACTCACTATGGTGACCAAACTTATTGGCTATATGAGTTTTTAAAAGATAAAGATAGTTTTGATGAAAAAGAGTATTTAAACTTTTGGTTTGAAAAAATGAAAACATATACAGGCTATATTGATGGAGCAAGTAGAAACACTATTTTAAATATTGAAAATAATATAAGTCCAAGTGGTTCTGATTCACATGATTTATCAATTGTTGGCAGAATCGTTCCTTTGTTAAAAGTGTCAAAAACAAAAGAAGAATTTTTGAAAAATGTAGAAAAATTTGTAAAATTAACTCATAATAGTAAAGAAGCAATTCAAAGTGCTGATTTTTTTGCAAATCTTTTATTAATGGTTCTTGAAAAAAATGATATTGAGACATCAATTTTACAATTAAAAAATTCATATGATTCATATTTTAAAGATATGATACAAAAAGGTCTTGATTCAAAAAGTTCTGATACTTTTAAAACTATCAGAGATTTTGGTCCTGCTTGTGATATAAATGGTGGATTTAGCGGTGTTATTCATCTTTTATGTAAATATGATAACTTAAAAGATATGCTTATTTCTAACTCAAAAGCAGGGGGAGATACAAGTGCTAGAGCTATGATTGCAAGTGCTATATTATTTGCAAATAAAGATATTAGTGAAATACCAAAAAATTGGTTAAATTTAAAGGTAAAAATTTAGAAGGTGTATTTATGAAAAAAACTATAATAAATTTCTTTTCGGAAAAATTGTATATTGAGTTAACTATTGCTGCAGTTTTATTTTTTGTTGCACTTGCATTAGATATGTTAATGGATTTTATTATCTATATGCTTTATTTTATAATTTTTCTTGAGATTGTAAGAGCAGTTGTCAATTATATAAGAGAAGAGAGAGTTAGTTTATCTTTGCTTGTTGATGCATTTATTATATTAGCACTAAGAGAGTTTATTGTAAATGTTGTGAAAGTGAATAAAGAAAATTTAAATACTTTTGAAGCTATTTTCACAAGTTCAGTTAATATGAATTTATTGGTTTTATCAGGAGTAATTGTATTTTTACTTTTTATTAGATACTTATCAGTAATTTCATCTCAAAGATATTTATTTAAAGATAAAAATCCAGATAATTAAAAAAGAGTAATAATGCAGAAAAAAATTTTAGTTCTAATTATTTTAATATGTTCTTTTGGTTTAAATTCATTTGCAAATGAATCTTATACAAAAGAACATATTGAAAGAATGATCTCAAAGATGGTAATTTTAGGATTTAAAGGTGAAACTGTTAATCCTAATGATGAAATATATAAAAATATTAAAGATGGTTTAGGCGGTGTTATTTTATTTGATAAAGACCCAAATGATAAAACAAAAGTAAAGAATGTTAGAAATAAGGCACAGTTAAAAATATTTACTGCTTCTTTGCAAGCAATATCTAAACAAAAACTTTTAATTTCAATTGATCAAGAGGGTGGAATAGTTCAAAGATTAAAAAAAGAAGATGGTTTTGTTGATATTCCAAAAGCTAGTAGTGTTGCTTTAATGGGTGAAAGTTTTGCTAGAAATACATATAAATCTTTAGCAAAAGATTTACATGAATCAGGAATAAACAATGATTTTGCACCAGTTGTTGATTTAGCAATAAATAAAGATAATAAAGTAATAGTTACAAAAGGTCGTTCATTTGGTGAATCATCAAAGGATGTTATAAAATACTCTTCTATTTTTGTTGAAGAATTAAAAAAAGAAAATGTAATTTCTGTTTTAAAACATTTCCCAGGTCATGGTTCATCACTTAGTGATTCACATCTTGGATTTGTTGATATTACAAACACATGGAGTGAAAAAGAGTTAGAGCCATATAAGTATTTTATCAATAACAATAAAGTTGATATGATTATGTCAGCTCATGTTTTTAATGAAAAATTAGATGATAAATATCCAGCAACGCTGTCTTATAATGTAAATACAAAGCTGTTAAGATATAAGTTAGGATTTGATGGTGTATTAGTTAGTGATGATTTGCAAATGTATGCAATTTCAAAACATTATGACTTAAAACAGACTTTAACTTTAGCTATTAACTCAGGTGTTAATATGCTTTTATTTGCAAATCAAACGGCAAATCCAATAGGTTTAAAACAAATTGTTGATACGATTTACTCACAAATACTAAGTGAAGAAATTTCACTAGAGCAAATTATCAAATCAAATAAAAGAATTGACAGTATGATGGCTAAATACAAATAAAACTATAACTTTTAATAATAAAACGGATTTAATATAATTATATTGAATCCGTATTTTTTTTCTCTCTTCGTGCTTTTATTCTTTTTCTTGATAAATCTGACATTAATATTCCCAACCAATGTGTGCTTGTATTTGAATCAAATGCAATTTTAAGTGTCATAGTTATAGGAACTGCTAAAAACATACCTACAATTCCTAATATATAACCCCAAAATATTAAAGAAAAAAAGATAACCAATGGAGATAATCCTAACTCTTTTCCCATAAGTTTTGGCTCTAAAATATTACTTATTGATATATTTATTACCACATAAAGTATAATCACCCAAATCGTGATATTTATATCAAGATTCATAAATGTTAATAAAATAGCTGGAATTGATGCTATGATTGAGCCAACAACTGGAACAAAATTAAATAGCATTGCAATTACACCCCATAAAATTGGATAATCTACACCAAATAGAGTTAAAACAATTGTTATAATAAAACCTGTTAAAAAACTTGTAAAAGATTTTACAACAAAATATTTTTGAATATTAAAAGAAAAAAGATTGAAATGTTCTAGTTTATTTGCATTATTTCTAAATATAACTCTTAATTTTGTTTGAAAAGATTTCGATTCTGCTAAGATAAAAGCAACTCCAATTACTACAAGTAAGAATTTTGATAAAAATGTTCCAATACTACCTATAATATTTGTTGTAAAACCAAAAAATGAGTTGAAATTTAATGCTCCCATAATCTTATCTTTATCTATTTGAACACCTGAGTCTTGGGCAAAATGAAGGAGATTTAAAATAGTATTTTTAAACTTCTCTTCATATGTGGGTAAATTTGTTAAAAAATCGTTTAATGAAATATTTATAACATAAGCTAACATTACACCAATTGATACAACAATTAATAAGATTATAAAATATGAAAAAAGCTTAGGAATATGTTTTTTTTGTAAAACTTTTAAAAGTGTAGAAAAGATTGATGAAATGAATATAGCCAAAAAGAGTATTACAACCACTTGGCTTGACATTTTTATTCCTGCTATTATTACAACAAAACTTGCAAAATAAAAGAAATAATTTTTTAAATTTATTGAATCCATCTAGAACCTTTTGGTTTTAATTAAATATTATTTGTATTATAGTCAAATTAATTGATTTTTAACAAACTCTAAATAGTGACCTTCTTTTTCTTCCAACTCTTTATGATTGCCACTTTGTACTAATTTACCATCTTCCAATACATAAATCATATTAGCATTTTTAACAGTACTTAATCTATGTGCAATTGTGATTACAGTTTTTTCTTTTAAAAATTCTTCTAAATCATTAAATAGTTTTACTTCTGTATGAACATCTAAAGCTGATGTTGATTCATCAAAAATAACAACAGCAGGGTTGGCTATAATCATTCTTGCAATTGATAATCTTTGTCTTTGTCCACCACTTAATCTAACCCCATGTTTCCCAACTATTGTTTCTAATTTATCACTCATTTTTTCAACAGTTTCATATAGTTGAGCTATTTTTAAAGCTTCAAATATTTGTTCATCGCTTATATTCTCATTTCCCATAGTGATGTTGAATTTCAAAGTGTTATTAAATAAAATTGGCATTTGTAATACTAAAAAAATATTTTCTCTTAGACTTTGTCTACTTAGATTATCTATGCTTATATTGTTATATAAAATGTCTCCTGAGTCCTTTGAATAAAATCCTGATATTAGATGAGCAATAGTAGTTTTACCACTACCACTAGCTCCTATTATTGCCACTTTATCACCTGCTTTTATATCAAATGAAACATCTTTTAATGTGGCTTTATCTTCTTTATATGAGAAGTTTAGATTTTGTATAGAAATATCTATTTTTTTTGAGCTTTTAGATAATTCTTCAACTCCATTTTTCTCACACTTTAAATCTAATATTTTATTTATTCTATTAATTGCAGCACTAGCACTTGCATATGCATATTGAATTGTTAATATATCTTGAACAGGTGTCATAATAAACCAGATATATCCAAACATAGCAAACATCAAACCTATTGATAAATCGCTGTAAGCTACTAAAACTAAACCTACAGCTCTAAAAATCTCAAAAGCGATTAAAAAGATCGTAAAAGAAAATCTTTCATAAGCTACACTTTTATAGTTGAATTCATTTGATGTTTTTTGTATACTTTGTGCTTTTTTAATTGAATCATCAAAGAAATATTTTTCTTTATTACTAGCTTTTATTTGACCAAATAAATCTAATGTTTCATTAATATTATTTTGAAAAACTTCTATTGCTTTATTTTCTTCTTGTTTTAAAACACCTGTTTTTTTTGCAATTTTTTTAGAAAGTATCATAATAATAGGTTGAATAAATAAAATCATAAGTCCTAAAATAGGATTAATAGTAATAATAACAACAGCTACAGCAATTAAAGTTAAAATTGAAGCTATAAACTTACTTGCAATTGAAACTATAAAGTTATCCAAGGTATTTACATCTGTTATTAAATTAGCAGATATAGAACCTGAGCCTAAGCTCTCATATTCGTTCATATTCACATGTTCAAGATGATTTAATAGTTTTTCTCTTATTTTAAAAGTCACATATTTTGAAACTTGAGTAAATATTTTTGTAATAGCAACACCAAAAATAAAATACACTAATCTTAAAAATAAAACAATAATAGTAACAATAACAATATAATAAATTGCATTTCCACTTCCAAATAACTTATCAATATTATTTACAAAAAAGTCAGGTTTGTGAAGTAATACTTCATCAACTAAAAGTGGTAGAAGTAAAGGAATAGGAACACTTACCATTATTGCAATAATAGTAAGAATTTGTCCTAGTATAAGTGCTTTTCTATTGTGTAATAGAAGTTTAAATATATAATTTAAAGATATTTTTTCATTCATGATTTTTATTCATTTGATTATAAGTAACCCTATAACCTATGCCTGAAACATTTTTTATTAAATCTTTATATGTTTTTTTTCTTATTTCTTTAACTAAAGATCTAAGTGCATCAGGAGTCATTTTATTTTCCCAAACTTCTTTATTAATCTCATCATAATTAGAGGCTTTAGTGTAGTTTTTTAATAAAAAAAATAAAAATGAATTTTCTCTTTTAGTTAAAGAAACTATCTGTTCATTTTTAAAAAGTGTTTTATTATAAGAATCATAAATAAAACCATTGTCCAGTTTTATAATATTCGATTTCCTAGAATCTATATTTTCTTGACAATTTATTAATGAATCTATTATTTCATTTGCACAGTTTAGTGATTTAATAATCTTTATATACTCAATTTCTATACTTTCTAACAAATGTGTGTGATTTAATTGATCCAAATAAGCTATGATTTGTATTTGATTATTTAAAGATCTGATTTTTTTTAGTATTTCAAAATTATATTTTGTTACAACTAAATGTATCTCTTTTGTGTTAATTAAATCTATTAATTCATCATGACTTTCATATTTAAAAAGATTGTTCGTATAAGAAGATAAATAATCATAGAATTTCTCATTATATTCTTGTAGGTCATAACAAATATTTAAATATTTTAATTTTTTCATAAATTACCTTAATATTATTTATCAGTAGAACTTAGCATTTTTTCACAAATTTCTAATTTCATACCATCATGATAATTACAGTTTAAACCACATTTAAAAAAAGCTATATTCTCTAAGTTTTGATTCTTAATTTCTAGAATAGAAACATTTTTACACTCTTCTAATGATTTAAAAGTAATAGGACTTTTAACATTTTTCTTTGTATCTTCTTTATCAGGATAAATAAATGCAGTCCATTTTTCTTCTTTTTTTTCTCCAAAACATCCATTAAGTAGGAAGGCAACACAAGATATAAGTATTAAATTTTTAAGCATTGAACTCTCTTTTTTTTACTGATTTTAGTGAAAATTTATTTATAAAAGCTTAAAATCTATTTCTAAATAAGGAATAAAAGTTATTTATTCTTAAATAACAAAGTGTATACAACGATTATTATACATTTAATATGTTACAATTCAATAAAAAATAAAGTGCCTGAAATGAAAAAAATTGCCTTAATATTTCTTTTAATAGTTAGTTTTCTATTTGCAAAAGAAGATTATTCTGAAATGAGTACCCAAGAACTAATAGCAATTATTGGTTATGTAAAAGATTCAAACAAAGATTCTTTTATAAAAGAGTTAAATTCAAGAATTCCTACAATGACAGAAGATGAAAAAAACTTATATAAAGAAACTATAGAAAAGCTTGATCAAGATGAAAAATAAAATATTATTATTAGAAGATGATTTAAATTTAAGTGAAACTATAGCTGAGTATTTTGATGAGCAAGGATTTGATGTAGTTTGTGTTTACGATGGTGATGATGCAATTTCATCTATTTATGAAAATAATTTCGATTTATTGCTTCTTGATGTTAATGTACCTAATAAAAATGGTTTTGATGTTTTAAAAGAAATTAGAGCTCAAAATAATAATGTCCCAGCAATTTTTACAACTTCTTTAAATTCAATGGATTCTTTAGAAGAAGGATATATAAGTGGTTGTGATGATTATATTAGAAAGCCATTTGAATTGCGAGAACTTTTATTTCGTGTGCAAACTATTTTAAAAAGAGAGTTTTCTCAAAAGAGCGATGTAATTAATATTACGGATGATATAACTTTTAATTCTATTTCTAATGAATTAAAGCAAAATAATGAAGAAATAAAATTAAATTTAAAAGAATTAAAACTTTTAAAATTCTTTTTACAACATCCAAATGAACTTTTAGTACATGATAGAATTTATGATCATGTTTGGGATTATGATGAAGAGTATAGCGACAACTCTTTGCGAACATATATAAAAAATCTAAGAAAAATATTAGGAAAAGATAAAATTGTTAGTCTTAAAAAACTCGGGTATAGATTTAACCAATAGTGAAACTAGAACACTTTTAGGATTTAGTCTTTTATACTCATTTCTTGTTTTAGTGATATTAAGTGTTGTTACATTTTTGTATTACCAATTTCAAAAAGATTTAATGCTTCAAGAAAAAAGACAAATTCTTCAAAATTATTCTAATGATTTTGTTATCAAGTTAAAAGATTTACATGTTAATATAGATAAATATAATATTTATCCAAGAAATGAAAAATATGAATCAGCTATTTTTGATAGTGATAAAAAAGAAATATTCTCAACTTTAAAATCATCAAAAATAAGTTTAGATGATGTTATATATTCAAGTGGAGATCAAATACATTTTATTAAAGAACCAGAATCTTACTATCTAGGAAGTAAATATATAATCATAGAAATACCAGATGATCATATTTGGTTTGAAGAGATTAAGTATAAGATGATTGTTTCTTTTCTTTTAGCTTTTTTATTTATGATTCTTATTGGATATTTTATTTCAAAACTTTTTTTAAAACCAATGAGAGATGCCTTACATCTTCTTGATAGATTTATTAAAGATACAACCCATGAATTAAACACTCCAATAACTGCAATAATAACTAATATTGAAATGATTGATAAAAGTTTATTAGATGAAAAACTAGCAAAAAAAATAAATAGAATAGAAATAGGGGCAAAAACTATTTCAAACATTTATGAAGATTTAACTTTTGTTACTTTAAATAATCAAATAATTTCAAATAATGAAGATCTTAACTTATCAAATGTTTTAAAACAAAGAGTAGATTTTTTCAAAAGTTTAGCAATTATGAAAAAAATTACTTTTAAATTAGATATTAAAGATAATATATTTTTATTTTGTGATAATAAAAAGATTTCAAAACTTATCGATAATCTTTTATCTAATGCAATTAAGTATAATAAAATTGCAGGAACAATAAAAATAGTTTTATCAGAGAATAGTTTTAGTATTGAAGATAGTGGAAAAGGTATAAGTGCTGAAAATCTTGCTACTTTATTTGAAAGATATACTAGATTTGATAAAAGTGTCGGTGGTTTTGGTATAGGATTAAATATTGTTTCTTTGATTGCAAAAGAGTATAATCTGGAAATTAGTGTGGAATCTGAAGTAAATATTGGAACAAAAGTGAGTATTAAATGGTAAAAATATTTTTATTTTCTATTTTTTTTACAACTTTTTTATTAGCTGAAAATACTAACGATGTTATTTATGATTTAAATTGTGTTGGATGTCATAAAAAAATGCCTGTAACTATTGATAAATATTTTTATAGATATTTATTGAAATATAGTAGTGAAACAAAAGTGAAAGAAGCTATGTTTTCTTATTTGAAAAATCCAACAAAAGAAGAAACTATAATGGCAGAATCTTTTATTACAAGATTTGGTGTAAAGAAAAAAACCAATTTAACCGATGCTAAATTAAATGAAGCATTAGATAGTTATTGGGAAAAATATAAGATTTTTGGAAAACTAAAATAGTACACAATACATTCACAATAAAGGCCTATACTTTCTTTAATTAATAAGTTATTAGGAGTCAAAAATGAAGAAAATATTATCAATACTTTTTATATCAAGTTCACTAGTTTTTGCTGGAAATAATAATGATATAGGATTAGATACAATTGTTGGTGCAACAATAGGTGTAGCAATAGGTAATCAAATTGGTAGAGGAAATGGAAAAGATGTAGCTAGGGTTGCAGGTGGATTAATTGGTGCAACAATTGCTAATACTTCAAGAGATTCAAGAAATTATGATAATTACGACAATAATAATTATAATTCATATAATAACAGTAGTTACGAAAGAACCACTACATATGTAAGAGATGGTTATTACAGAGATAGCTATTATGATGATGACAGATATTACTATGAAAGAAGAGTTCCTTCGCCTCGAGTAGTTGTTGTATATCGAGATTTTGATAGACCACCACCATTTAGAATGGTACCAAGAGAGTTCCATCCAAGAGATCGTTGGCCAGATCATAGATGGGATAGACATCCTGGCCCTCCTAGACGTTAGACATTTAGTCTAACGTTTATTACTTTCCTTTCATTTTATGAAAGAAGTCTAGTTACCATTTGTTGATTTATATTATTCCCCTGAGCTAAACTAAAGGCTCCAATTTGTCCCATAATATTTTGTTTTGAAAAATTAGCAGATTCTTTTGCATAGTCTGTATCAGTTACAGAAGCTGCATTTAATGTGCTTGTTTCTTGTGACATTAAATTCCTACTTGAACTTGCTAATTGATTTTGAACAGAACCAAATTCACTTCTTATATCATTTAAACTATTTATTGCTTCATCTACACTTTGCAAAAATCCCCTTGCTGCACTTGAGCTAAACGAAGTAGCATCTTGAGATGAAAGAGCTGTTAATCCTAAACCTTGTGTATTTGATTGAACAGAAGAACTTTCTATTAAGCTTTCACTATTTAATCCAGCTTGATATTGTTGTCCTTGAGATGATGAATTATCACTAGTACTATTTTGAAGTAATGATTGTCCATTATAGTTTGTATTACTAGCAATTTGATTAAATTGATCAAGTTGAGATTGGATATCTTTTAAAATCATTTCTCTTCCATCTTGACTTGTTGTGTCAGTTGATGCTTGGAGAAGTTTTTCTTTTATATTATTTAATATACTTGATTGTTCATTTATTGCACTTGAGGCTATTTGTGTTGAAGCTATTGCTGAATTTGTATTTTCTATAGCTTTTGAATAACCACTTGACTGAGCTAAAAGATTATTAGCAATTGCTAATCCAGAAGAGTTATCACTTGATTGATTTAATTCAATACCTGTTGCTATTCTATTTAGGGTTTGATTATTATTTAAATAAAGATTCTGATTTATCGTTGAATTTGAACTTATTTGCATAACATACTCCTTTTAATATTCAATACTTTATATTAGTACTACTTAGATTAAATCATTATTAAGTTTCTGATATAATATTTTAAATAAAAATAGGCTTTAAATGAATATAAATTTGCAATTAGAAGAAATTATTCTATTATTAAATCAAAATAAATTTGTAGAATCACATGATATTTTTGAAGAGCTTTGGCGAGAGTATAAAAAAGATGAATCAACAAGAAAAGAGTCTTTTATATTAAAAGCCTTTGTAAACGGAAGTGTAAGCATAGAATTATATAAAATGCAAAGATTTGACCACTCTTCGAATGTTTGGAATACCTATAAGAAATATGAATATTTAATAGATGAAATAGATAGTTTAAATAAAACAAACTATCAAAAAATAAAAGAGATAATTTATGAAAAAAGAGAAAAATATATAAAATGATAATAATAGATTTTGAAACAAATAGCAGTAATATAGGTGATGTAATAGAAGTTGCAGCGGTTAGAATTGATAAAGATTATAAAATTTTAGATAAATTTCATAGATATTATCTATCAAGATATCCAGTGAATTATTTCTCATATGCAGTTCATAGACTTACTCCTGAGTTAATTTTAGATTATAGAAAAGATAAATCTTATTGTTCTTATTTCACTGAAGATGATGATTTTTTAGAGTTTTGTTCAAATAGTGATACTTTAGTAGCTCATAATATCTCTTTCGAACTAAGACATATAGATAGAAAAGTTACCTTTAAAAATCATATTTGTACTATGAGTGAAAATAAAAATATAGTAAAAGTATATGGAAAAAGTGGAAGATTAAAAAATCCAAAACTAGATGAAACATGTTTATACTATGGAATAGAATTTGATGGGGATAAATATCATAGTGCAACCTATGATGTGACAAAAACCTATGAAATTTTAAAAAGAATGAATTTAAAACTGCCATAACTTTATAAATCGCTAAATTAACACTATTAAAACTATCTTTTTTATTATAAAATAAAATAAAAAAAGGATAGAAAATGAAACTAGGTGTATCATCTTGCTTAATTGGAACGAAATGTAGATATGATGGAGTTGGGGCAAGTGATAAATTTATAGTTGATATTTTACAAAAATATTTTGAAACTGTTCCTTATTGTCCTGAAACTATAATTTGGGGAAGTCCAAGAGAGGCTATTAGGCAAGTTCAAAATGAAGAGGGAGAACTACGAATCCTAACTTCTACAAAAAAAGATCCAAAAGATGTAACAAAAGAGCTAGAAGATATTTCACTTGAATGTGCTAATAAAGTAAAAGATGATGACTTGTGTGGTTTTATTTTGAAATCTGCATCTCCTACTTGTGGAATGGAAAGAGTAAAAGTTTACAAACCTTTAAATGCTCCAAGTGTTAAAAATGGAGTTGGTTTATTTGCCAAACAATTAAAAGAAAAATATCCATATTTACCTATGGAAGAAGAGGGTAGATTAATTGATCCTTGGCTTAGGGAAAACTTTTTAATGCAGATTTTTGCATATCAACACTTTCATGAATTTATTAAATCAAATCCAAGTTTTAATGACCTTGTAATATTTCATACTTCATATAAATATTTAATTTATGCAAAAGCTCAAAAATCATACTCAAGCCTTGGAAAAATAGTTGCCAATCATGATAAAAAACAACTTCCTGAAGTTTTAGAAGAGTATAAAGAAGAATTCTTAAAAGCAATTGCTTTAAAAGGAAGTGTGAGTAAAACTTACAATGTATTACTTCATATTTTTGGATATTTTAAAAAGCTAATTACAAAAGAAGAAAAAGATATTATTTTAGCTAGTTTAGAGGAATACAAAGAAAAAATTATTCCACTAATTGCTGTTATGAAACTAATAAATTTATATGTAAATAGATTTGATGTTCAGTATTTAAAAGTTCAGAAATTTTTAAATCCATACCCAAGTGAATTAGCTCTAAGAAGTGATGTTAAGGCTTATAAATAATGAAAGAAATTTTATGGTTTAGACGAGATTTAAGAATAAGTGATAGTGCTATATTACATTTTGCAAAGAATGAAGTATTGCCTATTTTTATTTTTGATAAAAATATTTTAAATCTACTTTCAAAAGACGATAAAAGAGTAACATTTATTTATGAAAGTGTTTTAAACTTAAAAAAACAGTTAAAAGAAATAGGGCTAGATTTAGCCATATTTTATTCAACTCCAAAAGAGGTATTTTCAAAGCTAAAACATGAAGGTTTTGAAAATATTTTATGTTCTGTTGATTTTGATGATTATGCAAAAAAAAGAGATGATGAAATTTCAAAAATTATCCCAATGCAAACTTTTACAGATTCTTTTATAACTCACCCAAATAATTGTTTAAAAGCTGATGGAACTCCTT
>CBFHMY010000057.1:0-14071 GCA_965657055.1 uncultured Aliarcobacter sp. | reverse complement strand
TATTGTTATAACAAATAAAGATGCTTATGTACAATGGGCTAATCCAGCTTTTGAAGAATTAACAGGGTTTAAAATAAATGAAATCATAGGGAAAAATCCTAAAGAATTTATTTCTTCAAAAAAACAAACAGAAGAGTTCTATTCACAAATGTGGGGAACGATATTAGATAAAAAACCTTGGAAAGGTGAATTAATTAATAAAAAGAAAGATGGAACTTTATACGATGAAGAACTAATAATCACTCCTGTTCTTGATGAAAAAGATGAAATAATTCATTTTATTGCAATAAAACAAGATATAAGCAATCGTAAACTTCTTGCTTTAGAAAAAGAAGAGAAAGATAAAATATTTTTCCAACAATCAAAACTTGCAGCTATGGGAGAAATGTTAGGAAATATAGCTCACCAATGGAGACAACCATTATCAGCAATTACTACTGCTTCTACAGGTATAAAATTACAAAAAGAGATGAATTGTTTAAGTGATGAAGATTTTAATTATGCAATGAATACAATTAACAATTCAGCACAATATCTTTCTTCTACAATTGATGATTTTAGAAGTTTTTTTGACCCAAATAATGATAAGAAGAAAAATTTTTTACTTCCTAAAATGATTGATAAAATTTTAAATATCGTAAATCTTCAATTTGTAACTAACGATATTGAAATAATAAAAAATATAGAAAATGTAACTATTTTATCATTAGAAAATGAATTAATGCAAGTTCTTTTAAACATATTAAATAATGCAAAAGATGCATTACTTAACTTAGAAGATAAAAAGAAATTGATTTTTATAAATGCATATACTAAAGATAATTTTGTAGTAATAGAAATAAAAGATAATGCAAAAGGAATAAAAGAAGAGATTATGGATAGAATTTTCGAACCTTATTTCACTACAAAACATCAATCCCAAGGGACAGGAATAGGATTGTATATGAGTCAAAACATCGTTAAAAACTATTTAAATGGTACTTTGAAAGTTTCCAATGAAAATTATGTATATAAAGGTAGTTCATATACAGGAGCTAAATTTACTATCATAATTTAAAGTTTATAAAAAAACTAAAGAGTAAAAACTCTTTAGTTCTAATTTAATTTCTCACTAAGCTCTAGCAAGGAATTAACAGTAATTGTAGGCTGTATTTCCCAAGGGTCAAATATAGCTTCACTACTTCTTTGAATCCAAGCAGATCTCATTCCTGCTGAAATAGAACCCGTTACATCAAAAGCATTACTAGAAATTAGCCAAGCTTCACTTCCATTTGCTTTTGCTGTTCGTAAAAAATGTGCATAAGCTCCAGGAGATGGTTTGAAAGTTTTTATATCATCAACACTTACAACACCTAAAAATAATTCTCTAACTCCCGCATGAATTAAAAGTTTTTCAACAGCTTCAGCTTTTCCATTTGAAAAGGCAAATAGTCTAAAACCTTTTTCTTTTAGTTTTGTTAAAGTCTCTTTAACATCTTCAAAGGCAGGTAATATGGCATATATATCCATAAGCTCTTTTTTTTGTTCAATATTAAGCTCAAGCTTATAAAATAAACAAGTATAATCTAAAGCTTGTGAGGTACAAACAGCAAAACTCACATAGTTTTGCATATGTCCACGTCGAAAAGAGTATTCAAGTTGTTTATCACGCCAAGTAGCTGAAAATGCTTTTGCCTTATCGCCTATGAATTTTTCTAATAAATTAACTACACCATTTGTATCAATAAGTGTTCCATAAACATCAAAGGCAAGTGTAATATTTTTCATGAGATCTCCTTAGTTTTTTTCTTTATCTCTTATTTTAACAAATCTAATAGTATTTTCTTATAGCTATCTATTGGATATGCTCCATTTAGAGCACTTGAATTATTAAATACCATTGTAGGAACAGATGAAATTCCTTTGTTCTTCCAATAATTCTCTTCTTCTTTTAGAGTAATTATAGCTTTTTCATCATCAAGTCTCAAGCTTGCTAAATGAGTATCAAGACCAATACTTTTTACTTCTTCCAATAAAATTTGTCTATTTGAGATATCTTTTCTTTCACCAAAATATGCTTCAAATAAACGCATTTTTAATTGTGTTTGCTTAGCAAATTCTCTTGCAAAAGAAAGTAATATATGAGCATCTTTAGTATTAACAATTTTCATCTCATCAAAACGATCAAATTTAAAACCAAGTTCAGCCCCCATCATTGTAAGATTCTCTTGAGATTCTTTAATTTTTTCCTTTGACATTTTATATTTATGTGCCATATGTTCAAATATATTTTCACCTTCAATTGGCATATTTGGATTTAGTTCAAAAGGATGCCATTGTATTTCAAACTTATCTTCTACTCCTAACTCTTTCATAGCTTGAGATAATCTTTTATATCCGATTATACACCAAGGACAAACAACATCTGAAACGATGTCTATTTTAATTTTATCAGTCATTTATTCGCCTATTATTTATTTAAATTTGCTTTAATCACGTCTATTATATCTTGTGGCTCACATCTTTTTGTATAATCTTCATCTATAAATGAAAATATAATCTCTTTATTTTTATTTATAACATAAGTTGCAGGCATTGGGATTTCATAAGAATCTTCATTGTTATTTGCTGGAAGATCAATACCAAAACTTAAATATATAGGTCTTAGTTCTTCAGCCAATGAAAATACAAGTCCATACTCTTTTGCTATTACATTTGCATTATCACTTAATACTTCAAATTCAAGTTCATTTTTTTCTTTTGTACTCATACTTGCATCTGGACTTTGTGGTGAAACTGCAATTAATTTTGCACCTAATTGTTTTAATTCTTCGTTAATACCTTGTAATGCTTTTAATTCAAAGTTACAATATGCACACCAAGCACCTCTATAAAAACTTACAACTGCAAAGTCATTTTCTTCTAAAATATCAAATAATGAAACTTCATTTCCTAGTGCATTTGGTAATTTAATCTCTTTAGCAATTGCTCCAACAGTTAGTGCGTTTTTACTAAGACTTGCATCTTCTAGTTTTTTTGTAGCTGATAACATCATATCTTGAATTTCTAATGGAGCTTTTTGTTTAAATGCTTCTTTATATTTATTTATCTCATCTATTAATCTTGACACTTTATTTCCTTTTATATTTTGTTTAATTTCTCTAATATGTTATAGAACATTTATTCTATAACATATAAAAAAAATTATCTAATCATACTTAGTAAATTTTTAATTATAATTTCACTATCTTCTTTTGAAGAATTATATTTTCCATGAACATGAAAACCATGAATAAAAGTTTCTATTGTAAGTGCCATTGCTTTTACATCGCCAGAAAAATCACCATCTTCTTTTGCTTGGGTAAGATTTTCTTCCATACCTAAACGAACATTTTTAAAATACTCTTTTGTTATGTTATAAGTTTCTTCACTTACAAAATCTTTTTCTCTCATTGTATTTGAAAATAAACAACCTTTAAAATCTTTTTTAAAAGTAAAGCTTTGAAAAAAAAGCTCAATTCCTTTTTTTCCAGGATTATTTTTTAAAATAGTAAGTTTTTGAGCTGATAATTTTGAATAATAATTTTCAAGGGCATCTTTAAACAAACCTTCTTTATCCGTAAATAAAGAGTACATAGTTCTACGATTTAATCCAGTATATGAAACTAATTCAGCCATAGATACACCCTCGTATCCTTTTTGCCAAAATATTTCCATCGCACTATCAAGTACTTTATTTAAATCATATTCTACTGGTCTTGCCATTTTCTTCCTTTTATTTGTGGTATTATAGAACAATAATTCTACAATGTCAAGTTATTTGTTTTAGCTCTAAATACAAATAAGCTGCTATAATCCAAACAAAAAGATTAAACAAGGAATCAAATGGCTACCAAAGCTACAATCTACAAAGCACTTTTAAATATTGCGAATATGGATACGAACTACTACAATGAGCATAATTTAACACTTGCTTTACATCCTAGTGAAACAGAATTACGATTAATGGCTCGTTTAGTTGCATTCATATTAAATGCAAATGATGATTTAGTATTTTGTAAAGGTATTGATCAAGATGATGAGCCTGATTTATGGGAAAAAGCTTTAGATGGAGATATTGAACTTTGGATTGATTTAGGTCAGCCTGATGAAAAACGTATTAAAAAAGCTTGTGGACGTTCTAAAAAAGTTATAATTTATACATATCAAGAAAATATGGCTACACCTTGGTTTGCTCAAATTGAAGGCATTCTTTCACGATTTAAAAACCTATCTATTGTTCATCTTAATCTTGAAGAAGAAATAGTTGAATTAGTAAAAAGAGGAATGAATTTACAATGTAATATTAGTGATACAGAGCTTACTTTAATAGAAAAAGATATAAGTACTACTATCACTCAAAGAGTATGTAAGTAAGGTTTATAAACCTTACTTTTTATTTATATTCTACTGTTTTTATTCCCTTATCAATCCAACCATAATTTATTCCACCTTCTAATTCATAAACATCTTTATAACCTACTTGTTTATTTAAGAAGTTTCCTAGCATTTTAGTTCTATTTGCATGGGCACAATATATTACAAATGGTTGATTTTTATCTTTTACATATTTTGAAAATTCACTAAGCCATTTTGTAACATCGTAATTTCCTTTTTCATCAAAAAAAGTTATTGGCTTTGCATTTTGGATTATTCCATATTCTTTCCATTCACCTAGCGTTCTTATGTCAATAACAACTACACCTTTATTTTGCATTTCTAGTAATTGAGTATTATTAACTACTTTTAAATCTGCAAATGATGCAGCAAAAAATAGTGATAAAAGTACAAGAATTTTTAGCATCAATTTTTCCTTTTTATTTTATTCTATTATATTTTTATTTCAGAATTACTTTTATAGCATCCATACTTTTAAAATCTATAAACTCATTTAAGATTTCTACTAGTTGAACTACTTCTTCATTTTTCATTCTGATACAACCAGCTGATTCATAAGAACCAATTGTTTTTTCACTAAGTGTTCCATGAATTCTAAAGGTATCTTTTCCATCAACTCTATGGGTTAAATTTATTTTTGCAGAACCCATATAGTTTAACTTGTCTCCTCCAAGAACAACGGCTGGTAGCTCTATTCCTCTTTTTTTGAAACTTTCTATTGTATCTTGAGTTGGATACCAAATAGGATTTAAAGTTATAGAAGTTATATTTCCCTCACCTAAAGGTTTTTTAATATCTTTTTTTGCAGTTGATACTTTATAGCTTTTTAGAAGTTTAACACCTCTTTTACTTTTTCCACTTACAGTCATTATATTATTTTTTGAGTTTACTACAATTATAAGATTATCAAAATAGCTAAAAGGAGATAGAAGATTATCAACTTTTCTCACAGGAGCTATTTCAGGGGTAAATTTTTCTATTAGTTGACTACTAATAGTTTTTAATTCTTCTAAATATTTTACTTCAGAAGCACTAATAAGTGATTTAAGTACTATTAAAATGAAAAAAATTCTATACATAAAACCTTACTTAATCACTAAAATATTAATTTAAAACAGCAAGTATTTCGTTGTTTTTTCTTGATATTCTATACACTTTATTATCAATTCTATAAAGATCTGTATATTTAATATTTTCATATTTATTTGTATTAATCATAGTTCCTTTTTTTAGGAATTCTTTACTTGCAAATTTTTTCTCTGGTTTTTTTGGACTTGCAACAATTTTCTTTTCATTAGTTACTTTTTTAATTGAAGGAGAAGTTGCTTTTTTCTCTTTATAATCTTTATAACTTATCATATCAGGATCTTGTTGTTTAGCATATAATGAAGTTCCCATAAACACTATCATCGAAAATGTTATAATTATTTTTTTAATAAACATTATAATTCCTTTTTATTTTTTACAATCTTATCAAATAAACACTAGAAAGTAAATTTAATCTTTTATATTTTTAGACATAGGTATCTTAATAGAAAACTTTGCCCCTTTATAAGATACATTTTCATAAATGTAATTTTCATTTACTACACTAATTTCACCATTCATATGTTTAGTTAAAATTTCTTCAACCATATATAAACCAATTCCTGTTCCAATACTTTTATGCTTTGTAGTAAAATATGGTTCAAATATTTTATCTATAATATTTTTATCAATTCCCCCTGCATTATCAAGGATATCTATATTTATATGACTATTTTGTATATAAACATCTATAAATATATATTTATTTTCATCTAAAACTTTCTCAAGTAATATATCTTTTGCATTATTTAAGATATTCATCATTACTTGTTTAAATTCATTTTCACTTGCGAAAATATTATCAGATTCAAGTCTTTTAAAAATAATAGTTATTTCCTTATATTTAAAATCAGAAGATAATAATTTCAAGGTTTTATTAATTGCATTTACACAATCAAACTCTTTATTCTCAATGTCGTGTGTAAAGAAATTTCTAAAATCATCTATTGTTTCAGATAAATATTGAGTAGAATTATTTATAGAATCAAGAAAGTCAATAATTTCTTTTTCACTATAAGTTCCTTTATATTCATGTCCAAGTTTAACAGCTCCTGCTGCCACACTAATAACACTTAAAGGCTGTCTCCATTGGTGAGCTATATTTCCTAACATTTCTCCCATAGATGCCATTTTTGATTGTTGGAAGAGCATTCTTTCTTTTTCTTTTATAATCTCTTCTTGTTGTTTTTGTTTTGTAATATCTGAAAAAATACCAATATAATTTGTTAATTTGTTTTTCTTATTATAAACTGCACTAATTGTAAGTTTTTCCACATAAGTAGATCCATCTTTTCTCTTATTAACTATTTCTCCATCCCAATAATTGTTTTGTAATAACTCTTTCCACATATTTTCATAGAAATTTTCATCATTTTTCTCAGATTTTAAAATACTTGGATTTTGATTTAATACTTCTTCTAATTTATATCCTGTACAATGTATAAAAGAATCATTTACATTTATTATTTTATTTTTATCATCTGTAATCATAATTCCATCATGGGCATTTTTAAATACTTGATATGCTTGTCTTAGTTCTCGTTCATGCTCTTTCTTTTCACTTATATCTTTTCCAAAAAGTACTAATTCTTTTTTATCATCAATAATAATTGAATTAATAGTAATATCAATATATTTTTTTTCAGAATTTAAATTAGTTATTACCAACTCTTTTTCAATATCATTTTTTTGATGATTTTTTATTACATTTTCTAGCCAAATTTTACATTCACTATTAAAGCAATATAAATCCCAAATATAAATATCTATATAAGTATTTTTTGTATTTCCTAAAAAAATCAATGCTGTATTATTTATTTTATTAATTTTTCCATCTTCACTTAAAATAAAAGATAAAAAGTTAGTTTGTTCAAAAAGTATTTTAAATCTTTTTTGACTCTCTATTTTTGATTTATGAATTTCTATCTCTTCTTGTTTAGTTTTTTCATTTTTTATAATAAAAATTAGTATTAACATAATAATAAATACCAAAAGAATAGCAATTATAAATAGAAAATTTAATCTTTTTTCTTCCCAATTTTCAAGAGTTTTATCATAATCAAGACGAAGTAATAATGATAATGGGTAGTCTTTTATATTTTCAATTGAAATAATATTTTTATTTAGTGAAGCAAACTTTTTAATCCCTAAATAACTATTTCTTTTTTTTAAAATATCTAAGGTTTCGCTATCTAATAACTTCTCCCCTATTTTTATAGATTGATCATTTGAAAATAAAACTTCACCATTAAAATTTAAAATTTCAACCTGCCCTAACTCTTTTTCTAAATTCTGGTCATATTTATTTAAGAACTGTTCAATATTTAATGCTAATAAAACTATATAATCTTTATTTTCAATATGAATGACTTTAGATATTGGAAGAAATAAAGATTCTTTATTTGAATATTTAAGTTGATTTTTTATCTCTTTACCTTCGTAAAAATCTCTTCCTACAAAAGAGTTTCCAAATCGTAAAATATCTTTTTTAAAAATAGGTTTAGGATAGAATTCATCTGTAAGTACAAATAAACCTAAATTAGATTTATTTGTACTTTTACTAATTATTTCATTATCTATAATATTAATAGATCTAATATATGGATTTTCTCTTAAATATTTTAATAAATAATCGTTAATGATTTTTTCATCTTTATTTTCTGAATATATAACTTCAAGTCCATTTATAAATAATTCAATATTATAAATATTGTTATTAAGATGTTCAGAAAAGGTTTTATTATAAATATTAGCAATATTTTTATGTGCTTCTTCTGCATCATTTTTTAGCAGATTAGATGTTGTTGAGATTATACTAAGTACAAGAATAAAAAGTATAAACCCAATTAAAATTATCTTTTGTGAAGCATTTAGTTGATTTTTTTTCAAAATTATTACTTTAATTTCACAATTGGTATTAATTCATTATCTTTAGCAATCTCATATAATCTACCATCAATTTTTATATCAGAAATAAACTTTTCTATTCTATTATAAAATTTATCATCACCATAGGCAACTGTCCAAGCATATGGAGTTAAATGATAAGTAGATTCTGGACTAATTAATTTTGCCCAATTTGTTTGAGCCAACATTCTTTTAGCAAAAGGGTAATCAGTCATAAAAACATCTGCTCTTCCTGCTTGTACTTCTTGCTCCCTTGCATGCATATTTTCAAGAACTAATAATTGAGCATGTTTTAATTTTTCTTTCATTACAGGTTCATGATAGGTTCCCTTTGCAACAGCAACAATTACCCCTTCTTTATCAATATCATCCCAATTCTCAATTTTTTTATTGTTTTTTGTAGTAATTGCATAAATATCACTCTCTAAATGGGGTGTTGTAAATCGAACTTTTGCACGTCTAGATTCTGTATTTCCAATTGCAAACATTGCAATATCACATCTATTTTCAGTAATATCTGAAATAAATGTTGGAAAAGAACTTTTTACAAATTCTAAATTAACTTTTAAATCTTTTGCAAGTTCTTTTGCTAGATCCACATCAATTCCAAGTAGAGTTTGTGTTCTTTGATCCAAATAACTAATTCCAAAATATTCAGGCCAAATACATACTTTTAAATTCTTTTCTAATATGATTTTGTCTAATTTACTCTCTTGAGCAAATAACAAAAGTTGAAATAAGAAAAATATTACAATAGTTTTTTTCAAATTCATAGAACTTCCTTTCTTGATTATAGGTTTTAATATCAGTTAATAAATATTTAAAATTATAACACAATTATATATTTATAAAGTCCTAAATTTCTCTTAGATTATCTTTATTCACTTGTTGCTTCATTTATTGATTTCTTCACAGATTTATAAACATCTTTTGAAGTATCTTTTGTTGCATTCCAAGCATCATTTGTATCTTGTTTTAAACCCATCCATGTGGCACAACCTTGAAATGAAATTATAAGAATAATTAATAGTATAAATTTAATCATAAGTTATATCTCCTCAAATATTATTTTATTAGTATAGTTATATCATTTTTTTATAACAAATTCAATTAAGTTTTTTTCTCATTTTATTAATATGACTTTAGATACAATTGGCTAAAAATTTAGGATAATTATGACTGAACAAATAGAAACATCTTTATGCCATATAGCTTCATTTGCACCTTTTGATGATGTAAGTGGTGCTTCACACTTCCCAATTTACAACACTGGAACTTTTGACTTAAAAAAACAAAAGGGTGATAAAATTTATGATTATACAAGAAGTGATAATCCTACTCGTGAAGTTTTAGAAAACCTTTTTACTCATGTGGAGGGTGGAGCTGGATGTGTATGTACACATACAGGAATAGCTTGCGTATCACTTTTATTTGAAACAGTTTTAAAAGCAAATTCTCATGTTTTAGTGGAAGCTGATTGTTATGGTGGAACATTTAGATTACTAAAAATCTTCAAAGAAAAATACAATGTTACTGTTCATTTTGCAGACTTTTTAGATTTTGAAATGTTAGAACATATTTTAACAACAAATACTATTGATTTAGTTTTATGTGAAAGTCCTACAAATCCAGGTCTTAAAATCATAGATTTAAAACAAATAGCAGATTTATCACATAAATATGATGCCCTATTTGCAGTTGATAATTCCCTTGCGACTTTTATTTCTCAAAGACCAATAGAGCTTGGAGCTGATTTTTCACTATTTTCAACTACAAAATATATTTCAGGTCATGGTGCAGTTGTTGCTGGTGCAATTGTTGCAAAAACACAAGAGCTAAGTAAACAAATCCACTACTATGCAAATGCCCATGGAAGAAGCCAAAATCCTATGGATGTATTTTTAATTAGCTTAGGAATTCCAACTTTAAAAGTAAGAATGATTGAACATGAAAAAAACTCTATAATAATTGCTAAGTTTTTAGAAGAGCAAGATTACATAGTAAAAGTAACACACCCAGCACTTCCTTCACATCCTCAATATGAATTGGCTAAAAAACAAATGAAGTTTATTCCAGGTCTATTTTGTGTAGATTTTAATAGTGTTGAGTTAGCTGAGAGTTTTATTGAAAATACAAAACTTTTTGGAGAAAAATGTTCATTTGGAAGTCCAGATAGTAGAGTTGAAATTCCTGCAAAAATTTCCCATGCATCTTTTTCAAAAGAAGAACTAGCTGCAATTGGAATAAGTGATAGTACGGTTAGATTTTCTATTGGATTAGAAAATGTGGAAGATTTAATCGCTGATATAAAACAAGCGGTAAAGAAGTAGAAAAGCATAGATGAATAAACAAGTTTTTAATCATATTCCTTGTGGACAAACTCTACCACAAAATAACATCCATGCAGTTTCTGTTTCAATGCCAAAATTGCAAGATGTTATTGATTATGAAGAACAAACACCACAAATTTTAGAAAAAATTACAAGTGCCTATCCAAGATTTGTAATGCATCCTTATTTGAAACTTTTAGCTTCACACATAAAAGAGAAATACCATATTTCAAACTCTTATGAAGTTGTACTTTTAAGCTCTCAAAAAGCTGTTGATGTGGTTAGTAGTAAATATTTCATTCATAATAAAATAGAAATAAATGAACCTTTTGGGGTAATTTTAGTTCAAAATGGAACAACACAACTACAAAAGGTTTTAAAGTTTATTCAGCATGTTGGCTATAACTTATCTTCAAGACTGGCTCAAGATTATCTATTTAATTTAGGCTTATTAAAAAGTGTTCACCAAGAAGAGTATGAAGATAAAAATATTGCAAAAAATATTTTAATAAGTGAGTTAGCAAAGGCATATAAACAGCCACTTGAAAATATTTGCTTAACACCTTCTGGAATGAATGCTGTTTATTGTGCACTAAAAGGATTAAAACCAATTCAAGAGCGAAATGGTAAAAACAAACTAATCCAACTTGGATGGTTATATTTAGATACTATGAATATAGTTGAGCACTATTTTAATGAAAATAAAATATTTTATGATATTAATAATCTTGATTTATTGGAAGATTATTTAAAAATAGAAAGTCATACAATTTCAGCAATAATAACTGAAATACCAACAAATCCTCTACTTCAAACAGTGGATTTAGTAAGATTAAAAAAACTATGTTTAAAATATAATATTGTTTTAGTAATCGATGCTACCTTTGCAACACCATATAATCTTGATTTAAAACCATATGCAGATATTTATATAGAATCACTTACAAAGTTCGCTTGTGGAAATGCAGATGTTTTAATGGGAGCAATTATATTAAATGAAAACTCAAAAATTTCTATGATGTCTCAAGAGTTTTTCAAACATGCAGATGAGCCATATATAAAAGATATTCAAAGACTTGCTTTTCAAATAAAAGATTATGAAAAAAGAATGAAAGAGATATCTAAAAATACAAAACTTTTAATTGAGTATTTTAAAAAAGCCTCTTTTGTGGAAGAAATTTTTTATTGTTTAAGTCCTAAATATGCATCAAATTATCAAAAACTAATGATTGATGAAAATTCTCTTACAGGTATTATTTCTGTTACTTTTAAAAAAGATTTTAAAGAAGTATATGATAAATTAAACTTTCCAAAAGGACCTAGTTTAGGAACTGAGTTTACACTTTTAATGCCTTATACTTATTTGGCTCATTATGATTTAATTCTTACAAAAGAAGGAAATGAATTTTTAGAAAAAATTGGACTTCCAATAAATCTTCTTCGTATTTCTGTTGGATGTGAAAATATAAATGATATTATAAATGAGTTTGAAAGAGTAAATGTCTAGCTAATGATTAAACAAGCTACTAGAATAAACCCAAAAATCTCCATTTTAATTTTAAACGCAATTCACGATCTAGCGAATATGCTAACAGGTGAAGATGAAAAAGAAAAGATTTTAAAAACACTAGCTAGTTTTGTTTTTATGGATGTAAATAGGTTAAGTTATAAAAACACATATACCTATGAAATACAAAATGAACTAGCTGGTTTAATAATAGCCTATGATTCAAATAAAGTTCCACAATTAGACAGCCCTATTTTAAAACACCTAGAAACAAAAAATATTTTTTTAGACTCCTTTGATAAAGAGTGTTTTGAAGATGAGTATTATATTGACACATTAAGTGTTTTTGAAAAATTTCAAGGACGTGGAGTTGCAAAAGAGCTATTGATTTTTATTTACAATAAAGCAAAAGAACTAGGTTTTAAAAAAGTTTCCTTAATAGTAGATGTTGATAATATAAAAGCTTTAACTTTATATGAGAAAATGGGATTTGAAAAAAATACTATCTTAGAAGTATCAAAGCATAATTATCATCATATGATAAAAATACTTTGACTAAATATTTAGATATTTTTATTTAAAACTACTCGAATTTAATAAAAGCAATAATCCTAGTATAAACATAAAAATAGGTGCTGTTATTTCTATAATATTTATTAGTTTACTTGATTTCTCTGATGATTTATGTAGGGAAACTCCAAGAAAAGAAGAAGCAAAAATAACTAATGCCATTCCTAGACTTATAGCAATACTAGCAAGTAAAACTGAAAAATATGTTTTTAATAAAAAAGCATAAACAAATAATAGAACAGTTCCAGGACAAGGAATAATTCCTGCAAATAATACAAAAAGTAAATCTTGTTTTTTACTTCTTTGTGTATTAATTATTGGTTTGTTAGTATTTGTTTTTATAAAATTCATATTTGAAGAATTAACAGAAAAACTTGTGGTATTTAAATCTATATTACAAGAGCAACATGCATGTGATTTTTTACTTAGTTTTCTATATAAAATATATAAAGATAAAAGCATAATAACTACAGCTGAAAAACTAGTGATATAAGAAACAGAATTTTCCATAAACTTATTTAAAACACTTTGAAGAATAAAAACTGAAATTAAAACTAATATTAAAGCCCCAATTATGTGAACAAATGCTGTTGCTAATGAAATAACAAAAGCTTGAAAATATGAACTTTTTTGAGAAGAAAAATATGAAAAAGCCAATGCTTTACCATGACCTGGCCCAAGAGCATGTAACACTCCATATGAAAAAGAAGCGAATAAAAGAAAAAGTAAAGCCCATTTATCTTCACCTTTTTCAATATTTACTAAATATATTTTTACATTTTGAGTAAATTTATCCAATAAACTCTCTTCTTTTATTTTTTCTTCAAGAACTTTCTCTTTTTCTAAAGTTTTACTTTTTTTATCAATACTTTTATCTTCTATAATTTCTTTTGGAACTTCTATATTGTTTAAAACATTTTCCTTTTCAAAAGTACTTAAACTTGGCGCATCTATTGTAAAAGTAACATCATTTAAATTTGTTTTTTTAGATATTTTATAAGGAATATTTAGTAATTGTTTTTTCTCATCAAATATGATGAAAAAGTAGTTTTCATTATCAAAAATATGAACATATAAAGAGTTCTTATCATATATTTTATAGTTTAAATCAATACTATACTCAAAACTTAAAATCGAATTTTTAAAAACCATTTTATAATTTTTTACTTGAAATTTGTTTGATTGTTTTTTTATGTTTTCATTTACATTTTCATCCACAAGTGGAGCATAAGTAATGGTTGTTAAAAAATTCTTA
>CBFHMY010000056.1:0-14101 GCA_965657055.1 uncultured Aliarcobacter sp. | reverse complement strand
GATTTAGCAGAAGAAAAATTTTATGATGAGATAATTGAACATGGGAAAATAAAATCTCCAGCTTGGAAATTTAAAGTTTGGGTTAAGAAAGACTAAAAATGAAAATAGTAATTTTAGATAGGTTAACCCTTGGCTTAGATGTTGATGTAAATGTATTTGATAAGTTTGGTGATGTTTTATCTTATGATATGACAAAAGAAAATGAAACGCTAGATAGAGTAAAAGATGCTGATATTGTAATTACAAATAAAGTTATAATTGATGCTAATACTATGGATAACTCATCAATCAAACTTATTTGTATCAGTGCAACTGGCATGAATAATGTAGATTTAGAATATGCAAAAGAAAAAAATATTGAAGTAAAAAATGTAGCTGGATATTCTAGTTCATCAGTTGCTCAAGTCGCATTTTCTATGATTTTTCATTTTGTTACAAAATTAAATTATTATAAAAAATATGTGGATGAGGGTAATTGGCAAAAATCACCAATATTTACTCATATAGACAAGCCTTTCTTTGAACTTGATAATAAAAGAGTTGGAATTATTGGTCTTGGAGATATTGGAAGAAATTTTGCTTCAAAAGCTAGTGCTTTTGGCTGTGAAGTAGTTTATTATTCAACTTCTGGTAAAAATTCCAATAGTGAATATAAAAGAGTGGAACTAGATGAGTTACTAAAAACAAGCGATATTATTTCAATTCATTGTCCATTAAATGAAAATACAAAAGATTTGTTAAATTATGAAAATATGAAAAATATAAAAGATGGTGCAATTTTATTAAATCTAGGTCGTGGCGGAATTATAAATGAAGATGACTTAGCAAAAATAATAGATGAGAAAGAGATTTACTGTGGTATTGATGTGGTTTCTCTTGAGCCAATTAAAGAGTCAAATCCACTTTTAAAAGTAAAAAATAAAGAGCAACTTCTATTAACACCACATATAGGTTGGGCATCAATAGAAGCTAGAACAAAACTTATTTTACTTGTGTCTAAAAATATTGAAAACTTTATTTCCCAAGAAAAAAATTTATAATTTTTCGAAAAAAAGAGAGTTTCTTTTTTTCGACTTTAGTTTTTATTTCATTACTTAATGCTTCTAATTTTCTAGGTTCATAAAGTGATTTACTCATTTTTTATCACCTAAAAAATTTTGAAGTTCTTTTACTGCTTCTTCATTTTTAATTGCAAATTTAATTTCAATTCTTCTTGAAGCATCTTTGTCTTCAACTCCATCTTTATCTAAGATTAAATCAGATGAAGATCTTCCACTTGAATTTACATAAGCACTTAAAAGGTTTTTATCAATGATATTTGAATCATATAAAAACTGCATCACAGCTAACGCTCTTTGTTGAGATAAAGCTAAGTTACTTAAGTATGTACCATCACTATTTGTATGACCTTCTATTGTGATACTTTCAATGAATTTTCTCATCTCTTTATCCCCAACAAGTGTATTTAAATATTTTTTTAAAACTACACTTAACTCTTTTTTTGATTCCTCTTTTAACTTATACTCATTTTGGTCAAATAAAATATTTGAAGAGAATTTTATAGCTCCACTTTTCTCATCTATATTTATAGACTTTCCAAGTTTTTCTCTTAGTTTTGCAATAACGTTTAATTTAATACCTGTTAAGTTTTTGATTTTAACTTTTGTAATATCAAACTCTTCAACCATTTTTTGATGAATTTGTGTTTGAACTAAAAGCTTATCGGCAAGTAATGCTAACTCTTCATCTTTTAGACTTATAATATTTTGTCTATTTAAAATTTCAGCTGATAGTTTTTCATTAGTGTCATTTTGTTCTTTTGTTTTTAAATCAAACTCTAATAATAAAGCTTTTAATTTTTCAATTTCAGCTAAATTAAGAGATATGCTTTTTGCTTTTTCATCAAGTGATACATTTGCATTATCTAGTTTTGTTTTTGTCTCTTCATAAATATTTCTAGCTTGAGCTAACTCATAAAATAATTGAGCTTTTTCATCTTCAATTTTTTTCAAAGCACTATTTTTATTTAGTATTTCTTCTTGGCTTAAATTTAATGCTTGTTTTTCTCTTTCTAAATTATTTTGAGTATAAAGATATTTTATTACAATAGCTCCAATTACTAAAATAAATACAAAAAGAAGTCCTGCCATTAAATCAGCATAAGATATCCAAAAATTCTCTTCGTTTTTTTCTTCATTATTATACATTATTTACTACTTTGATAAATTTTTGAATTCAGTTAAATCTTCTATAATTTTCGTAGTTTGATTATCAATTGATTCTAAAGAGTTATTTAATTTATCTGTTATTTTAACATCATAATCATCAAGCTCTTTTTTAAATTTCCATTCAATTTTTTCCATGTCACTTTTCATTGTTTCGATACTTTTTACGATATTTGAATAAATAGCTTTTAAATTATCTGAACTTAAATTATGTAAATGAGAATTTAATATTTGAACGTTGTTATTTAAAAGTTCAGTATTTAAAGCATATAAATCTTTTTGTTTTTCAAAACTTTTTATTGTTGTATTCATATTTAATGTAAGATCTTTTAGCATAACAGCTAAACTTTCATTATTATCAATATTTTCACCAATTTTAGTAGAAAGTAATAACTCTTTTTTCAAGATATCCTCAAGTAATTCAACTCTTTTTTCTATTAAAGTATTGATATTATCCATCATATTACTAGAAGTAAGTTTTTCAAATACATCGCTCATTTTTGAATAGTTATCAAGATTACTTTTTATGTGAATTGATTCAATATCAACTCTTGTCCAGAAAAATGATTTTGTATTTTCTTTGATGATGTAAGTATCATGTTCAAATCTACTCATTCCAATTTTTTCGAAAAATGTCCACCAAATTGATAAAAAGATACCAAAAATAGAAACATAAAATGCAGTTCCCACTCCCCCTAAAAGTACAGTGATTTCTTTTTCTAAAGCATTTGAAGTTCCAGAAGAGAAATCAGGCATAGAAAATGCAATAGATATAAATGTTCCTAAAATACCTAATGTTGGGAAAATTCCAGATGCAATTGAAGAAAAGTTTGTATTTCTAATATTGCTTGTATAGTCTTTTAAGAAATCATTTGCACTTCCATTTGCTTTTGTAATATCCCCAATAGTTAATAAATTATCATTAATATAATTTTTTAAATAAAAAAATAATTCTTCATATTGTGTTTTAAATTTACAAGAAACATAATAAGCATTATGTCTTATAAAAAATAGGTAAATTAAGTAAATAAATCCAATTAGTACAACACTATGAATTTCAACTTTTAAAGGGAAAATCCCAAAATAACACAATACAATTATTGTAAAAAGAGCCGTAGGTACTGTTAATAAAGTAAATATTCTCGACATGGGTTTACAAGTGGTATAAAATCTTGAATTTAAATCAATAAAATCGTCATCAGTCAACATAAACATTCCTTATGATGTTAAGTAATTTTAATTGGAAGTTTAGCATATTTATCGTTTTTACACATAAAATTTTGGATATTATTTAGAATATTACAAAAGATTTTAGCAGCTTAAAGAATTAAAAGATAAAATATGGATATATTTTGGAAGTGAATAAATTAAATTATGATAAAAATGTTTTTGACCCTGTTTATAGTGTTAGGTAGTTTGGTTTCTGCAACAGCAGCAGAAAAATATACAATTTCTGTTTGTATGACTTTGAGTTTAGACAATGCACTTATTTGCAAAAAGAGAATTTTTGACAATATGGATGGTAAAGTCTTTATAGTAAAAGATAAAGATGAAAGATATTACACATATTTGGATATTTTTGATAATAAAAATGATGCAAAACTTGTAATAAATAAAGCATCATCATATGTTAAACAACAAAAACCTTATATAAAAGAGATTTCTGAGGATATAACAAATCTTTATTCAAAAAAGAAAACACTTATAGATTTAACGCAAGTTGTAAAAAAAGATAGAGTTCAAGAAGTATTTATAATTGATAACAATGAAAAGAAAATCGAAGAAAAAGTTAAACAAAAAAAAGTTGAAGATAAAAAAGATGTAAAACTTGTTTCAATCAATCCTGAATTTGAAGAGCTAAAATTAGTATCATCTTATCCTTTTTATGAAGGTCAAAAATTATCAGATGATGATTATTTAGAAAATGAGTCTCAAAAAGAAGAAGCAAAAAAAATTGAAGAATTAAAACAAATAAGTATGGATGAATTTGATAAAGCTGATGATGAAAAAAGAGTATTAGAAGAACAAGAAATACAAAAAGAAATACCAAAGAAAAAAATTTTAGTAACAAATCAAATAGTTGAAAAAACTCAAAAAATAGAAAATAAAAAAGAAATAGTTGAAGTTGTAATGAATAATCCTGAAAGTGAACCTACTATTTTAAACTATGAAGAGTTAATAATAGAAGTTAATGCAAATACAAATTTGATGACTGTAAATGCAAAAATAAATAATGAATTAAAAGAGATAAAAGAGTATGTTGTATCAACTGCAAAAAAAGATGTAAAAAGACCTTTTGGAGAAGGAAGAATTTCTAAAATATCACTAAATCCTACTTGGTATCCAACACAAGATACTTTAAAAAGTTTTAGAAAAAGAGGAATTAATCTTCCTTCAGTTGTTCCTCCAGGACATAAATACAATTATATGGGAGCTGCTAAAATAAATTTAACTCATATAGTAGATGGGAAAAATACATTTAGAATACATGGAACACTAAATGAAAAAACAATTGGTTCAAATGAATCAGCAGGTTGTATAAGAATGAAAAACAGTGATGTGCTTCAACTAGCAGCCTTAATAAATGATTTTTCTGAATCAAAAAGTTTGAATAATGTTAAGGTTATTCTAAAATAATAAATTAAATTATGAAGATTATATTAAATTAAGAGTATACTGAGATATAAAAACAAGGAGGACAAGATTATGAAAAATGTAGTGAAAATAATCAAGTTAAGTTTTATGGTAGCAGGTTCTTTATCTGTTTTAGGAAGTGCACTTATTGCTCAAGATTTACCAAGTAAAGGTCCAATAGAATTTTCATCTTATGATACAAATAAAGACGGATTTGTAAGTGAACAAGAGTTTAATGATTTAAGAGCAATACGAATAGAAGAAAAAGCTCAGACTGGAATGCCTATGAAAAATGCAGGAAATGCTCCATCATTTTCTATGTTTGATACAAATAAAGATGGTAAATTAACAGAACTTGAGTTAGTAAAAGGACAAAATAATCATATGCAAAATAATCAAAAAAATAAGGGAATGGGTCAAAATAGTATGAAACCTAAAGGAAATATGCCTAATTTTGAAGATTTTGATTTAAATAATGATGGAATGATTAGTCCAAATGAGATGGAAGAATTAAAAGAAAAAAGAATGGAACAAAATGCATTAGATGGGAAAATGATGAAAAATATTGGTAATCAATCAGCATTTTCAGATATTGATACTAATAATGATGGAAATATAAGTAAAGAAGAGTTTTTAGCTCATCAAACTAAAAAAAGACAATAATACTATTTGAGGGTGTTTTTACACCCTCAATACTTATCTCAATTTTTTACTAACATAAATCCTTAACTCAAACTATGTTAACATCACAACATGAATAAAAAATACCAAATACTAAAAGATATTTTCGGACACGATAAATTTAGAAGCTTCCAAGAAAAAGTTGTTGATAATATTATCAACAAACAAGATGTATTAACTATCCTTCCAACAGGTGGTGGGAAGTCACTTTGTTATCAACTTCCTGCACTTCTTATGGATGGAGTTACTGTTGTTATTTCTCCTTTGATTGCTTTAATGCAAGATCAAATAAAAGCTTTAAATGACTTAGATATAAAAGCAGAAATGATAAGTTCATCACAAACTAATGATGAAAATAGTTTTACTATGCAAAAGCTTTTAAATGGTGATTTAAAATTTATTTATGTTGCTCCTGAGAGATTTACTTCAAATGAGTTTGTTGGTGTTTTACAGCGAATAAATATAAACTATTTTGTAATAGATGAGGCTCACTGTGTATCTGCTTGGGGTCATGAGTTTAGGGCTGAATATAGAAATCTTGATAAATTAAAAAGATTTTTTCCAAATATTGCTATTTGTGCTTTTACTGCAACTGCTACAAAAAAAGTTGAAGCTGATATTGCTTCAAATTTAAATTTACAAAATGCAAAACATTTTAGAGCAAAAACCATAAGAGATAATATTGATATAAAAGTTGAACCACGAATTGCAAATGGTAAAACTCAAATATTAAACTTCCTAAAAACTCACAAAGGTTTATGTGGTATTATCTATACTTTTACAAGAAAAGAGGCTGAATCAACTGCTCAGTTTCTAGTTGAACAAGGTTATCGTTCAAAAGCATATCATGCAGGGCTTAGTCCTAAAATAAAAGATGAAGTTTATGATGCTTTTGTATATGAAAAAATTGATATAGTAGTTGCAACCATTGCTTTTGGTATGGGAATTGATAAATCAAATATTAGATTTGTAATACATACAAGTTTACCTAAAACACTTGAAAATTATTATCAAGAAATAGGACGAGCTGGACGTGATGGTGAAATGTCTTATGTATATTTGCTTTATTCAAAAAGTGATGAGGTAAAAAGAAAAATACAAATAGAAGAAGCAATAGATAACTCATATAAACAAACAGGCTTAGATAAATTAGAAGCTATGTATAGATACTGTGTGTCAAATAATTGTCGTCATAAAATAATCGCAAACTATTTTGAAGATGAGATAGATGATTGTAAAACTTTATGTGATAATTGTACTAAAGGTGAAGTTGAACTAGTAGATGTAAGCGTTGATGCCCAGAAGTTTTTATCTGCTGTTTATAGAAGTGAGCAAAGATTTGGGACAAATCACATTATAGATATTTTAAGAGCTTCAAAAAATCAAAAAATTTTAGAATTTGAACATGATAAATTAAAAGTATATGGTTTAGGTACTGATAAAAGTAAAAATGAATGGATGGCAATAGCTGATAAACTAATAGATATTCAAGCTGTGTTTTTAGGTGAATTTAGAGTTTTAAAATTAAATGCTTTGGGAATGGAAATACTAAAAGGAAATGAAAAACTTTTACTTGATAGTGATAAATTAGGAATTGCTCAAAAAATTCAAGAAGAAGAAACAGAACTTAGTTTTGATGAACAATTATATGAAAGATTTAGAACATTAAGAAGAGAAATAGCATTAGAACATGAAGTTCCAGCCTATGTAATATTTGGAGATAAAAGCTTAAAAGAGTTTGCTTCAAAACTTCCAACAACAAAAGATGAAATGCTAGATATAAATGGAGTGGGTCTTGTTAAATATGAAAAATATGGAGAAGCTTTTTTAGATCTAGCAAAAGAGATAAAATCAGAATTTAGTGAAAAACTTGAAACTAGAGCTCCTTTGAAGAAACTAACAAAAACATATTTAGAAACTTTTGACTTAATTCAAGAAGGAAAAACTGTAGAGCAAATTGCACAAATAAGAGATTTGGGATTAACATCTGTTTTGTCTCATATTACTGTTTTAGGTGAACACGAAAAGATTTCAAAAGAAAAAAAAGAAGCTTTGTTAAAACCTCTTGAAATATCTAATGAGATTAAATCTTGGATAGAGCAGGGATTAAAGCTTGATTCTTTAAAAGAGTTGAGACAAAAACTATATTTGTATGAGTATTTATCAAAGGAAAATTAATGCAATATGAAAATTTTGATGAGATAGATTTCAATAAACTTTATGTGAAACAAAAAAACAAATCTACATTTAAAGCAAAAGCCAAAGAGTCTTGGGATAAAAAAGCACCTTCAATGAATCAAAAAGTTCATAAGTCTATATATAATGAGCAGTTTTTAAAACTACTTAATTTAGATGGAATTAATAGTTTATTGGATGTTGGTTGTGGTGTTGGGAATCTATCTTTGAAATTATCTTCAAAATTAAGCCAAGTGTATAGTTTGGATTATTCTACAAAAATGCTTGAGATACTAGAGCAAAATGCAAAAGAACAAAATATATTAAATATTAAAACAATAAATAAATCTTGGTACGACTTATGGGATGAGGTTCCAAATGCAGATTTAGTAATAGCTTCTAGGTCTATGGAAGTAAAAGATATGAAAGAAGCACTTATAAAACTAAATGATAAAGCAAATAAAAAAGTTGCTCTCTCCTACAAAGTTGGTGGTTCTTTTGTATCAAATGAGATTTTAGAAGTTTTAAAAAGAGATATTATTAAAAAGCCTGATTATATTTATTTAGTAAATATTCTTTATTCAATGGGAATAAGAGCTAGTGTGAATTTTGTTCAAAGTGAAGGGAGAGGAACAATTTATAATTCAAAAGAAAAGTTTATCCAATCTGTTTCTTGGAGTATTGGTGATTTAAGTGCCAAAGAGATTAATTCACTTGAAGATTATTATGATAAGTTAGATAAAAATCAAAAGATTGATGAAGAGTTTGTTTATTGGGCAATTATTTCTTGGGAAAAAAAATAAAATAGAAAAGATAAGTATTTTATTTAATCATCACTAAACCATTTTTTATTAAAATCTTTTAATGATTCAGGATAGTGTCGATGTTTTGGTATATTATTTATAATTACAGCAATTATTAGTAATATAAAAGCTCCTGATGTTACAGGAA
Source organism: uncultured Aliarcobacter sp. (assembly GCA_965657055.1). Taxonomy (GTDB): domain Bacteria; phylum Campylobacterota; class Campylobacteria; order Campylobacterales; family Arcobacteraceae; genus Aliarcobacter. The sequence continues at coordinate 5,435 of CBFHMY010000056.1, read as the reverse complement.
CAAATACATATAAAAAACCTAAATCATGAATTTGATTACTCCCAATAACAGCTATAAGTGCTGTTGCACCACCTGGCGGATGTAATGTTAGTGTTAATTGCATTACTAAAATTGAAGTAGCAACGGCAAAGGCAGATGCTAATAATATATGAGAGTGAAATAACTTAAATGAAATTACTCCAATGATAGCTGACAATATATGGCCACCTATTAAATTTCTAGGTTGTGCTAGGGGAGAATTAACTGCCCCATAAACCAAAACTGCACTAGCTCCAAAAGAACCAATAACAAGGGTTAAATCTCTATCCTCTAGAAAATCACTATGAAAATAAGAAATTGCTAATATTCCTAAAAAAGAACCTATCCAAGACCAAATAATGTTTGATTTTTCAATGGGTTCAGAGTTTACTTTTTTGAATTGTTTAAAAAATGTTTTCATGATTTAACTTTAATTTTGGATAAGTGTTATCTTAACAAAAAGATTAAAATTAGTTTATGATTTGAGTCAAAGCTTATACTATAAGGAGAAATCTTCTTATAGTATATTTAATTGGTGAGCTAAATCAGCTGCAATTCTTTCGTAGTTTCTAACTGCTAATAATCTTTTTTGACCATTAACTCCAACTTGTGCAATTTCATCTTTTGATAAAGAGATAATATATTCAAGCTTTTCTTTTATTGCGTCTTTAGAAAAATCACTAAACCAAGCACTATTATTATCTTCAAAAATAGAGATATTATTTTCATTTTTACTCATAATACAAGGAACGGCACTTGAATAATAATCTAAAACTTTTATAGGCGTTGAGCTATTAAATAATGCAATATCAGGAAGAACTGATAATCCTACATCGCAAAAAGCTATTAATTTTAATAAATCTTCTCTATTTTTTGCATCACAAATTTCTATATTAGTTCTTAAATTAGGATATAAAGATAACATATCATCTAAATATTCAGGATCTTTTGTTGAAATCATAAGTTTATAATTGTCACTTGGAATTGTGCTAAAAGCTTCTAAAACAGTTTCAAATTCTCTTAATTTATCTAATGTTCCTGCATAGAAGAATCTTTTTTCTTTTCCTTCATGCTGAATATTATCATGTAATAAATCTGGGTCAATAGCAGATGGAATTACAAAAGTTCGTACTTTCACATCTTTAAAATAATCATTTTTCATTTGAAATGAAGTTGGAAGAAAAATATCACATTCATTAATCAAAGATATTTCACTATATGTTTGTATTTTATTGCTTATAATATCAAAAATAGTTTTTTTATTGTTTGCTTCATCTGTTTGTAGTTTAGCTATTCTTTTTGGAAAAGATAATCTAAATCCAACTTTGTAATTATATTTATTTTTCTTTTTAATAACATCTTTTAAAAGTGTTGTATTATTTCTTACAACAACAAAAGCATAATCACTAATATTTATGCCTTTATTTCCAAGCTCTTCTAAAAGATTAGTACTTAATCTTTCAGGAATTATAATTCTTCCATCATCTTTTAATTCTATTTCATTTTTAAATTTAGAGAAAAATATAGTATTTATTTCAAAATGTCTATTTAAATATTTTTGGAATAAAGGGCCTATAAAACTATGATCTGTATATTCATCTTGGTCTGTAACATATAAAAATTTACTCATTGTATACTCCTAATAATTGCTAAAATATTTTAGCAATGAAAAGTCGCAATAAAAAAGCATTATGGTTATTTTTTATACTTAATAAAGTTTTCCTTTTAAATCAATATGCATCATATAAACTCTTAAATCAAACTCTATTTGATGATAAGAAGGCATTATGAAAGTACATAGGTTATAAAAAGCCTTGTCATGTTCCTTTTCTTTGAAATGTGCTAATTCATGCACTACAATCATTTGTAAGAACTCTTCAGGCATATTTTTAAATACAGATGCAACTCTTATTTCATTTTTTGATTTTAGTTTTCCACCTTGAACTCTTGAAACAATTGAGTGCATTCCTAAGGCATTATTTATTACATTTATTTTTCCATCATACATAACTTTTGATACTTGATGTTTTTTAAAATATTCATTTTTATAATCCATAACATAAGAGTATAAAGCTTTATCATTTGTGTATGAATGGGCATTTGGATATTTATTTTTTATATATGAGGATAATTTATCATTGTTAATTAAAACTTGAATTTTATCTTGTAAATCTTTTGGGTAATGGCTTAAATATTTCATAAAGAATTATAACCTATTGTGATATAATGCACACTTATTTTTTTCAAAAGAGGTAATTATGAGCGTAGAACAAGAGTTAATGAATAGAAGTGAATCTTCATGTGAGCTTTGTAAATCAACAAATGATTTAAGTGTATATGAAGTTTCACCAAGCGATGGAAGTGCTGAGCAATCAATATTATTATGTTCAACTTGTAAAGAACAATTTGAAGATGAATCAAAAATAGATGCAAATCACTGGTTCTGTCTAAATGATTCTATGTGGAGTACAGTTCCTGCTGTTCAAGTAGCTTCATATAGAATGCTTAAAAAAATTGGAAATCAAGATGCACTTGATATGATGTATATGGAAGATGAGGTAAAAGCTTGGGCTGATGCTGGAATTTCACAGATTGATAGCTCAATTGTTCATAAAGATTCAAATGGTGTTACATTAAATGCAGGTGATACGGTAACTATCATCAAAGATTTAGAAGTAAAAGGCGCTGGATTTACAGCAAAAAGAGGAACAGCAGTAAGAAATATTTCACTTACTGAAAATCCTGAACAAATCGAGGGAAGAGTAAATGGAGTTAAAATCGTTCTTTTAACTTGCTTCCTTAAAAAATCTTAATAAAAGAAGAGGTTTAAATCTCTTCTTTTATTTTCTCTAAATCTTTAATTTTCTCTAAATATTGCTCTTTTTTAGATTTTACAAAACTTATTCTATCTTCATTTATTTCTAAATATTGTTCTTTTGAATATTTAACAATTTTAAATAAATAATTTCTTTTTGATGTTAAGAAATCTTCAATTTTTTCAAAACCAAAATTTGCTTTTAACTTTGCAACAATTTCATCTTCTCTTGGATGAGAAACAGAAAATCTTGAAGGCTCTTTTTTATATAACTCTTCTGATTCAAAAATTTGTTGTTCAAAATGTGCAATTGTTGCTTGAGTAGTTTGGATATAACTATAAGATAAAGCTCCATTAAAATAAGCAAACTTTTTTCTAAGAGCTGAGATATTTTCTAAAATAGCTTCTTGGTAAGTATTTAATACATTTTCATAAACTTTTGCAGCAAAATGTCTTGTATTTGAAAACTCTAAATCTGAGGCTATTTCTCTATGTTTTCTAACTAGTTCATATGGTTCTTGCCATTTATTAATTTCACTTTTAATAAGTTTAAATACATCCCTAAATGATTCATCTGTATCAAGTTCAATATTTTTAAGAAGTTTAATAGATCTTTTAAACATTTTATCTACCGTTTGATCATCATAAAAAAGACTTTTGTAAATTGAATCAGAATCAATCCAGAAAGTTTCGTATTCAAACTTCTCTATTTTACCACCTAAAAAGCTTTTAGATTCTTCAAATCTATTAGAAGTTTTTTTCTTGATATTTTTGTATGTTTCATGGGCAATTTTTTCCATAATAGTTTCAAGTGAATTATAGATATTAAATAGTTCTTTTGAATATTTTTTATAAATATTTTCAAAATGTTCAAGTACTTTACTCTCACAATCTTTTAAAACATCAACTAAAACATCATAAATTTTTGTAATAGTTTTATACTCTTTTACTAAAATATCACAAATACCTTTTAAATCTTTTTTAATAGCAAACTCTTTTGCTTCTGCTGCTTGTGGTCTAATTGTTTCATTGATAAAATCTATAACTTCTTGAATATTTGATTCTTCTAAAAGTTTTGTATTTGTTGTTGCATCTGAGTCTTGAATAGCATGAATTTTATTTTTGTATTGTTTAAAGCTATTTTCAAAAAAGTTTAAATCATCTACATCTTTTTCTAATAATTCTTTTTTAAAATCATTTACGATTTTTGTATATTCATCATGTATTAAAATATCTTTTTGATGTGCTCTTGATTCAAGTGCCATTCGAGCAGATATTGGAACAACTTTTGCAAAATATTTACCAAATTTTTCACTTACATAATTTGTTGTAGTTTGTACTTGATCAGGGGTTAATTTATCTTTTTGATTTAATACACATAAAGATTTATTTTTGAAGTGTTGCATATATTCTTCTAAAACTTCAGCTTCAGAAAGCTTTCCTGCATTATCAATAAGTGTTAACCAAATAATTCCACCAACATCTCTTAGAACTTTTCTTGTAGTTTCTGTATCACTTTGAGATTGTGAATTTAATCCTGGAGTATCAACAAATGAAATATCTTTTAAAATATCCATTGGTGCATAAAGTGTAAGATATTTTATATCTTTCATTTCATTTTGTCTTTGATCTGTAAAATCTGCAATTGCTTCAATTGGTGCGTACTCTTGTGCCCCTGAATAATAAGTAATTTTTAGTTTATATTCTTCTCCATAATTAATGAAATTTACTTTTGATGTAACAGGTGTAATTCCTGTTGGTAAAATATTTCTTGAAAGTAGGGCATTTAAGAAAGTTGATTTTCCAGATGAAAATTGACCTGTAATTGCAACTTCCATTGGATATCTTGCTCGTCTAATTTGTTTATTTAAAATACCTACAAGCTGATTTGATGGGAAGAATTTTTCGTCAAGTAATTTAGCTTGAATTTTTTTAATGTCCCCTACTAATCCTTCTTCATAAACAACTTCTTTTATTGAATAACTTTCTTTATACTCATTTACAAAACTTTTTAGGATATTTAAATTTGCACTCATTAGTTTAATCCTTTTATTGTTATTGACATAGTTTCTAGTTTTTTAATATTTTTATGAATATCAATAGATAATTGAGCTTTATTTTTATCATTTTCTTCAAATGAATTTATTTGATTTTCTAAGGCTTTTTCATCATTTTTTAATTTCTGTTCAAAAGTTTTAAGTGGAGCATTTAATGTATTAAAAAATGATTCAATTAATAATCCACTTACTTTTTTTGCTTTTACTTTTATATCTTCTTCAATTGAAGAGAATTGATTTCTAATAAGAAGTTCTATTTCCCTATCAAGTTCATTTATTTTAGAATCTTTTGATTTTGAAACAGCAGCTACAATTTGTGATATTAGAACTTCATTATTTGATGTTAAAAATCCAGCTTTAAAATCATCTTGGAAAAATCCTCTTGCATCAAAGTTCTCATTTTTATGACCAATTGTAAAACCTAGATCATGATATTTTTGCTCACATTGTTCACCAATAGTTTGAGATTTTTTAATAAATTTATATCTATAATCTCTAATTACATCAATAATTCCATCTTTTATTGCCGTTTCAACTATAACCCT
>CBFHMY010000055.1:0-14259 GCA_965657055.1 uncultured Aliarcobacter sp. | reverse complement strand
CCATCTCAAGAGCAAATCACAAAAGCTAGGGAAGTAACAAAATACTATAGAGAAGAAAGAAAAGATATGAAAGTATTTTTTGTTGTTCCTGATTATTTTGCAACTAGACCAAAAGCTTGTATGAATGGATGGGGAACTACATTTATAACTATAAATCCAGATGGAGTTGCCCTTCCTTGTAATACTGCAAATACTTTACCTCTTACATTTCCAAATGTAAAAGAGTTTAGCATTGAGCAAATATGGAATGAATCAAAAGCTTTTAATTATTTCAGAGGTGATAGCTGGATGAAAGAGCCATGTAGATCTTGTGATGAAAAAGAGCAAGACTTTGGTGGATGTAGGTGTCAAGCATTTGCCTTAACAGGTGATATGAATGCAGCTGATCCTGTATGTATAAAATCACCACAACATGGAATAATAAATAAAAAAATAGAAGATAGTGTTGTTTTTGCAGATGACAAAATTCTTTATAGAAATAGAAAAAACTCTTTAACTTTTATGTAATATAAATTTTAAAGGGTTTTAACCCCTTTCTTGTGTTGCTAATTTTAAACCTAATCCAATAAGAATCACACCACTTGTTTTATTTATATATTTTAAAACCATAGGTCGTGATTGAATCCAAAGTGATAAGACTCCTGATATAAAACCAATTGGTGCTTTTATAAAAAAAGCTAAAATTGCATATGTAATTCCTAAAATAAAAAATTGTAAAGATTCATTTCCTTCATTTAAAGTGACAAATTGAGGAAGGTATGAAAAATAAAATATTGCAATTTTAGGATTCATGATATTTGTAAGTGCCCCTTGCATAAACATTTTTTTATAAGAGACTTTTGGCAGAGTTTTTATTGATAATTTTGGATTTGTACTAAGTAATAATTGATAACCTATATAAATTAAATATGCAGCCCCAATAAATTTAATCACATCAAATAACCATGTTGAAGCCATAAGCAAAGAGCCAAGTCCAATTGTTGCTAATAAAGTATGAACTAATAATCCGCAAGAAACTCCAAAAGCTGTAATAATTCCAGCTTTTTTACCATGTGAAATAGACTGAGACATTACTAATATCATATCTTGACCAGGAGTTATAATAATAATTAAAGAGCTAAAAATAAACAGTAATGTAATAACTTCCAAAAAAATCCTTTAATTATAAATTATCAAATAGTTTTCTTCTTTTTAAAAGTAAAAGCATAGTTCCAATTAAGATTGTACAAAACATATAAATTACATTATTCCATCCAAATTTTTCATAAATAATAGATGGAACATAAGAACCAAAAGCCCCACCTAAATAGTAAAATGTTAAATACATTCCAGATGTTAGTGATTTTTGAGAGGCTTTCATTGAGTTTGCTAATCCTGTACTTACACTATGAACTGTAAACATTCCTAAACAAAATAGAAAAATCAGTAAAAATAAAACAATAATATCTTTAATAATTAGGAATATGGTAATAAATAGGAAAAATATTAAGCCAAATAAAATAGTATTTATTTCATTTTTAAAGAATTTGATAATTTTTCTTGAGTTTAATGAAACTAAAATCCCCATTCCATAGCCTAAATACAATAATGAAATTTGAAATTCAGATACATTTGATGAAATTTCTTTTACTCTAAAAGGAAGTATATTTAAGACTCCTGCAAATACGAAAAATACACAAAACATCAAAATATAAACTGTTGAAAATCGTTTATCTTTTAATATTAATGTAATATCATTTATTTTTGGTTTTACAATTGTAGCTTCACCTTCGTATGATAATTTAGATATAAAATAAATAGAAACCAAAATAGCAAGACTTAATGAATAAAATACAAATTGATATGAAAAGTTTGTTGCAATAAATCCTGAAAATACCCTTCCTATTAGTCCTCCTAATACCGTTGATGCTACATAAATAGACATATTAAATTTTATATTTTCCTTATCTATATTTGCTAGGATACTCATAAGTGAAGTTAAAATTGCAGGAACAACCAAGGCTTCAACAGTTCTAAAAAATAAAAATAGTTCATAAGAACTTGATAAACCTAAAAATATATTAGTAATAAAAAGTATAATTGAAGAGTTTATTAACATTTTTTTAGCATTTACTTTTTCTAAAATATATCCGTATATTATTGGAGATATTGCCAGAAAAAGCATAATAACAGCTGTAAATTGAGATGCTTTTGTAATTGAGATATTAAATTCTTTTGCAAGTAAAGGTTGCAATGGTTGCGTTGCATACATAACTGATAAAACAATAATTATGCAATAAACTATTATAAATAAATCTCTTTTTTTCATAGGCCAATCACTGTTTTAATTTTATGATTTTTAAATTATTAGTAAAAAAAGATTTTATTATAAAAAAACTTATTTTACCTTTCTATTAAGTTAATAGATTTAAAAATCATTATTCAGGTCTTTCAATCATATATCCACTACCTCGAATATTTTTAATAAAATCTTCTTTTAAAACAGTTTTTACTCTATTAACTTCAGCTCTAATTGTTGCATTATCAATATAATCATCATTCCAAACATAGTCTCTAAACATATCATATTGAACAACTAAACTTCTATTTAATGCTAAAAGTTCAATAATTTGAAGTTGACGTTTTGGTAAAATATGTGGTTCATTATTGTATAAAAGAGTCATGTTCTCAGAATCAAAACTATAATGTTTTGAGAGTCTTTTGTGGGTTTGAGGAACTATTCTTGTTTTTAAAATTTTATTGATTCTAAGGGTTAATTCTTTTAGATGAAAAGGTTTTTTCAAATAATCAAAACAACCTAAATCAAAGGCTCTTGAAATATCTTCAATATCAATAAGTGCTGAAATATAAATAGTTGGAATCATTCTTTTTTGCTCATGCATTTTTTCTAAAATAGTAAAACCATCAATATCAGGTAGGTTAATATCTAAAATTAATAAATCAAACTTTTCATTAGCCAATATTTCTAAAGATTCATTTCCTGTTTTTACACTTTTTATAATATGTCCCGTTGATGTTATATATTCTGCAATCATCTCATTTAACATAATATCATCTTCCACTAATAATATTTTCATAGTACCTCCTTAAATGTATATGTAAATGAAGCCCAGTTTTCACCTGATTCTAGTTTTATACCAACATTTTCTTCACTACATATTCTTTTTACTAAATTTAGCCCAAGTCCAAATCCATCCTTTGAAACCTCTTCCCTATAATACTCTTCAAATATTTTTTGAGGGTCAAGAATTTGAGCAGAACGACTCTCAATGATTAAATCACAATCATTTTGATTAACTTTCAAAATCACATATATTGTTTCATTTGGTAAGGTGTATTTAATAGCATTAGTAAGGTTATTATCAACTATTCTTTGAAGTTTTATTTCATTAAAATTTATAATTATCTCTTCTCTTGTATGAATAAATTCAAAATTAGATTTAAATCTAATTGCTGTTTGCGTAAAAAAGTCTATTCTACTTCTTATAAAGTCAATTAAATTTATTGTATGAGTTGCTTTATTTATTTGATCTTTTTTTACAAGATAACTTAAATCATCATAAATACTAAAGATATTTTTCATTGCAATTTCAATATTTGTAAGATATTTGTTTTTGCCTACTTGCATTTCAAACATATCAATATTTCCCATTATTACAGATAATGGGGTATTTGTTTCATGAATTGCATATTTTAAAAACTGTTTTTGTGAAGTAATTAGATTTTGTGCATAAATATTTTTACTTTCTAACTCTTTTGATTGTTTATTATAATCTTCAGAGGATTGTTGAATTAAGTGAGTAAGAGCTTGTAAACTTCTTGCATGATCACTAAGTGTTGAATCTCCTATTGCTTCATCATTTTCTTTATCTTCTTCTTCGATTTCTTTTTCACTTAGTGAAAGAACAGTCAATGTTTGATTTAGCAATTCATTATGATTATGATGGTGATAAAATTCACCATATGTGAAAAATCCAGAAGTAGTAGCAATTTGTGAAAAAGGATTAATTTCAATATCAATTAGATTTGGCATATATCTTCTTCTTGCCATACATGCATATATAAAAAATGATTCAGTATTTTTTATTTTAGATTTATTAAATAAAGATTTTAAAGGATTGTTCATCATTAATTCAACATTTCCAAAACCTAATTTTACAATATCACCTTTATGTAAATTTCCAGCAAAACTAAGACTTCCATCTTCATGTTTTGCAATAACAGCACGTGCAAGTGGGATATTGTTTTTTTGCACAATTAATGGAAACTCAATTCCCGTTGCAGGAAGAGTTTGAGCCACATGTTCACCTAAATATTTTTCATAGAAATCTAAAGGTGTCAATCCAGAAATTTTATATACTCTATTTCCAATAACCTCTTCAATTTCATGTTCAATTCCAATTGGTGACCAATTAAAGTTGTAAGCATTATAAACTTTTAAAACATCAGAATTAAAAGAAACACCAACGGAACCTCGTGTTAATATATTATTTTGTGAAGAAATAAATGTTTGTGTAAAATGTGCATTATCACCAGCCATTCCTCCTGAAACTAAAACACTTCCATTAACCGAAGCAATTCCATTTAAAAATTCTTCTCCATTTGTAGTATCACCATCTGTGAAAGTAAGTAATAGTTTTGTATTCTCACCACATAGTTCACTTGCAAGTAAGGCACCATTTTTAAAAGAGTCTTTTTCTTTTATATGAGTAGTTTTTAAAGTTGTTTTTTCAAAAGTAGAAATTGAAATTACTGTTTTTAATATGCTAATTTCTGCATTATTAATTTCTCCATCTGTTGATGAACCAATACAAATAGCTTGAGGTAATTTATTTGTAATTTCTTTTAATATCTTTTCTAAAATATCTTTTTTTTCTCCACAAAATATTTGAATTAAAATATTTTTTTCTTTTTTTAAAAATGGAAAATCAATTAATGAATCTAAAGATTTATCGTTAAGTGTGTAATTATATGTTTTCATAAAAAAATTGTAGCAGATATTTTAAAAATTTCAAAGAAAAAAAACTCTTTAAAAGTACGAAAACAAGGGAATTTGTAACAAATCTTAGCACCGCTATACTCATGCTATACTAAGGCTTTACTTACGCTATAAATGTCATGTAGAATTTCACTAAGCGAAAAGATAAGTTGTTAAACTTAAGACTTTTTCCAAAAATATAATTAACAAAAAAGGATATTAAAATGATTTACAGTAAACCTCAATATAAAGCACAATATGAGAATTTCATTGGTGGAGAATGGGTTGCTCCTACAAGTGGTGAGTACTTTGATAACATTTCTCCTGTTGATGGTGAAGTTTTAACAAGAATCCCAAGATCAAATGAAGCAGATGTTGAAGCTGCAATTCTTGCTGCTGATAAAGCATTTCAATCATATAAACATACATCAGTTGCTCAAAGAAGTATTTTATTAAATAAAATTGCTGATGCAATTGAAGCAAATTTAGAAAAATTAGCAATTGCTGAAACTTTAGATAATGGTAAAGCAATTAGAGAAACTTTAAATGCTGACGTTCCTTTAGTTGTAGATCACTTTAGATATTTTGCATCAGTAATTAGAGCAGAATCAGGAACAGTTTCAGATTTAGATGAAGATACAATTTCTCAAGAAATTCATGAGCCTTATGGTGTTGTTGCTCAAATTATTCCTTGGAATTTCCCATTATTAATGGCTGCATGGAAATTAGCTCCTGCAATTGCTGCTGGAAACTGTGTTGTTATGAAACCAGCTAGTGCAACTCCAATGTCAATTTTACTATTAATGGAAGTAATTCAAGATATTCTTCCAAAAGGTGTTATTAATATTATTAATGGTGCTGGTGGAAAAATTGGTAAATTCCTTTCAACTCACCCATTAGTTAAAAAAGTTGGATTTACAGGTGAAACTACAACTGGTCAGTTAATTATGCAATATGCAACTGAAAATATTATTCCTTCTACATTAGAACTTGGTGGTAAATCTCCAAATATCTTCATGGAATCAATTATGGATGCAGATGATGAGTTCTTTGATAAAGCAATTGAAGGTTTAGTGTTATTTGCATTTAACTCAGGTGAAGTTTGTACTTGTCCATCACGTGCTTTAATTCAAGAATCAATCTATGAGCCATTTATGGCAAGAGTACTTGAAAGAGTAAAAGCTATTAAATTAGGGAATCCTTTAGATACAGATTGTATGATGGGTGCTCAATGTTCTTTAAGTCAAAAAGAAAAAATATCTGATTACCTAAAAATTGGTAAAGAAGAGGGAGCTGAATTATTAATTGGTGGAAATGTTTATGAATCTGAAACTAATCCAAATGGTTATTATATTGAACCAACACTGTTTAAAGGTCATAATAAAATGAGAATTTTCCAAGAAGAAATTTTTGGACCAGTTTTAGCCGTAACTACATTTAAAACAGAAGAAGAAGCATTAGAAATTGCTAATGATACAATTTATGGATTAGGTTCAGGTGTTTGGTCAAGAGATGCTCACCAATTACATAAATTCAGCAGAGGAATTGAAGCTGGTAGAGTTTGGGTAAATTGTTACCATATTTATCCATCACATGCGTCATTTGGTGGATATAAAAAATCAGGAATTGGTAGAGAAACTCATATGATGATGTTAAATTCTTATAGACATACTAAAAATATTTTAACTTCTTACAATAAAAATAAATTAGGTTTCTTCTAGAATCTAATTCTAAAAACAATAGCAAAACCCATAGAATATTTATTCTATGGGTTTTTTGCTTTATAAAGGATATTAAATGTCGATAAAAAGAGTAGATGTAACACCAGCTGCAGCTGAAGTTATAGAAAAATTAAAAGAAGAACATGGTGAATTAGTTTTTAATCAAAGTGGTGGTTGTTGCGATGGAACAGCTCCCATGTGTTATGAAAAAGGTGATTTTTATGTTCCTAGTCGTAATGTTAAACTAGGTGAAATTTGTGGATGTGAATTTTTTATAGATAAAGATCAGTTTGAGTATTTTAAACATTCACATATAACAATAGATGTAAGAGTTGAAAAATCTGCTTTTGGTAATTCATTTTCACTAGAAATAGACTTAGGTTATCAATTTATAACAAAGTCAAGAATTTTTACAGATGAAGAGTATGCTTCATTGGAAGAAAAATAGAATAAAAAAAAGGGAAAGAGTAAAACTCCTTCCCTTTTTGAATAGTAAAGCTAAAATTATAAAGCTGTTACGTTTTCTGCTTGAAGACCTTTTTCACCTTGACCAACTTCAAAAGTTACTTTTTGACCGTCATTTAATGAAACTCTTCCATAACCAGTGTTGTTGATATTTCTGTAATGTACGAATACATCTTTTCCACCGTTATCTTGCTCGATAAAACCATAACCTTTTTCGCTATTAAACCATTTTACTGTTCCGTTTACTAATGTTGCCATTGTAACTCCTTTTCTTTTTTGTTAAAATATACTTCATTTCTAAAGTGTTGAAGATATAAAATTGAGAATTCTTTAGATTGATTGTGTACTTAAAACTAGCGTTACAAGAAAAACATAAACTATAGATGAACCCTAAACCATCTTTCAATGTAGTTATTATAGCACAAAAAAAACAAAATAAACTTTTTTATTGAATTTTTTTCATTATTTCTCTAAATTCTTTTTATTTCTTCTCTTCATTTGTAACTAATGCTAGGTTTGAAAGGTTGTATTTTTGTAATAAATCCAAAACTTTTACAACTCTTTGATACTCTACTTTCTTATCAATTCTCACAATTACGGGCTTTTCTTTGTCTTTAATAGCTTTTAAGTTATCTTCTAATGATTCAAAAGAAACTTCAATTCCTTTTATTGCAAGTTTATCTTGGCTTAACTCTATAAATACCTGTTCTTTTTGAATTTCCATCTCTTTTGCATTTGATTTTGGTAAATCTAGCATCAAAGCTAACTCTTCTTTCTTAAAAACAGAGGTAACTATAAAGAATATTAAAAGAATAAAGACAACATCTATAACAGGTGTTAAGTCTAATCCTAAGGATTCTCTTCTTTTCATCTTAATCTTGCCCAACTATCTCTTTTTTCGCTTTTAACTCAATTGAATCAATCATAGCAATAAAATGGTTGTAAGCAATTTGATGAGGAATTGCAACAATTAAACCAGCAATTGTAGTAATAAGTGCTATTCCAATACCATTTGAAAATATAGTAGGATCACCTAAACCATTTTGAGTAATAGCTTCAAATGATTTATAAACTCCAATTACAGTTCCTAACAATCCTAGAAGTGGTGAAACCATTGCAATGTTTTTTATAATAGTTAAACCTGACTCTAATTTCTTTACTTCATATTCAATTTGAGATGAGATAGATGAATTAATAGTTACACGACTTTTTATTTTACTTATAATTGCATTTTTTCTAGGAAGTGTAAAAAATTTCCATAAAATAATAGTGAACCCAATTATATTTAATGCTATTAAAATATAAACTATAGCTCCACCTTTATCAATATAACTCATTAAATCCATTTTTAGCCCCAATATTTTTTTTGTTATTGTACAAAACTTTTGCTAATAGATGGTACAATTTTTTATGAACTATACAAATTCCCCAATTGAACAAATTACATTTAATAGTAGAAAATATTTTATAAAAAGAGATGATTTACTTAGTCCTGATTTTTCAGGAAATAAAGCTAGAAAGTTTTACTATTTTTTGAAAAATGATTTTCCTAACATAAAAAAAATAGTTTCCCATGGTTCAGCTCAATCAAATGCAATGTATTCATTATCAGTATTATGTAAAATTAAAGGCTTAGTATTTGATTATTATGTAGATCATATTGCAAGTTTTTTAAAAGAAAATCCAAATGGAAACTATAAGTATGCTTTGGAAAATAAAATGAATATACTAGAAGATAAACTACCTAAAATTTTTGAAGAGGATACTTTATTTATAAGTGAAGGAGGAGCTGTACGTGAAGCTTGTTTTGGTATTGAAATATTAGCAAATGAAATTATATCTTGGGCAAAAGATAATGATATAAAAAATTTGAAAATATTTTTACCAAGTGGAACTGGAACTACAGCACTTTATTTACAAAAATATCTTCCCTTTGAAGTACTAACATGTGCTTGTGTTGGTGATGAAGATTATTTAAAAAAGCAGTTTTCTATGCTAGAAAAAGAAAATCATCCTACAATTATAAAAAGAGAGAAGAAATATCACTTTGGAAAACTATATAAAGAGTTTTACGAAATTCATAAAGAACTTATATCTCAAACAAATATAGAGTTTGATTTTTTATACGATAGCTTAGCTTGGATATGTCTTGAAAAATATCTTGAAAATTTACTAAAACAAGATTTTGAAATATTATACATACATCAAGGAGGAATATTAGGAAATATTTCTATGCTTGAAAGATATAAAAATAAGTATGATTCTATTTAAAGTTTTTTACAAACTCAATAAAATCATTTTCCCTTAATGCTTTACTATATATCCAACCTTGAATCTCATCACACTCTTCTTTCACTAAAAACTCTTTTTGTTTTTGCAGTTCAACACCTTCTGCAATAGTTTTCATTTCTAATCCCTTTGCAAGAGCCATAATAGTTCTTGCAATTGCTATGTCTTTTGGGCTATCTGGAAGTTCATCAATAAATGATTTATCAATTTTTAATTTATCAATTGGAAACTTTTTTAAATAACTTAAAGATGAATAGCCAGTTCCAAAATCATCAATTGCTAGTTTGATACCTAAATCTTTTAATTTATTTAAAGTTAAAAGAGATTGTTCAATATTTTCCATAATATAGCTTTCTGTTAATTCAACTTCTAAATATTTTGCATCTAGTTTTGAATCTTTTAGACTATTTAATATAAGATCAAATATATCACAATTTTTTATTTGAACACCGGATATATTAACAGCAACAACTGCATCTTGGGCTAAATTCATATCTTGAAGTTTTTTTATAAATTCACATGCAGATTTTAAAACAAATTTTCCTAAAGGAACAATTAATTTAGTCTCTTCTGCATAAGAGATAAATTCATCTGGCAAAATTAATCTACAATTTTTATAATTCCATCTAACTAAAGCTTCTAATCCAACAATTTTATTTTCTTTTATATTTATTTGTGGTTGATAATATACTTCAAAATCACCATTCTCCAAAGCATCTGAAATCTCTTTTTTCATAATTATTTTTTCAAAGATTTCAGAAGTCATTTCATTTTTATAAAATTGAAATTGATTTCTACCTGCATTTTTTGCACTATACATTGCAGTATCAGCGTGTTTTATTAAATCTTCTGCATTAAGGCCATTTTTAGGGAATAAAGATATTCCCATACTTATAGTTACATCAAAAAGATATTCTTGCAGTTTTATAGGTTCTTTAAAATCATCTAATATTTTATTAGCTATTTTTTCTATACTTTTCTCTTGGTCAATATTTTCAATAACTATTATAAATTCATCTCCACCAATTCTTGATATTGTATCATCAGCTCTTAGGTTTTTTTGTAATCGTGATGCTACAAGATTGATAATTTTATCACCAATTGAGTGTCCATATGAATCATTAATGATTTTGAAATTATCAATGTCAATAAAAAACAAAGCTAAAATTTCTTTAGAATTACTTGCGTGGATAATAGATTGATCTAACCTTGCTCTTAAAAGTAATCTATTTGGTAAATTAGTTAATGGATCATGATGTGCTAAATATTCAATTCTTTCATTTGATTTTTTGATTTTTGTAATATCTGAAAAAATAGCTACGTAATTTAAAATATTCCCAGCAGAATCTTTTACAGTAGAAATATTTAACCATTCAGGATATATCTCACCGTTTTTCCTTCTATTCCAAACTTCACCTTTAAATTGACCAGTTATTAGTAAATCATCCCATAACTTTTTGTAAAATTTTTTGTCATGTTTTCCTGATTTTAAAACTTTAGGATTTTTATTAATAATGTCTGCTTTTTCATAACCTGTAATTTTTGTAAAAGCGTTATTTACAGAAATAATTTTATTATTATAGTCTGTAATTAATATACCTTCATTAGTATTTTCAAATACAATATCAGATAATTTTAATTTTTTTTGAATTTTTTCTTGAGTAGTAATATCTTTAAAAACACAATGGGTTTTTAATTCTCCATTTATATTTGAAAGATTTCCAGTAAAACTAGCAAGAATTATTTTACCATTTTTCTTTTTTATTTTTATTCTTTCATCTTCAATATGTTTTTTATCTAAAAATATTTTAAATAAAGATTTTAATCTTTCATATGATTCATCTGTAAAAAAACTAAACTTTTGCCCAATTGCTTCATCTTTGGTGTAACCTGTTATTTCACACCATTTTTTATTTACATTTGTAACAATTCCTCTATTATTTAAAGATTGATAGGGATATGGAACATGCTCATATAGAAGTCTAAATTTATTTTCTATTTGTTTGTTTGTATGGGCAATTTCTGAGATATTTGTAAAAAGTAATTTTATAATTGCGTTATCAAATAAAACTGTGTTCATAACTGTTAATTGAAAAACATTGTCATTTATTTCTAAAATTTCATTTTCTTGGAAATCATTTTCTAATATTTTTTTATAGATAGAATTCCATTTTTGTTCTGGAATAACAGATGTAATATCTTTATCTATTTGTATATCAAATAATTTTTTTGCTTTGCTATTAAACCAATATATTATTTGTTCTTCTTCATTATCGAAAAGTTCAATAACTGCTTCATTTAAAGAGTTGAAAGTACTTTTTATATCTCTAAGTTTTGACTCTAAAAATAGGTTATAATTTCCTTTTATATTGTTTAGTATGTCTTTTGAAGTAATAATGAAGTAATCTTTTTTTATTTTGTCATAAATTACAGCTCTTCTAATATCTTCTTTTTTCATTTTATTTACAACATCATAAAGTAAATCTTCTGTATCAAAACAAATTAAATTTCTATGCATAAATTCTTGAATATTTAAAGAAGTATTAATATGTTTTTGAGCAAGATTTATAACATCTGTTTCTGTTAAAATTCCAATTGGTTCATTTCCATCAAAAATCAATATAGAGCCAATATTTTTTTCACTCATTAAATCAATGGCCATTTGAATATTTGCTTCTTTTTGCACAAAAAATGCTTTTAAATTAACTTTGATTAAATCTTTTGCTCTAGTATGTGTTTTGAAAATATCTTGTTCAAATTCATAAATAAGTTTTTCTTGAAGAATAGTTCCTAAGTAATCACCTTCTAAATCAACTACAATCACTCTTCGTATTTTATGATTTAGCATAAGTCCTAAAATATAATTTACTTTTCTATTTGATTTACTAGTTATTAGGCATTTTTTAGCAAAATCAATGGCTTTTAAACTTAGATTAATGTGTTTAGTATATAAAAATAATATATCTCTTTCAGTTATAATTCCAATAGGTTTTTTACCATCTAATAATACAAAATGTTTTGTTTTGTTAATAATCATTAAATCTAAAACTTCTTGTAAAGTTACATTGAAATTTATTGAATCATTATTATACGAAAGTAATTTTTTTAAAGCCATTTGTATCCTAAACTATATGGTTATTTTGATTTTATGATAACTAAATAAACCCTAATTTTACATAATGTAAATGCATGTATATAAAATTTAAATAAGTTTAGATATAATCTTGCACTATGAAAAAGAACAATATAATATTAATAGGTTTTATGGGTGTTGGAAAAGGCACAGTTGCTCGAGCTTTAGTGAAAAAATCTAATATGTTTGCAATTGATACTGATGATTTAATCGAGAGTATGGAAAACAGAAAAATCAAAAAAATTTTTGAACTTGAGGGTGAGCCATATTTTAGAGCCTTAGAAAAGAAAACTGCTTTATGGTTGGAAAAAAGTGTAAACAACACAATTATTTCAACAGGTGGTGGATTTTATAAGCAAGATAATATAAACAAAATAGGAAAGGTTGTTTATTTAAAATCATCATTTCAAGGTATATTAGACAGAATAAACGAAGCTCCAAATGCAGAAAATAAATTGAAAAAAAGACCACTTTTACAAAATATGGAAGAAGCAATTAAACTTTATAATTCAAGAGCTAAAGAGTATGAAAGAGTTGCTAAAATAGTTGTTGATGTTGAAAAAAAAGATTTGAAAGATATTGTAAAAGAGATTTTAGGACAAATATAAATGAAAATAATTAATACAAAAGATAACAATTTTAAAGAAGAATTTGAAGCAATTTTAGCAAGAGCTAAAAGTGATATTAAAGGTGTTTCATCAATCGTTATGAATATTATTGATGAAATAGTTCTTGAAGGAAACAGTGCTTTAAAAAGACATATTGAAAAGTTTGATAAGTGGGAAGTTAAATCAGATGATGATTTAATGATAGATCCCTCTGATATGAAAAAAGCTTATGAAAACATTGATGAAAAACTTAGATCAGCTCTTCATATTGCATATGATAGAATTAAAAAATATCATGAAAAACAACTTCCAAAATCATGGTTAGATTTTGAATCAAATGGAACTATATTAGGACAAAAAGTAAGTGCTGTTGATAGAGCTGGACTTTATATTCCAGGTGGAAAAGCTGCATATCCTAGCTCACTTTTAATGAATGCAATTCCTGCAATTGTAGCAGGTGTAGAAGAGATAATTGTTTGTACACCAACACCTGATAATGAAGTAAATGAACTTTTACTTGCAGCTTGTCACTTATGTGGAATTAAAAAAGCTTATAAAGTTGGAGGAGCATCTGCAATTGCTGCAATGGCTTATGGAACACAAACTATTCCAAAAGTTGATGTGATTACAGGTCCTGGAAATATCTTTGTAGCAACTGCTAAAAAACTTGTTTTTGGTGAAGTAAATATTGATATGATTGCAGGGCCAAGTGAAATTGGAATTCTTGCTGATGAAACAGCAAAACCTCACTATTTAGCAATTGATTTATTATCTCAAGCTGAACATGATGAGATGGCTAGTTCTATTATGATTACAACATGTGATGAGGTTGCTAAACTTACAAGTAATGAAGTTGAAGAGTATTTAAAAACTCTAGAAAGAGAAACAATTGCTAGAACTTCTATTGAAAATAGAGGTGTGATTATTGTTGCAAAAGATATGACAGAAGCAATTAAACTTATGAATGAAATAGCTCCTGAACACTTAGAAATTATGACAAAAAATGCTTTTGAATTATTACCATACATAAAACACGCAGGTGCAATTTTCTTAGGTGAAAATACT
>CBFHMY010000054.1:0-14416 GCA_965657055.1 uncultured Aliarcobacter sp. | reverse complement strand
CTCTTATTTTATTAGTTGTTTCTATCTATGTCTCAAAATTAATAGATAAAAAATTTAAAAAACACAAAATTGAGATACAAAAATATATCAATGAAAATACTCAGCAACAGCATCTACTTTTTCAACAATCAAAAATGGCAGCAATGGGTGAAATGCTTGGAAATATTGCCCATCAATGGAGACAACCTCTTTCTGTTATTACAACAGCATCAACAGGAATGAGACTACAAAAAGAATTGGATGTCCTTGATGGTGAAGCATTTGATCAATCAATTACTAATATTACAGATTCAGCTTTATATTTATCAAAAACTATTGATGATTTTAGAAATTTTTTCAAAACAGATAAAATAGAGAGCAACTTTGATATTATAAATTCCTTTGAAAAAGTTTTCAAACTTACAGATGGTCAGTTTAGCCATAATGACATTATTTTTATCAAAAATATTGAAGAGATAAAATTATGTGCTTTAGAAAATGAACTTATTCAAGCATTAATAAATATTTTAAACAATTCAAAAGATGCATTAATAGAACTAGAAAAACCTATACCTAGAGTTATTTTTATAGATGCTTATAAAGAAAATAAAAAAGTTATTATAAAAATAAAAGATAATGCTGGTGGTATTAATGAAGATATTATTGATAAAGTATGTGAACCCTATTTTACAACAAAACACCAATCACAAGGGACGGGAATAGGACTTTATATGACATCTCAAATTATTAAAAAGAATATGAATGGAACTTTTAAAATTGAGAACGTTGAAGTTAAATATGAAAATAAAATATATAAGGGTACTGAAACAACCATAGAAGTAAGTATATAATACTTCTTCTTTTTTAGCTTAAATTAATTCTCTTTCATAACTATATCTATGCAGATAATATAAGATTTATTTTTTAATTCAAATCTTTTTGCAAATGTTTTACAGATATTTCCACTTGCATAAGAAACATAGTTAGGACTTAAAAATATTCCTTGTTTAGATTCCAAAGTAATATAAAAATACTCTTTTAAATAATGTTCATCTCCATCTTTTGATGGAGTGAATCTTTCATTTTTATTATCAATAATAGTATCATGAATTTGTTTTGATGTATCAACATCAATCAAATAAAAAGCTTGTAAATCACTATTAGTTTTTAACTCTTTTTTTAGAATTTCTTCTGAATCATTTATATTAACAAATTGTTCAATAATTTTATTAGAAAGTAAATTATAATTATTTACTAAATCTCTTTTTTTACTTATTGAGTCTAAGGTCATTCGTCTAAATATGATTCCAATGTCATTCATTTTTACTATTATTTTATCCATTAAGAATGCATCTAATTCAAAAACTGGTTTAGAAAAGTAATATCCTTGAAATAAATTAACATTTGATTTTAATGCAAGGCAAATTGCATCTTCATCTTCTACACCTTCTGCTAAAACTCTTATTCCTAAATTATGTCCCATTCTTGCAATTGATTTTATTATCTCTTTATTTATATGATTATTTTTTGTATCTACAAATAAAGATTTATCTATTTTTATCAAATCAGGCTTTATTACATTTATTCTATCAAAAGTGGAATTTCCTGTTCCAAAATCATCTAAAGCAATTGCAAATCCCAATTCTTTATAATATGCACAAAATTCTTGAAGTGCTTTTGTATTTGATATTTCATCTTCTTTGATTTCAAGAATAAAATTTTTATAGGGAATTCCTACATTATCTATGGCTTGGGTAAAACAATAATTTTGTTCTTGTGCATGAAAGTTATTTATTAAAGATGGCTCAAAATTTAAAAACAATATTAATTCATTATTTTCTAAATAATATTTTTTAAATTTCTCAATTGATTTATTTCGTGTCAAAATATCTAATTCTAAATTTAAATTTGCATCAATAGCAAGTTTAAATAGTTCATAAGGAGGTATTACCTCCCCTTTATATGTACATCTAGTTAATGCTTCAAATGCATATAATTTTTTAGATCTTATTGATACTATTGGCTGAAAATGAATTTCAATTAGTTCTTTATTTATTATTTCTTTAATCATCTATACCTACGTTTTTTATTATTTATATATTATAGGCAAATTTTTTGATTTTTATTCATCATCTTTTGCAAATTTCTTATACAAGAAATCTAAAATGGCTTCTCTACATCTTATATATTCAGGATCACTTTGAAGTGCAACCCTATCTCTTGGTCTTGGAATATTAACTTCTAATATTTCACCAATAGTAGCTTCTGGACCATTTGTCATCATAATTACCCTATCACTTAATAAAACTGCTTCATCAATATCATGGGTAATAATAATTACTGTATTTTTAACACTTTCTTGAATTCTCATTAAATGTTCTTGTAAATTTGCACGAGTAAGGGAATCTAGAGCTCCAAAAGGCTCATCCATTAATAATACATCTGGCTTAATTGATAAAGCTCTTGCAATTCCAACTCTTTGTTTCATTCCACCACTAATTCCTGCTGGAAATTTATCTTTTGCATGATCAAGATTAACCATAGAAACAAAATGCTCTACCCTTTGTCTTAATTCTAAAGAGCTTAAGTTTGGCATTACTTTTTTAACTGCCATCTCAATATTTTGATAAACAGTAAGCCAAGGTAAAAGTGAATGATTTTGAAAAACAACAGCACGTTCAGGTCCAGGTCCTGTAATTTCTTTATTATTTAGAATAATATTACCTTGGGTTTGAGAATCAAGTCCTGCAATTAAATTTAACAGTGTTGATTTTCCACAACCACTATGTCCAATAATTGAAACAATTTCATCTTTTTTAATATTTACATTTACATCAACCACCGCTTTATACTCTTTTCCACCAGCAAGGGGAAAAGATTTGTGAATATTTTCTAGTTGTAAAAATTTATCTGTACTCATTTATTAACCTTTTTTATATTTTTTTTCTATAATCAAAATAATCAGCTATTTTTCCCATTAAAATATCTAATATAAAACCAACAAGACCTACAAGAATAATACCTATGATAATATTGTGATACGCAAGATTGTTATACTCATCCCAAATCCAAAATCCAATACCAATACCACCTGTTAACATTTCAGCAGCAACAATAACCAACCAAGCAATACCAAGACTAAGTCTCATACCTGCAAATATATATGGAACAGCAACGGGTAAAATAATTTGAAATACTTTTTCTAAAGCTGTAAATCTTAAAACTTTTGCAACATTTAAATAGTCTTCACTTACGCTTTTTACACCCAAAGATGTATTAATTATAATTGGCCAAATTGATGTAATAAAAATAGTTGACATTGCAGTATTATCAATATCTTTAAATGCAAACAATAATAAAGGTAACCAAGCAAGTGGTGAAACTGGTTTTAATATTTGAATAAAAGGATCTAATGCATATTGAATATTTTTACTCATTCCAATCATCAGTCCTACGGGAATTCCCACAATTACAGCTAATGCAAATCCACCAAAAACTCTTTTTAGTGATTCCATAACTTGCCAAAAAAGTCCTTTGCTATCTTGATTATCTATATAAAAAGGATCCGATAAAACTCCTTTTAACTCTTCACCATCACTAGTAGTTCCTCCAAATGCATATACATAAGTGTCACTAGGAGTTGGAAAACCTTGGATATAAGCAGCAATTCCTGACCATATTTGTATTATTATTACCAACACAATTAATGGTAAAAATATCTTTTTTAATGTCTCTTTATTCATCGTTCTTTCCTTTTTTTATTTTGCCTTTTCAATTATTTAGTAAAACTATATACTCAAAAAGGCAAGGGCTCTTTTTAAGAGCCTATTGCTTTTTTAGATTTTATTTTTATTCTATTTTTTTGTCTCGACCCAAAGTTGTCCTTAGCACATAACTTTAGCTTTCCAAAAGGGTAAAGAACAAGCAGTTGTTCTTTACTATTTGCCTTTTGTCACATACTTAGGATCTGCACAACCAGCTGGACCATATGGACAAACATATGCAGGTTGTTTTGTTACAACTGACCACTTATTAACTTTCATTAAATCTTCTTTTGAAACTTTTGGATCTGTAACAGTAAAAGTATCGTAAATATATTCAACCGCTTTATTTGGATCCCAAACTTTTCCATCTAAGAATTTGTTATATTCGTCAACACCATCTTTTTTCCAAGGACTTTCAGGTAATGAATATCCAACTTCTTTTGCTACAACTTCAAATAAATCAGGTCTATAAACTTTTTCTATAGTTGCTTTCATATCAACAGGAGCTGTTAATTGTCCCCATCTATACATTTGAGTTATAAACCACATACCATGTGAATAAAATGGATAAGCAGCATAATCATTTGCAAATACATTAAACATAGGATTTGCACTATCTACACCTTTTGTATAAAGGAATGTTCCACTCATTGATTTTCTTAAAACATCAATTGGAGCTTTTACATAATTATCTTGAGCAAGGAATTTAATAGCTTCTTCTCTATTTTCCCAAGAAGCATCAAGCCACATTTGAGCTTTTAAAACAGCTCTCATAACAGCTTTTGTAGTTTCAGGATTTTTTTCTATAAAATCAGCTCTTGCTTGTAAAACTTTTTCAGGATTGTTATTCCAAATATCGTAGTTAGTAACCAATGCACTTCCTGCATTTTTTTCAACAATTCTTGTATTCCATGGCTCACCAACACAATACCCATCAATATTTCCAGCAATTAAATTTTGAGGCATTGTAGGAGGTGGAAATGGTTTAATTGTAGTATCTTCATCAGGTTTAATTCCACTTGCAGCCATCCAATATCTTAATTCATAATTATGAGTTGAAACAGGATGCACCATTCCAAAATTTAAAGGTTGATAAGAATTACCTTCAACTTTGTGTTTTTCATCAATATATTTTTTTAAACTTTCAGCTGAAACTGGTCTTTCTTCTTTTTTAAGACCATATTTTTCCATCTCGCCAATAATGTTATTTCCAAAAGTAATTGCATTACCATTTAAATCTAATGATAGTAATGCTTGTAAGTTTGTATCTCCATTTATACCAAGTGTTGCAGCAATTGGCATACCTGCTAGAGCATGAGAAAAATCATATTCTCCAGATATTACTTTTTGTTGAATTCCAGGCCATCCACCACCTTCTTTTGCCACATCTACATCTAAACCTTCAGCCGCAAAAAACCCTTTTTCTTTTGCTATAACCAAAGGAGCACAGTCAGTTAATGCAATAAAACCTATTTTTAATTTAGTTTTTTCAGGAGCTGCAAGTAATGAACTTGCAACTAATGAAAGACCTAATCCAATTTTTAATACCTGTTTAAACATTTTTTCTCCTTGAATATTTAATGATGGAAAAATGATAACACATATTTTCACATCATATACAAAATAATTGTATATTTTACATACAACTTAAACTTAATTTTTCATTATGTTAAATATTTTAATCTAATTACAATGATTAAAAATCATTTATTAAGATTAAAGTTGAATTTAAAACTTATAGTTACATTAAATATAATGATTGACTATTTTATATACAACAAATCTTATGCTTTATTAAGTAATCATCTTATAATTTGATTAGATTACACAAGGAGATTATATGTCTTTAAAAGAATTAAAAGGACAAGGACACTGGCCAACACTACTTGCAGCGTTTTTGTATTTTGACTTTAGTTTTATGGTTTGGACTATGTTAGGGCCATTGGCAACAGAAATTAGTGAGTCTTTAAAATTGACTCAAAATTTTATTATGAGTGCTGATCAAAAAGCAACATTACTTGCAGTTCCAATTTTAGCAGGTGCAATTTTAAGAGTTGTATTAGGTTTCTTTGTTGATAGAGTTGGAGCAAAAAAGACTGCGCTTGTTTCACAAACTATTGTTGTATTAGGATTATTTTTTGCTTATTTTAGAGGTGAGAGTATCACTTATAATGAGTTATTAATTGTGGCACTTGGTTTAGGTTTTGCAGGAGCTTCATTTGCAGTTGCACTTCCACAAGCTGGACAATGGTATCCACCAAAACTTCAAGGTGTTGTTTTAGGACTAGCAGGGGCTGGAAATATTGGGGTTGTAATTGATTTCTTATTTGCTCCAAAAATTGCTGAAATTTGGGGATGGCAATCGGTATTTTTAGTGGGTGCTGTTTTATCTACGTTTATTTTAGTGGTATATATGTTTATGGCAAAAGATGCTCCTGAACATATTTATAAATCAAATCCAAAAAAATTAAAAGATTATGGAAAACTTTTAAAAGATAAAGATACATGGTGGTTTTGTTTGTTTTATGCCATTAGTTTTGGTGGTTTCGTAGGATTTGCTGGATATATGAAGGTATATTTAATGAGTACATATAAAGATGAAATGTCTGCTTTTGGACTTGGAATGTTAAGTGAGCCAAATGTTATGGTAATTGCAGGATATTTTGGTGCTTTATGTATTTTTGCAGGTGCTGTTTTAAGACCAGTGGGAGGAGCAATTGCTGATAAACTAGGTGGAATTAAATCTTTATATTTCTTTTATGGTACAGTTTGTTTATTATCAATAATAAACGCAACGTATAATTTACCATTTGGTCTTGCTATTTTTGTATTATTTTTAATTATGGCAAACCTTGGTATGGCAAATGGTGCTGTTTTTCAATTAGTTCCTCAAAGATTTGGAAAAGACATTGGTATTATGACAGGTATTATTGGATGTGCAGGAGGTCTTGGTGGTACTGCTTTAATCAAAACTTTTGGATGGTCAAAAGGTGCATTTGATGGATATACGGCTGGATTTATGATTTTTGCAACGGTTGTATTTATAGCAATTTTAGGTATTTCATTGGTAAAAACTAGATGGAGAACTACTTGGGGAGTTCAATCAGGTGGAAGAATATAAAAAGAGAGAAATCTCTTTTTATATTTAAATTAAAGTTTTTATTTTGCTAAAATTTTAATTTGAATATAAAAAAGGTATTAATAATATGAGCAAAAACAATATCAAAACTTCAGGTTTTTCACTAGCTAAAAGAAAAGAATTAACGGGTGATGACTTCTATGAAGTAAAACAATTTGAAGATATGACTATTGCTATATTATGCGATGGAGTAGGAAGTGCTCAAGAAGGAGCAATGGCTGCTAAAAAAGTAACTCAACATATAATAAATAATTTCAAAAATATTCCAAGGGTTTGGAGTATTGAAAAAGCTATAAAAGAGTTTATAAAATCTATAAATTCAATTCTTTATTCCCAATCAATACATGAATATGAAAGAGCTGAATATGTAACAACTGTAACTGTATGTATTATAAAAGGAAATAGACTTTATGGTGCAAATGTTGGAGATAGTAGAATTTATCTACTAAGAGACAATAAACTAAATCAATTATCATATGATCACAATGAAGAAGGAATGCCAAACGTTCTATCAAATGCAGTTGGAATAAGTCCAGAAATCGAGATTTATTATTTTGAGAATAATATTGAAAAAGATGACAAAATTCTTATGTGTAGTGATGGTTTATATTCTTTAATGAGCAGTGATACTTTATTAAAAAATATTCCAAATGGGGCATATCATATTGTAAAAAAAGCAAGCTCTTTAGTTGATGAAAATCTTCCTGATGATACAACAGCTGTTATATTAGAAGTACTACAAACAGATCCCGTTGAACTTTTAAAAAATTTAAATTTAATAATTCCAGAAAAACTAAAAAGAGGCGATATTATAGATGGATATGAACTCACTTTATCTTTAATCCAAAATGATAGAACTTGGGTTTGTAAAAAAAATAATCAAGAATATGTAATAAAATTTGCACCCTATGAAGCAATGGAAAATCAAGAAATTTTAGACCTATATGTAAAAGAAGCTTGGAATGCCAAAAGATTAAAAGCTGGTTTCTTTCCAAAATCATTTATACCAAAACATAGAACTGCAAGATATTATCTTATGACAAAATTAGATGGAATAAATTTAAAACAATATTTAAAAAAAAGAAAACTATCAGTTGATGAAGCCATAAATTTAACTAGAACTTTAATATCAATGGAAGAGTATCTTTTAAAATTTAATCTAGTTCATGGGGATATTAAACCTGAAAATATTATAGTTATACAAAGAGATGGTAAAAAGATATTCAAAATTATTGATTTTGGCTCAATTACTGAAATCTTTTCAATCACTTCAAAAGCTGGAACACCTTCATATTTAGCTCCTGAAAGATTTATAGGAGGAACAATAAACGAAAAAACAGAAATCTTTTCAATTGGCGTTACAATATATCAATCTTTAACAGGAGCTTATCCTTATGGAGAAATTGAACCTTTTCAAAATCCAACATTTAAAGTAGCTAAAAAACCTCACATATTGAATAATGCAATTCCTTCATGGCTTGAAAGTTTAATTTTAAGAGCAATAAGCATAGATGAAGATTTAAGATATTCAAACTACTCTTATATGAAATTTGAATTAGAATATCCCCAAAAAGTAAAACCTTTTTTTGATAAAAAAACTCCTTTGTTAAATAGAGATCCTTTAAGCTTTTATAAATTTGGTTTTTACACCCTATTAATCATAAATTTTATTCTATTAATTCAATTTCTAAAGTAATTGTATAAAAAATATTAAAATAAACTTACCTTTACATTAATTATAAGATATAATTATATAAAATATATACAATAATTTATAAAAATGAGTAAGAAATGATTAAATCAGTATGTGGATATTGCGGCGTTGGCTGCGGATTAGAGTTTGAAGAAAATAAGTTAATTGGAGATGTTGTTTATCCTACAAATGAAGGTAAACTATGCTCAAAAGGTGTATCTGAATTAATAAGTATTCAAACACCAACTAGATTATTAAGACCTCATATGAGAGAAAATATAGAAGAAGATTTTAAAATATCTTCTTGGGAAAGTACTATAAATAAAATTGCTACAAAAATTGCAATATCCCCTAAAGAAAAAGTTGGTTTTTATCTATCTGGGCAATTACTAACAGAAGATTATTATGTTGCAAATAAACTAATGAAAGGTTTTATTGGGACAAACAATGTAGATACAAATAGTAGAACTTGTATGTCAAGTGCTGTTGTTGGTTATAAAAAAGCATTGGGAATTGATTATGTTCCAGTTCGAATGAATGATGTACATGATGCAAATTTACTTATTTTAGTGGGTGCAAATACAGCTGAAGCCCATGTTGTTTTTCATAATAGAATAAAAGTGGCAAAAAAAGAGGGTTTAAAAATAATTGTAATAGATCCAAGATTTACGGATACTGCAAAAGTTGCTGATTTGCATTTACCAATAAAACCTGGAAGCGATATTGATTTTTTTAATCTTGTTTCTAAAAGAATTATTGATGAAGGATTAGTTGATGAAAAATTTGTTGTTGAAAATGTAAATAATTTTGAGTTACTAAAAAACAAATTCAAAAGAGTTCCAGTAACAAAAATGCTAAAAAGAACAGGTTTAAGTGCTGAGCAATTTGAAACATTTTGGGAAATGTATAAGGAAAATAAAAATATTATTACAGCTTGGACTATGGGAATAAACCAATCAGTTCAAGGTGTTGATAAAAATCTATCTATTATAAATACTCATTTATTAACTGGAAAAATATTTACAAAAGGAAATGGACCATTTTCACTAACAGGTCAACCAAATGCCATGGGAGGAAGAGAAGTGGGTGGACTGTCTACAATGTTAGCTGTTCATTTAGGATTTGAAAAAGAATCAATAAAAAAAGTAAATGAGTTTTGGAATACAAAAAAAGTATCAAATAAGCCAGGACTAACAGCTACACAAATGCTAGAAGCAAATCTTGATGTTTTGATTATCTGCCATACAGACCCAATTTATCATCTTCCAAATAGAAATAAAATGGAAGAACTAATAAAAAAAATCCCATTAGTTGTAGAAATAAATGCATATGAGAACTCTGAGACATCAAACTTTGCCCATATAAAACTTCCAGCTTCTCCTTGGGGAGAAAAAGAAGGAACTCAAACAAATCTTGATAGAACTATAACAAAACAAGAAAAACTAACAAGAACATCAATTGATTGTAAAGCTGATTGGGAAATATTTCAACTAATTGCTCAAAAACTAGGATATAAAGAAGCTTTTAATTTCCAATCTTCTAAAGAGATTTTTGAAGAGTATCAAGAAATGACAAAACTAAATCCACATCTAAATATTTATGAAGCATCTTATGATGACCTTTCAAATAAACCATTTATTTGGGGAGAAAAAATAAGAGAAGAGAAAGAGTTCTTCACAGAAAATAAAAAAGGAAATCTTTATTTTGTAGAAAATAAACTTCTAAGTGAAAAAACAAATTTAAAATATCCATTTACACTTCTAACAGGAAGAACAAGAGACCAATGGCATAGTGGAACAAAAACAAATCTTCCAAGAACTCTTTTAAAATACAAAGAATTAAATTTTTGTGAAATAAATCCAACAAATGCAAAACAATTAAATATTGAAGATGGTGATAATATTAAAATCTCTTCAAGTAGAGGGGAACTTTATTCAAAGGCAATTGTTACAGATAGTATAAGAATTGATACTATTTTTGTGCCAGTTAGTAATAGAGATGTAAATTATTTAACAAATGATTTATATGATAAAGAATCATTACAGCCTGATTATAATCAATGTGCTGTAAAAATAGAAAAAGCTTAGTATTTCTTAATATTACATTAAATTATATACAAAATATACTATAAATACTATATTTTGTATATTAAATAGTCATTTAATTTTTAATTTTACATTATAAATTTGATAAAATTATTCCATAAGATAAGATTTTGGAGTAATTATATGAAAGTTTTAGAAGAAGTTAGCAAGTTAAGAAATAAAAAAATTAATAAAATTGAAAAATTAAAAGAAGAACAAAAAGCCTTAGATTTTTGGAATGATTTTGAAACAATTTGTAGTGGTAAATATGAAGATTTAACAGAAGTTCATGGAAAACACCTATTAAAATGTTTTGGAATTTATGACAAAGGTTCAAGTGATAATTTTACAATCAGAATTAGAATTCCTTTAGGTCAACTAACACAAAAACAAGCTTCAAAATTTTCACAAGTTGCATATAAATATGGAAAATCTACCATTGACCTAACAACAAGAGCTCAAGTAGAATTTAGACACTTAAACTTTCATGAACTTCCAATAGTATTAAAAGAGCTTGAATCAGTTGGAATCACAACTTTTCAAACAGCAGGAGATAACTTCAGAGGAGTAATTACTTCACCATTTGATGGCTACTCTAAAACATCATTAATCCCATGCGAAGATTTAATACAAGATATTCACGATGTATTTTTAAAAAATGAAGAATATATAGGAACTCTTCCTAGAAAATTTAATACAGGAATATTAGGGGATACAATAAATGATTGTAATATTTTTGGACAAGATTGTGCTTTTGCCTTAGCTACAAAAGATAATGAACTTGGATTTAACTTATATCTAGGTGGTAAAGTGGGTGTCCAAGCAAGACCTTTAAACTTATTTATAAAACCAGCTCAAGTAAAACTAACATTTAAAACTATTGTTGATTTATTTAAGAAATATGGATTTAGAGACAATAGAAATAAGAATAGAATAACTTACTTTTTAGATGAAATTGGCATTGTTGAGTTTGAAAAAGCGATTATAGAAACTTCTGAAACACCTTTAAAAACAGCTGGAAAATTGCTTGTAAAAGATGAATATAAAATCGATAAAAATGCAACAATCAAATTAAAAGATGATAAAACAGCTGTTTATTTCCCAATTCCTGCTGGAATATTTAATAGTAAAGATTTACATTGTGTTACTAAATTAATGGATGAAACAAACTCAATAATAAGACTTACAAACGAACAAAGCTTTTTTTTAATTGCTAAAGATGAATTTGTTCAAAGAATAAAAGAGTTTCAAATTTTCAAAAAATATGATTCATATCATAATATTTATTTTAATAATCAAATTGCATGTGCAGGGATAAATGAATGCTCTTTTGGTGTAATTCCTAATAAATCAGATGCTATAAATATGGCCGTATATTTAAATCAATATGTTCCAATAGAAGATGCAAAAATAAGAATGTATTGGTCAGCATGCCCAAAAGGATGTGGAGTTCATGGAGTAGCAGACATTGGATTTGAAGGTGCAAAAGCAAAAGATGAAAATGGTGAATTTTGTGATGGTGTAAAAATATTTATAGGAGGCAAAGCCACTACTTCAATACTTGAAGCAAGACAATTAAGTAAAGCAATTCCAATTCCTAAAGCTCAAGAAATAACTAAAGAGTTATTAACAATTTATAAAAATGAAAGAATTAATAATGAATCCTTTGAAAGTTTTGATTCAAGGGTTTTATCACTTTTAAGCATAGAAGAAATTCAACAAAAAGTTGGATTATAAAATGAGTACAAATGAAAAAACACCATTAGAGAGTTTTCTAGAACATAAAGCAGATACCTCTATGCAATGTGGAAACTACTCAATAGATTTCACTTTGATGCGGTTGCTTGTATTGGTTGTCACTGTTGTGAAGTTGCATGTAATGAACAAAATGGAAATGAAGCAGATGTAAAATGGAGAAGAGTTGGTGAAACACAAAGTGGAATATTCCCAAATGTAAAAAATCACTTTAACTCAATGTCATGTAATCATTGTATTGAACCTGAGTGTTTAATAGGATGCCCTACAAACTCATATATAAAATTTGATAATGGTATTGTTTTTCATGATGATGACACTTGCATTGGATGTCAATACTGTACTTGGAATTGCCCTTATGAAGTTCCAGTATTTAATGCTGACAGAGGAATAGTAACTAAGTGTCATATGTGCCATGAAAAACTAGATGTTGGACAAACTCCTGCTTGTGTACAAGCTTGTCCATCAGGTGCAATTGCAATAGAAATTGTAAATGTAAAACAGTGGCTTGATGAAGATATGGCAAAACAAGGAATTGCTCCAAATTTACCTGATATTGATATTACAAAACCAACAACAAGATATACTATAAATGAAACAGCTGATATGACACCTGCTGATGCTCATATAATAAAGCCAAATCACAGTGAATGGCCTTTGGTATTTATGACAGTTTTAACTCAAATATCTTTTGGTGGATTTGCAGCACTAGTTTTAGGAGAGTTTATAAATTTACTTGGTTTTGAATTAGCAGCTCCCTCTTTATGGATGATTATTGCAGTATTTTTACCAGCAGCCATTGGATTGCCTTTATCTGCACTTCATTTAGGTCGCCCTATTTTAGCCTATACAGCTATGAAAAATATCAAAACTTCATGGCTTAGTAGAGAAGCTTTAGCTTTAGGATTATATGCAGGGGGACTGGCTTTTTTAATTCCCCTATTTTTCTTTGAGGTTTCACAAGGATTTAAATTTATTATAGAACTAAGTGTTCTAACTCTTGGAACTTATGGTATTTATGCACAATCTATGATTTATAGAATCAAAGCTCGACCTTCATGGAATAAAAAAGAGACTACAAAAATATTTTTCTATGTTTCATATATTGGCTTATTACTTATTTCTTTGATTTTGGTTTTAAATGAACAGTTTACAACAGCAGGTGTTGTTTTACCATTTGCTTTATTTATCGCATATTTCCAATATGAAGAGTTTAAAAAACAAACAGATTTTTATCTAAATCTAGATGAAAAAACAAAAAACTTTTATCAACTAAATAAAACAAAAACTTTATATGAAAAACATTTTGCTAAACATACAGATTTTAGAGCTAGGTCTTTATATGTGGGAGCTTTAGGATTACCATTACTTGCTATGTTATTACTTGCAAGTGGGAATTATTTTACAACAATATTAGTTTTAACTCTTTCACTTATTATTTCATTTTCAAGTGAAATTGTATCAAGACTTTTATTTTACAAAACAGCAGTAGCTCTTGGACTTGCTGGAAATTTCTTCGATGAGAAATATAATATGGAGAATACATTATGCTAAATAAAATCAAAAACTTTAATCTAAAAGATTTTTTAGGTGTAGATATAAAAAATGAGAAATATGCATTAACTGATGATAAAACATTTGGAAAAGTAGCCCTCGCCAAAGCACCTGATAAATGGGTTCGCTCTACTTGTGGATATTGTGGTGTTGGATGTGGACTTTATATTGGTGTTAAAGATGGAAAACCAGTTTATACAAAAGGAGATCCTGCTCATCCTGTAAATCTAGGAACACTTTGTCCAAAGGGTTTAAGTGAGCATGAAATGGTTCAAAGTGATAATAGATACACAAGTCCAATGGTTCGTAAAAATGGTCAACTTGTATCTTCAACTTGGGATGATGCTTTTAAAACTACAAGTGATAAATTTAAAGAAATTCAATCTATTCATGGAAACGGTGCAGTAGCAATCGTTTCAACAGGACAACTTCTAACTGAAGAGTTTTA
>CBFHMY010000053.1:0-14474 GCA_965657055.1 uncultured Aliarcobacter sp. | reverse complement strand
GAAAACTTCATTATTATAAGTGGAGATTTAGTTACAGATTTTGATTTTCAAAAGATTTTTGATTATCACAAAGAAAAAAATGCGAAACTAAGTATTACTCTTACTTCTGTAGAAAATCCTTTAGAATTTGGAGTTGTTATTGCAAATGCAGAAGGAAGAATTGAAAAATTCTTAGAAAAGCCAAGTTGGGGAGAAGTTTTTAGTGATACTATTAATACAGGTATTTACATACTTGAACCAGAAATTTTAAAATATATTCCAAAAAATGAAAACTATGACTTTGGAAAAAATCTATTTCCACGTTTAATGAAAGAAGGCGTTGAAATAATAGCTGGAAATGCAGAGGGTTATTGGCGAGATGTTGGAAATCCTGAAAGTTACCGTGATGTATACGAAGATATATTAACAGGTAAAGTAAATATTAAAATTCCTGGTAAAAAAGTAGTTTTCCCTGATGGTGTATTATATAGTGAGGTTCCTTATGAGCTTGATAAAAATATAGAAATAGTTGGAACTGTAGTTTTAGGTAAAAATGTAAAATTAGGAAAAGGTGTAAAACTTAGCAATGTTGTTTTAGGTGATAATGTTAACCTTGGATCTAATTCAAAAATCAGAAACACTGTAATATGGAATGATGTTAAAGTTGATAAAAATGCAATGTTAGATTCATGTGTAATTTGTAACAATAATATAATTGGGAAAAATGTTACAGTAAAAGCAGGTCTTATTCTTGCAGAAGGTTGTGAAGTTGGACAGCTTGTTACTGTGGAAAAAGATGTAACAATTTGGGCAGATAAAATAATTGAAGATGCTTCAATCGTAAGTAATAGTCTTATTTTAGGAAGTAAATACAAAAATTCTATTTTTGAAAATGGAATGGTAGTAGGGCACTCAAATGTAGAACTTTCTTGTGAAATGGTAACAAAACTTGCAGAAGCTTTTGGTGCTCAACTTCCTGTTGGTTCAACGGTACTTGTTTCAAGGGATTATCATAAAAACTCACGTATGCTCAAACGTGCGTTTTTAGGAGGTCTATTATCAGCGGGTATAAATGTAATAGATTGTAAAGACCTTCCAACTGCTGTACTTCGTCATAGTTTGTTTACCCATGATAGCTACACTGCAGGTGTATACTTCTGCCAAAAACTAGAAGATGCTTCAAGTACGGTTCTTACTTTTTATAACCATGAAGCACTTAGAATTAATAATGATATTTCTAAAAAAATTGAGAAAGCTTTTTTCAAAGAGGCATTTCGTCGAGTAGATTACTCAAAAATTGGAAAAATCTATGAGTCTGATTTAACTCAAGAATATAAAATGTATAAAGAAGGAATAAAAAGCTTACTTAATTCACATCAATTTAAATGTCTTGGTTGCAGAATAGCTGTTGATATGCTACATGGAATGGCATCTGAATTATTCCCTGAAATTTTAAATGAAATGGGTGTTGATAATATTATGTTTAATGCTTATGCTGATGAAACTAGTTTAGATAATATTCATAAACTTATAAAACGTTCAACAGAAGATATGGGTGCTGTTATTAAAGCACTTAATCTTAATGCTGGATTTATGATTTATCCTTATGGACAACGTTTAGATATAGTGTGTGATGATGGAATACCTCTTGGAAAACAAGGTTCATTGTATGCTGTATTAACACTTTTAAATATGCAAGCAAAAGCAGAAGGTATTAATAAAAATGTTTTCCTTCCAACATGGGCTGCTGATATAGTTTATTTTGACTCATTAAATATTTCACGTGGGCAATATGCTAACTTTACAAGCGAGCAATTAAAACAATATGATCTTATAGCTACGGGAGAAGGTAATTTTACTTTTATAGAGTTTTCAACACATCGTGACTCTATGTATGCAGCATTAAAAATTTTAGAGATGATGATTTCTTTAGATGTAACCCTATCAAAAGTTATAGCTTCAATGCCTAGCTTTTATTATAAATCTTCAGAAATAAAATGCCCTCAAGCACTTAAAGGAAAAATGATGCGAATGTTCCTTGAAGATGCACATGGTAAAGAGTCTTCAACTCTTGATGGAGTAAAAATTTGGCTTGATACAAATGATTGGATATTAATGATTCCAGATCAATATAATGAACATTTAAATATTTATATTCAAGCTGAAACTACTGAAAAAGGTGAAAAAATTCTGGCTAATTATAGTGCTAAAATTTTAGAGTGGTCTAGACCATAATGTCACAAAATAAACTTAATCTATGTTTCTTTTGGCATATGCATCAGCCAGATTATAGAGGGATGGATGGAGTAATGAGTATGCCATGGGTTTTTCTTCATGGCATTAAAGACTACTATGAAATGCCTTGGCTTCTAAGTCTTTATAAAGGAGTTAAAGCTAGTTTTAATATAACAGCACCACTTATAGAGCAATTAAACTTATACAGTGAACCTTTGAAAAATGATTATTTCCTATCTCTTTGGGCTAAAGAGCCTAAAGAGTTAGAAGAGAAACAAAGAACTTGGTTAATCAAAACATGTAAATCTACACAATACGAAACTATGGTTAAACCAATAGAAAATTTTAGAATTCTTTATGATAAAGAGGTTCTTAGTGAAAATGAACTAATTGATTTTGAAGTTCTTTTTATGCTTTCTTGGTGTGGAAATTATCTTAGACATGAAAATACTCTTGTAAAAGAACTTTTCAAAAAAGAGAAGAACTACACACAAAAAGATAAGATTGATTTATTAAATACATTAACTGAATTTATAAAAACAATTTTACCTTTTTATGGCTCTTTACAAAAAGAAGGAATTATTTCACTTTCAACAACACCTTATAATCATCCTATTTTACCATTATTGCTAAATATGGATAATGCGAAATATGCAAATGAACATACAACTATAGTAGAAAATCATATTTCCCTTAAAGATGATGCTATAGAGCAAGTTGATAAATCTATAAAACTTTTTGAAGATACTTTTGGTTCTAAACCAAAAGGTTTTTGGCCTGCTGAAGGTGCTGTTGATGAAGAGAGTATTTCAATTTATAAAGAGCGAGGTATTTCTTGGATTGCAACCGATGAAGCTATTCTTTTTCGCTCACTTGAAAATAATACTCGAGAAAATCTTTATAAGCCTTATGATTTCAATGGTGTAAGTATTGGATTTAGAGATCATGCACTAAGTGATCTTATAGGATTTAATTATAGATTTAAATCAGGGAAAGATGCAAGTGACCATTTTATGGAGGTTATTGAACCTCTTACTAAAAATGAAAACTCAACTGTTTTTGTTATTTTAGATGGAGAGAATGCATGGGAATTTTTTCATAATAATGCCTATGATTTTTTTAATGCTCTTTATAATCGATTTGCATCGACACCTTGGTGCAAAACTATTACAATGGAT
Organism: uncultured Aliarcobacter sp.; assembly: GCA_965657055.1. Lineage (GTDB taxonomy): Bacteria > Campylobacterota > Campylobacteria > Campylobacterales > Arcobacteraceae > Aliarcobacter. Next base: position 11,082 of record CBFHMY010000053.1, on the reverse strand, counting down.
GAAGCAAGTAAAATAGAAAATAGAGGAACTCTTGAAAAGTTAGCACCGGGAAGTTGGATTCATGGTAATTTTGATACATGGTCTGGAAATAGTGAAAAAAATCGTGCCTGGGAACTTATCTATCAAACTAAACGGGATTATGATCATCATAAAGAAAATATATCTGAGGATATTAAAAAGCAGATTGAATCTCACTTTTTAGTGGCACAATGTAGTGATTGGTTTTGGTGGTATGGAGATGATCATATGACAGAATTTGGTTTAGAATTTGATACACTATTTCGAGAACATCTTATCCTTATTTATAAACTTCTTAATGCACATCCTCCTGCTGATTTATTTATACCTATTATTTCACATAAAAGTGGAGCTTCTTTTTTAATTATGCCTCAATGCTCTATTACTCCATTTATAGATGGTAAAGTTAGTTCATTTTTTGAATGGTTGGGAGCTGGAAGTATAGATGAAAGTAAACTTTATTCAACTATGGATAGAGTTCGTGGTCCAATTGAAAAAATATATTATGGTCAAGATGAAGAAAAAATATATCTAGCTTTCGAAGGAGAGATAAATTTACTTAAAACATCAAATCTTGTACTTGAAATTTATATAGAACAGATGCAAAAAACAATATCTTTTTCAATGAATGATGAATATAATGAAAATGGAGTCAAGTTTGCAATTGATGAACGTATTGAATTAGAATTATCTAAAATGAATTGCGTAGAATGTAGACAAATTCATTTACGTTTTGAAATTCTTCAAGGAAAAGAGATTATACAAACAATGCCTGGTTATGGTGCACTTGCCATTAATTTAGATGAGAAATACACAGCTAATTGGTTTGTGTAAAAAAACAAATGGAAAAATAAATGAAAAATACTACTAAACTACTTTTTGGGATTCATATGCATCAACCAATCGATAATTTTGATTGGGTAATTAAACTAGGTGTAGAGGTTTGTTATGGACCATTTTTTGAAGTTATGAGCAAATATCCACAGTTTAAATTTGCTGTACATTGTAGCGGATGGCTTATGGAAGAAATCAAAAAGAAACATCCAAAAGTTTACAAAAATATAAAATATCTAGCAGATCAAGGAAGTATAGAATTCTTTAGTGCTGGATATTATGAACCAATATTAAGTGTAATTCCTTCAGAGGATAGGGTAGATCAAATAGATATGCTAAGTAATTCAATAAAAAAAGATTTTAAACAAACACCAAAAGGCTTATGGCTAACAGAGAGAGTTTGGGAATCAGCTTTAATTCCAGATTTAAATAAAGCAGGGATTAAATACACAGTAATGGATGATTACCATTTTCAATGTGCTGGTTTTGATGAAGAGATCTTAGATGGATATTTTATGAGTGAAGAAGGTGGATTACCTATGGGACTTTTCCCTATTAGTAAGAAACTTCGATATGCAATACCCTTTTTAAATGTTTCAAGTGCAATAGATGCAATTAAATCTTTTACTAGAGAAAAAAATTCAGCAGCTATTATTTTTGATGATGCAGAAAAATTTGGAATGTGGCCTGGGACTTATGAATGGGTTTATGAAAAAGGCTGGTTAGAATCTTTTGTTCAAGGTGTTTTACAAGATGAAACAATTGAAACTATGCATTTTGACACTTATTTTGAAAGTGAAAAACCAAGGGGCATTGCTTATCTTCCAAATGCTTCTTATTATGAAATGGGTGAGTGGAGTTTAAGAGCACATGATGCACTTAAACTTGAATCACTTAAAAAAGAAATGGGTGAAGAGCGTTATGAAAAAGAGGGTGTGAAGTTTCTAAAAGGTGGAATTTGGAAAAACTTTTTAGTTAAATATGAAGAGAGTAATCGTATTCATAAACGTACACTTGAACTTTCTAAAGCAAAAGAGGAAGTAAATAAGAAAAAATTTGAATTAGCATTACATAAATCACAAGCTAATGATTCTTTATGGCATGGGGTTTTTGGAGGACTGTATCTTCCAAATCTTCGTGATAATGTATATACTTATATAATTCAAGCTGAAAATATCCGTTATGGTAAAAAAACAGTTTTACAAAGTGATATAAATGAACTTGATGGTTATGAAAAAGTAAAAGCAGTAACACAAAACTTTATCTTTAGATTTGATTCAGCAAACGGAGGACAACTAGTAGAGTTTGATTCAAGGAAACATGAATTTAACTGGCAAAATACTCTAATGAGACGGAAAGAGGCTTATCATGAACATTTACTTAATCCTAAAGTAGAAGAAAACCATAAAGTAACAAAAGATGGAATTGATACAATACATCATGCAGCAATAGAAATTTCTGATGAGTTACGAAATTCAATTGTTTATGATTGGCATTTAAAAAACTCTTTTGTTGATCATATTAGTGATTCTAATTTTAATTTAGATAACTTTAAATATGCAAATTTTATGGAGTTTGGTGACTTTGCAAATCAAGCTTTTGAAGTGGAAATATCAAAAAATAATATTGTTTTTGCAAGAGATGGTGGAATTTATTTAGATGATAAAAAAAGTACTACTTTAGCTAAAACCTATACTTTAAATAATAATGGTTTTGAATTTTCTCTTGATTTAAAAACAGAAGCCAAAGGGAAGTTTCAATATATAATGGAGCATAATTTTCATTTTGCAGATTATGAAAAAGTTCTTATAAATGGTGTTCTTTTAGGGCAAGAGGGTGTTTTAAAAAATACTCATATCTTAGAAATTGAAGATTTATTACTTAATCAAAAAATCATTATACAAATTCAAGTTCCTTGCGATATTTATTATTTCCAATTAAAAACACTTTCACAAAGTGAACATGGTTTTGATTTAAGTACTCAAGGTGTAAGTTTTGCCATGAAAACTACATTTGAAAACTCATTAAATATTGTAGGTTCTTTGGAGGTTTTTGATGTCTGAGATACGATATAACCGTCTAGATGATTCTTATGTTATTATCGCACCTGAACGATTACATCGTACATCTTGTGAAATTCATGAGATAGAACGTCGTGTGGAGCAAAGAGTTTGCCCTTTTTGTGAAGGAAATGAAAAATTTACTCCTAATGAAATTTTTGCTTTACGTCCAAATAAAAGTTTTGCAAATGAAATAGGATGGAAAACACGTGTTATACCAAATTTATTTAAAGCTGTACAAATAGAGGCTCCTCACCAACATCATTATGGAATGTTTGAACATTGGGATGGTTTTGGTGCCCATGAAATTATTATAGATACAGCTAAGCATTATACTTCAATGACACAATGGAGTGAAGAAAATATAATAGATTGGCTTACAACACTTGGTTTAAGGGTAAATGATTTACGAAAAGATAAAAGAATTGCATCACTTTCTTTATTTAAAAATGAAGGTGTAGAAGCAGGTGCTACCCAACCCCATTCACATACACAAATAATTGGACTTCCTATTGTTGCAAAATCAAAAAAAGAGGAATATGAACGATTATATGAGCACTATAAACATAATCAAAATTCACTTATTCAACTTTTAATTGAAGAAGAAATAAAAGCAACTGAAAATAGAATTGTTGCCTCAAATGCAGACTTCACAGCTTTTTGTCCCTATGCTAGCTCACACCCTTTTGAAGTAATGATTAGCTCAACAAAAGCTTTAGGAGAGATTGATACCTTATGTAAAGATTCTTTAAAAGACTTAGCTTCTTTACTTCTTTTGGTTTTAAAAAAGCTAAAAAAACAGTTAAAGTATTTGAATTTTAATCTTATTCTTTCAACTCCTCCTTTACATGAAAATACTTTTAGTGAGGAGTTATTAAACTCTATGCATGATGCAAGTAGATTTTATATACAGATTATTCCTCGTATTTATAAATATGGTGGTTTTGAACAAGAAACAGGTATTTTAATTAATCCTGTTGCTCCAGAACTAGCTGCAAAATTATTAAGGGAGAGTTTAGATGAGTAAAGAAACATTACTATTTTGTTCAAGTGAAGTTTATCCTTTTGCAAAAACTGGTGGATTAGCAGATGTTGCCCACTCATTACCAAGAGCTTTAAGTGATGCTTATGAGATAAAAGTTGTTATGCCTTTATACTCTTTAATTGATAAGAAAAAATACGCTATAAAATCTTTGAAAAAAAGATTTTGTATCTCTATGAATAATATTGATTACCAAGTAGAATTATTTGGCTGTAATTATGAAGGAGTAGAGTATATTTTTATTTATTCTAGTGTACTTTGTGATACAGAATTTTTATATGGTACGCCTACAAATGGCTATTCAAATAATGCTCTACGATTTACAATTTTTTGCCGTGCAATTGTGGAAATATTAAGAGATAATACATATAAAATAGTGCATTTAAATGATTGGCAAACAGCTTTAGTTCCACTACTGCTTCAAGAAGAGAGTTTAATCAATACAAAAACACTTTTTACTATTCATAACCTTGCATATCAAGGGGTCTTTGCCTATGAGACATTAAAAGAAATAGGAATAGATTCAAAATACTTTACAATGGATATTTTAGAATTTTATAATCAAATAAATTTTATGAAAGCAGCAATTGCTTATAGTGATGCTATTACAACAGTAAGTAAAAGTTATGCAGCTGAAATTTTAACTGCCCCATTTGGTTGTGGCTTAGATGGTTTTTTAAGATATCATAAAAATAAACTTCTAGGGATTATTAATGGAATTGATAGTGAACATTTCACACCTTCTCACGATAAACTTTTAGAATATCCATTTACAAATTTGACCCAAAAGAAACTAAATAAAAAAAGCTATTTAAAGCAGAAAAATTTAAAAGGAATTAATAAACCTCTTTTTATATTTATTGGTCGATTTACTCAACAAAAAGGAGTTGATTTACTTATAAATTCTCTTGAACAAATGTCTTTTTATGAGTGTAATATAGCTATTTTGGGTGATGGAGAAGAAAAATATCAAGCGCAAATAATAGAAATTGTAAATAAATATGATAATGTTCATTTTGAGTTTAAATACAATGAAATTTTATCCCACCAAATGTATGCATCAGCTGATTTTCTTTTGATGCCTTCAACATTTGAACCATGTGGTTTAAATCAAATGATAGCTATGAGTTATGGAGCACTTCCTGTGGTTCATAAAGTTGGTGGTCTTAAAGATACGGTTTATGATTATAAACTATTTGATAAGGATTCTACTAAAGGATATGGTATTTTATTTGAAGAGCCATTAAGTGTAAGTTTGATTAGTAGTTTTGATGAAGCTATGAAACTTTACTCAACAAAAAAAGATTACAATAAAATTGTAAAACATAATATGCTTTGTGATTTTTCATGGAAAAACAGTGCAAAATTATATGATAACTTATATAAGCAACTATAAAAAAGAGAGAAAATGAAAAAATTGAATATTTTATTAGCAGCATCAGAAGTCGTACCTTTTGCAAAAAGTGGCGGTTTAGCTGATGTTTCAGGAGCTCTTCCTAAGGCTTTAAAAAACTTAGGACATGATATTAGAGTTGTAATGCCACGTTATTATGTTATTGATAAAGAAAAATATAATCTTAAACTTCTTGAAGGTGCTTTAAGTATTCATATGGGAAGTATGGGTGAAATGTGGGCAGGAGTTTATGAAGGTAAATTACCACAAAGTGATGTACCTATTTATTTTATAGAGTATGATGATTTTTTTGGAAGAAAAGGACTATATGGTGAAGGTTCTGAGAGCTTTAGTGACAATGACAACCGTTATATCTTTTTTTCAAAAGCAGTAATGCAGCTGGCTAAAAAACTTGATTTTAGGCCTGATGTAATTCATGCAAATGATTGGCATACAGCGCCTATTCCTTTATTACTAAATACTACTTATGCTTTTGATCCTAACTTTAAAAATACAGGCTCACTTCTAAGTATTCATAACCTAGAACATCAAGGTAAGTTTTATAAGGGTGCTATGGATGTTTTAGGTGTTGGCTGGGAACATTTTACAGTGAAAGAACTAGAAGAGTATGATGGAGTAAACTTCTTAAAAGGTGGAATTGTTCATGCAGATGCTATAAATGCTGTAAGTAAAAAATATGCTCAAGAGATAAGAACTTCAGAGTTTGGATTTGGTTTACAAAGCCTTATAAATGATTACGAGTATAAACTTTTTGGTGTTTTAAATGGTGTAGATTATGATGAATGGAGTCCTACTATTGATAAATTAATTCCTTATACTTTTGATATTGATAGTTTAGATGGAAAAGAAAAATGTAAAGCTGAACTTCAAAAAGAGTTCAATTTACCACAACGTTCAGAAGTACCTATGATTGGTTTTGTTGGTCGATTAGCTGAACAAAAAGGAATAACTCTAATTGCAAGTTGTTTTGAAAAAATTCTTGAAATGGATATACAAATAGTTCTTTTGGGAACAGGAGAGAAATGGGCTGAGAAATTCTTTAAAGAAAAAGCAGAACAGTATCCAGATAAATTTGCATCTTATATAGGCTATGATAATACAATTGCCCATAAAATAGAAGCAGCTAGTGATATGTTTTTAATGCCTTCACTTTTTGAACCATGTGGGTTGAATCAGATATACAGCTTAAGATATGGAACTATTCCAATAGTAAGAGCTACAGGTGGACTTGATGATACAATAGAAAATTATGATGCTTACCATAAAAGTGGTACAGGATTTAAGTTTTACGATGCAACAGTAAGTGGTTTATTAAATACAGTTCAATGGGCAGTTGATGTTTATTATAATGATAAAGAAGGCATAAATGCACTTCGTTCAAATGCTATGAGTAAGCGATACGAATGGAGTAATGCAGCAAAAGGTTATGAAGAAATTTATCATCATATAATTAATGGTCGGCTAAATAGCTACCATAACTAGGATCAAATATGCAACACAAAATGTACTATAATTTATCAACTTTAAGCCAGATGGATATTTATCTTTTTAAACAAGGTTCTTATACAAAAATGTATGAGAAATTTGGTGCTCATTCAATGACACATAAAGGAAAAAAAGGTGTTCATTTTGCAGTTTGGGCTCCTAATGCAAAATCTGTTTGTGTTCGTGGGGATTTTAATAACTATAAAATCGATGCGCACCCTTTACAATTAAGAGATGATGAATCTGGAATTTGGGAAGGCTTTATAGAAGATATAGCAATTGGTCTTACATATAAATATCATATTGTTTCTTTATTTCATAATATAGTTCATGAAAAAAGTGATCCTTTTGCTTTTTATAGTGAAGTTGCTCCAAAATCAGCCTCACGTATTTATGAGCTAGATAATTATAAGTGGAATGATAAAAAATGGATGGAAAAGCGTTATAAAAATAATGCTTGTGATGCACCAATAAGTGTTTATGAAATGCATGTAGGTTCATGGAGACGAAACCCCCTTGAAGATAATCGTTACTTAACATATAAAGAATTAGCTCTTGAATTAGTTCCATATTTAAAAGAGATGAACTATACTCATGTTGAGTTTATGCCACTTAGTGAATATCCATATTTTGGTTCTTGGGGATATCAAGTTGTAGGTTATTTTTCTGCAACTTCACGTTTTGGGGAACCTGAAGATTTGATGTACTTAATAGAAGAACTTCATAAAAATGATATTGGTGTTATTATGGACTGGGTTCCTTCTCATTTTGCTGTAGATATGCATGGACTTATTAACTTTGATGGAACAGCACTTTATGAACATGATGATCCTAGACAAGGATTTCATCCTGAATGGGGAAGCATAATTTTTAATTATGGGCGAAATGAAGTTAAATCTTTTTTAATTAGTTCTGCTATGTTTTGGTTGGATAAATATCATGTGGATGGAATACGAGTAGATGCCGTAGCTTCAATGCTTCATCTTGATTATGCAAGAAAAGAGGGCGAGTGGATACCAAATAAAGATGGTGGAAATAAAAATCTTGAAGCAGTTGCTTTTTTACAAAAACTTAATGAAAGTGTTTATAAAGAATTCCCTGACATTATGATGATAGCAGAAGAGTCAACAGCATGGCCAATGGTAACAGGACGAACTACAGATGGTGGATTAGGCTTTGGATTTAAATGGAATATGGGTTGGATGCACGATACATTAAAATATATGAGTTATGATCCAATTTATCGTGAACATCATCACTCACAACTTACATTTAGTTTGTGGTATGCCTTTGATGAGCATTTTATGCTTCCACTTAGTCATGATGAAGTAGTACATATGAAAGGTTCTTTAATAAATAAAATGCCTGGAGATGAAGCACATAAATTTGCAAATCTTCGAGTTATGTATGCATATATGATGTCACATCCTGGGAAAAAACTTCTTTTTATGGGAGGTGAGCTGGCTCAATATTCAGAGTGGCATTATGAGGGAAGTCTTGATTGGCATATGCTTGAAAATCCTTATCATTCAAAGCTTAAAAAAATGCTTTCAGATCTTAACTTAATCTATAAAAATCAAAAAGCTTTACATCAATATGATGAAAAACAAATTGGTTTTGAATGGATTGATAATGGGGATTATCAACATAATTGCTTAAGCTATATTCGAAAATCTGATAATGAAGAAGATAATATTTATGTATTATGTAATTTTTCAGATTCAAAAAGAAGTCAGTATAAATTAGGTGTACCATATGATGGTGAATATGAAGAAATATTCAACTCCCAATCATCTTACTATGAAGGCTCAAATGATGGAAATATTGGAAAATTAAGTGCAAAAAAAGAACAAATGCATAATAAAGAATATTCACTTGAATTAACATTACCAGCTCTTGGAGTTATTTATTTAAAAAGAATAGTTAAAACAAAAACTTTAGCAGTAAGTAAAAAATAAAAATAAGGGTTTATAGAGTGCAAATTAGGGTTTATTATGAGGATACAGATTGTGGTGGTGTTGTATATTACGCTAATTATTTAAAATTTTGTGAACGTGCGCGTTCTGAAATTTTTTTCCAAAAAGGCTTATCACCACACAATGGCGATGAGTTTTTTGTGGTTAAAAGTGTGCAAGCTGAGTATTTTAAATCTGCTGTATTTGGTGACTTACTTGAAATAAAAACTAAACTTATTGAAAAAAAAGCAGCTTCTATTGTTATGGAGCAAGAAGTTTATCGAAATGAAGAATTACTATTTCAAGGAACTTTCAAATTAGCTTTTTTAAAAAACTATAAACCTTCAAAAATTCCAAAAGAATTATTTGAAATATTTAATTAGGGGGTTTTATGATTAAGTTAAAATTTAAGATTTTCTTATTTATTGTTTTTTTCACTTCTACTTTATTTGCAAATGAAGTTAATTTAAATCAAAATCATGTATATTTTTTCCCAAAGCAAGCAGATGAAGCAAAAGATAAAATTGTTGAGTTAATTGCTAATTCAAAAGATATCATAAAAATCTCTATGTATAATTTTTCTTATAAAAAATTTGCAAAAGAGTTGGTAAAAGCATCTGAAAATGGTGTAAAAATAGAAGTAATATTAGATGAAAAAAAAGTAAAAGAAGATAATGATATTTATAAATATTTAAAAGACAATAATATAAAGATAATTATTTCCAAGAAAAAATTACATACAAAAATCGCAATTTTTGATAATAAAATTGCTCTAATAGGAAGTGTAAATTGGACAAAAGAGTCATTTGAAGACAACTATGAATCTATGCTGATTTCCAATAATAAAGAAATAATATCTGATATAGATAATTTTTTTATTAGTTTTAATTAAAACAATAAAGACATTCTTGTATTAATTGATAACTGTTATTATAAAAGAATATATATTTACAAAAAATCAAGTAAAAATAAGCTATTATACATGATTAAATTATTAAAAATTATACAAGGAATGTTTAATGTTAGAAATTTTTGTTATTGCATATTGTTTATATTTTGCATTTAATACTTACACATCATTTATGCAAATTGGTTATGTAAAAGATGCAAAAAAATTAAAACCAATTATTTTAGATTCAAAAAAATATGAAGAAGCTGCGAATTACTCTATTGAAAAAGAGAAAATGGCTATTGTTTCGTCATTTTATGATTTTATCTTATTTATTTTATGGGTTGGATTTGGTCTTTCTTTTTTAGACTCGCTTATCCAAATGGATTCTATGTTATTAAAAGCTGTTACTTTTGTAAATAGTTTTATTATTATAAATTGGGTTTTAGGTCTTCCTTTCGAGTTATATTCAACTTTTAAATTAAATAAAAAATATGGTTTTTCAAATATGACTCCTGCATTATTTATAAAAGATACTATTAAGACTGCGTTATTGTTCTTGATTTTCGGTTCATTAGTTATTGCTGGAATTAGTTTTATTATAAATAGTTTTGCTATGTGGTGGATTTGGGGATTTGCTTTCATTTTCTCTATTATTATTTTAATCAACATGCTTTATCCGGTAATTAGAGATAAAATGTTTGATAAATTTGAGAAATTAAAAGATGAAGAATTAGAGAAAAAAATTGAAAATCTTTTAGATGAAGTTGGATTTAAAAGCTCAGGTGTTTTTTCAGTAGATGCAAGTAAAAGAGATAATAGATTAAATGCATATTTTGGTGGATTAGGTGCTACAAAAAGAGTTGTTTTATTTGATACTTTAGTTGAAAAATTATCTCATAATGAATTATTAGCAGTATTAGGTCATGAATTAGGGCACTTTAAAAATGGAGATATTATAAAAAATATCGGAATAATGGGTGTTGTAATGTTTGTATTTTTTGCAATTTTTGGGAATTTACCTGATGAATTGTTTCTAGGCTTAAAATTACATAATGAGCCATATGCTATTATTGCTGTGTTCTTGATTTTTTCTCCAATATTATCATTTTTCTTAATGCCTTTAATATCTTTGATTTCAAGACATAATGAATATGCAGCTGATGATTTTGGTTCAAATTTATCTTCAAAAGAGGACTTAGTTAGTGCTTTATTAAAACTTGCAAATGAAAATAAATCATTTCCTCTGTCTCATCCTTTATATATTTTCTTTTATTATTCTCACCCACCTTTAGTGGAAAGATTTAAAGAATTAGGTTATGATGTTCATAATTTAGATTTAAATAAATTTAATAATAAAGAATTCGATTATGTTAGGTAATGGG